>NZ_AQOH01000202.1 GCF_000364705.1 Pseudomonas fuscovaginae SE-1 | reverse complement strand
CCCCGCCGATATTGCCCGGATGACTGGTATTGACCAGGACGATACGAATATTTTGCAGCACGGCGCGGCGCTCTCGGACAAGGCAAAGGGGAGCAAATCTTACAGAAGCACTGGGGTTTGCGCCACGAAACCGAATGTCGTCCTTCACCGACAAGACTTTTCTGTTAGAATGTTCGGCTTTCTTTAACACTCTAGGTGAAATGTCCATGCAGCCCATGCTGAATATCGCGCTGCGCGCCGCCCGCGCCGCCAGTGAACTGATCTTCCGCTCCATCGAGCGCCTGGATAGCATCAAGGTCGACGAAAAAGACGCCAAGGACTACGTGTCCGAGGTCGATCGCGCCGCCGAGCAGAAGATCATCGACGCACTGCGCAAGGCGTATCCGACCCACGCCATCCGCGGCGAAGAAACCGGCTTCCACGCCGGCAGCGGCGAAGGCGAAGACTACCTGTGGATCATCGACCCACTCGATGGCACCACCAACTTCCTGCGTGGCATTCCACACTTTTCGGTCAGCATTGCCTGCAAATACCGCGGCCGCCTGGAGCACGCCGTGGTCCTGGACCCGGTTCGCCAGGAAGAATTCACCGCCAGCCGTGGCCGTGGCGCCCAACTGAACGGCCGCCGCCTGCGCGTCAGCCCACGCACCAGCCTCGACGGCGCCCTGCTGGGCACCGGCTTCCCGTTCCGTGACGACCAGATGGACAACCTGGACAACTACCTGGGCATGTTCCGCGCCCTGGTCGGCCAGACCGCCGGCATCCGCCGCGCCGGCTCCGCCGCCCTGGACCTGGCCTACGTGGCCGCCGGCCGTTTCGATGCGTTCTGGGAATCGGGCCTGTCCGAGTGGGACATGGCTGCAGGCGCGCTGCTGATCCAGGAAGCAGGCGGCCTGGTGAGCGATTTCACCGGCGGTCACGACTTCCTCGAGAAAGGCCACATCGTTGCCGGTAACACCAAGTGCTTCAAGGCTGTACTGACAGCCATCCAGCCGCACCTGCCGGCTTCGCTGAAACGCTAAGACGCCCGAACGAAAAAAGCACCCCGAGGGGTGCTTTTTTTGTGCCTGCGATTACTGGCCCGGCTGCGCTGGCGCCTGACTCAGGATCAGGCGACCCTCCTTGTCCACCGGGATCTGGTTGCCCGGATCACGATCCATGCGCACCCGACCCTCCTTGCCGTCGAGCTGGTAACGTACGTCATAGCCGACGATCTTGTCACTGATGTCGTTGACCGTGTTGCAACGGGTCTGGGTCGTGGTATAGGTGTCACGCTCCTGCATGCCCTCCTGCACCTTGTTCCCCGCATAACCGCCACCCACGGCGCCGACCACGGTCGCCAGGGTCTTGCCACGACCATTCCCCACCAGACTGCCGAGCAGACCGCCGCCGACCGCACCGATCGCGGTACCGGCCAGACGATGCTCGTCCTGCACCGGTTTCTGCCGGGTCACGGCAACATCCTTACAGACTTCGCGTGGCGTCTTCACTTGGGTTTTCACCGGTTCGACCGCCAACACTTGCGCATACTCAGGGCCGCTCTTCACCATGCTGTAGGTCGCAACAGCACCTCCGGCGGTGACACCGACAGCACCCAGCACCGCTCCCACCAGCAACGACTTGTTCACGTGAACCTCCTGACCATACAAGCGGAACCTTTCCGCATCTCTCCTAGCCTTGGATCATGAAAAAAGGCGCGAGTTCAATACTCGCGCCTTTCAAAGTGACAGCCGGTGGAAGGACGGACATCAAGGACGGTCGTCGATTTCCTTCTGGGTGCTGGCCGGAGGAATCAGATCCTCGCTGCTCAGGTTCAGCCAGATAAGCACCACGTTGGCGATGTAGATCGACGAGTAGGTACCCGCCAGAACACCGACGAACAGCGCCACGGAAAAGCCGTGCAGGTTGTCGCCACCGAAGAACAGCAGCGCCGCGATCGCCAGCAGGGTGGAGATCGAGGTCGCCATGGTCCGCAGCAGGGTCTGGGTGGTCGAGATGTTGATGTTCTCGATCAGGCTGGCCTTGCGCAGCACCCGGAAGTTCTCGCGAACCCGGTCGAAGACCACGATGGTGTCGTTGAGCGAGTAGCCAATGATCGCCAGTACCGCTGCCAGCACCGTCAGGTCGAAGGTGATCTGGAAGAACGAGAGGATACCCACGGTCACCACCACGTCGTGCACCAGCGAGACGATGGCGCCGACCGCGAACTTCCACTGGAAGCGGAAAGCCAGGTAAATCAGGATGCCGCCCAGCGCCATCAGCATGCCGAGGCCGCCCTGGTCGCGCAGCTCCTCACCGACCTGCGGGCCGACGAACTCGACGCGCTTGACCTGCGCCGGGTTGTCGCCGCCGACCTTCTGCAACGCATCCGCCACCTGGTGGCCCAGTTGCGGGTCTTCACCCGGCATGCGCACCAGCAGGTCGGTCGTGGCGCCGAAGCTCTGCACGATCGCCTCGTGATAGCCGGCCTCGCCCAACTGCGCACGAACCTTGGTCACGTCCGCCGGACGCTCGTAGGTCAGCTCGATCAGCGTACCGCCGGTAAAGTCCAGACCGTAGTTCAGGCCCTTGTGGAACCAGCTGAACAAGGCCACGACAGTGAGGAGCACAGTGACGCCGAACGCAACGTTGCGGACGCCCATGAAGTTGATAGTACGTAACATGGCAGCCCCTTAAATCCACAACTTCTTGAAGTCACGACCGCCGAAGATCAGGTTGACCATCGCGCGGGTCACCATGATGGCCGTGAACATCGAGGTAAAGATCCCGAGGGACATGGTTACCGCGAAGCCCTTGACCGGACCGGTCCCCATGGCGAACAGGATGCCACCCACCAGCAGGCTGGTCAGGTTGGCGTCGACGATCGCCGTGTAGGCCCGATTGAAACCTTCGTTGATCGCCCGCTGGATGCTCATGCCCGCCGCGATCTCTTCACGGATCCGCGAGAAGATCAGCACGTTGGCGTCGACCGCCATGCCCATGGTCAGCACGATACCGGCAATACCCGGCAGGGTCAGCGTCGCGCCCAGCAGGGACATCAGCGCCAGCAGCACGACCATGTTGAAGGCCAGGGCCACGGTGGCGATGATGCCGAAGAAGCGGTAGATGGCGATGATGAACAGCGAGACGAACAGCATGCCCCACAACGACGCATCGATACCCTTGGTGATGTTGTCGGCACCCAGGCTCGGGCCGATGGTACGCTCTTCGGCGAAGTACATCGGCGCGGCCAGACCACCGGCACGCAGCAGCAGGGCCAGTTCGGACGACTCGCCCTGGCCGTTCAGGCCAGTGATACGGAACTGCGAACCCAGCGGCGACTGGATGGTCGCCAGGCTGATGATCTTCTTGTCTTCCTTGAAGCTCTGTACCGCGACTTCCTTCTCGACGCCGTCGACCACCTGCTTGCTGTAGGTGGTGACCGGACGCTGCTCGATGAAGATCACCGCCATCTGGCGACCGACGTTGGTGCGCGTGGCGCGGCTCATCAACTCGCCACCATGGCTGTCCAGGTGAATGTTCACTTCCGGACTGCCGTGCTCGCCGAAACCGGCCTTGGCATCGGTCACCTGGTCACCGGTGATGATCAGGCCACGCTCGATCAGCGCGGGCGGACGCTTGCCCTCACGGAACTCGAATTCTTCGGAGGTCGCCTTCGACGCACCCGGCTCGGCGGCCAGGCGGAACTCGAGGCTGGCGGTCTTGCCGAGGATCCGCTTGGCTTCCGCGGTGTCCTGCACGCCCGGCAGCTCGACCACGATGCGGTTGGCACCCTGACGCTGTACCAGCGGCTCGGCCACACCCAGCTCGTTGACGCGATTACGGACCGTGGTCAGGTTCTGCTTGATGGAGTATTCGCGAATTTCCGCCAGCTTGGCCGGGGTCATCGCCAGACGCAGTACCGGCTGGCCATTCAGGTCGGCCGGAACAATGTCGAAATCGTTGAAACCCTTGCGAATCAGGGCACGGGCCTGCTCGCGGGCATCGTTGTCGGCAAAGCCCAGCTGGATGGCGCCATTGAGCTGCGGCAGGCTGCGGTAACGGACACGCTCCTTGCGCAACAGGCTCTTGACGTCGCCTTCATAGACTTTCAGACGGGCATCGACAGCCTTGTCCATGTCCACCTCCAGCAGGAAGTGCACACCACCGGACAGGTCAAGACCCAGCTTCATCGGGTGCGCGCCGAGGTTGCGCAGCCACTGTGGGGTGGTCTGGGCCAGGTTGAGGGCCACCACGTAATCGTCGCCGAGCGCCTTGCGCACGACATCCTTGGCCGGCAGTTGGTCTTCCTGCTTGCTCAGGCGCAGCAGACCGTCCTTGCCGTTGGCGGCCAGGGTAGCGGCCTTGACGTTGATCCCGGCATCGGTGAGCGCCTTGCTCGCACGATCCAGGTCGGCCTGGTTGACCTGCAGCGCCGTGCTGGCACCACTGACCTGGATGGCCGGATCGTCAGGATAGAGATTGGGAGCGGAATAAATAAAACCGATCGCCAATACCACCACGATCAGTACGTATTTCCACAGAGGGTATTTGTTCAGCATCACGCCGCCCGCTTATGACGCGGGGCGCCTTGCGCGCCCCGTCGATTGTTGAATATTGAAACTCAGATCGCTTTCAGTGTGCCTTTAGGCAGAGTGGCCGCGACGGCACCCTTCTGGAACTTCATTTCGACGGTATCGGAAATCTCCAGCACCACGAACTCATCGGTCACCTTGACGATCTTGCCGGCGATACCACCGGTGGTCACCACTTCGTCACCCTTGGCCAGGTTGCTCAGCAGGTTCTTCTGCTCCTTCGCACGCTTGGCCTGTGGGCGCCAGATCATCAGGTAGAAGATGACCAGGAAGCCGACCAGGAAGATCCACTCGAAGCCGCCCGCAGGGCCGGCCGCAGCAGCAGGGGCCGCGCCGTCGGCGAACGCGTTAGAGATGAAAAAGCTCATTTAACACTCCAGTTACGAGAATACGATTCTGAAAAGTCAGTCCAAGGGCGGCACGGGAAGCCCGCGCTTGGCATAGAAGGCATCGACAAAGGCGGCCAATGTACCCTGTTGAATAGCCTCGCGCAAACCAGCCATCAGGCGCTGGTAATGCCGCAAGTTGTGGATGGTATTCAACATACTCCCGAGCATTTCGCCGCACTTGTCCAAATGATGCAGATAAGCGCGGGAGAAGTTCTGGCAGGTGTAGCAATCGCAGGTCGGATCCAGCGGCGAATCATCATGGCGATGGAACGCATTGCGGATCTTCAGCACACCGGTGTCGACGAACAGATGCCCATTGCGGGCATTACGGGTTGGCATCACGCAATCGAACATGTCCACCCCGCGGCGCACACCCTCCACCAGATCTTCCGGCTTGCCAACGCCCATAAGGTAACGAGGTTTGTCAGCCGGCATGCGCCCTGGCAGGTAGTCCAGCACCTTGATCATCTCGTGCTTGGGCTCGCCCACCGACAGGCCGCCAATGGCCAGGCCGTCGAAGCCGATTTTCTCCAGGCCCTCGAGGGAACGCATGCGCAGGTTCTCGTGCATGCCGCCCTGGACGATCCCGAACAGCGCCGCCGTATTGTCGCCATGGGCGTTCTTCGAACGCTGGGCCCAGCGCAACGACAGCTCCATCGACACCCGCGCGACGTCCTCATCGGCCGGATACGGCGTGCATTCGTCGAAGATCATCACGATGTCCGAGCCCAGGTCGCGCTGCACCTGCATCGACTCTTCCGGGCCCATGAACACCTTGGCGCCGTCGACCGGCGAAGCGAAGGTCACGCCCTCCTCCTTGATTTTGCGCATGGCGCCCAGGCTGAAGACCTGGAAACCACCCGAGTCGGTGAGGATCGGGCCTTTCCACTGCATGAAGTCGTGCAGGTCGCCGTGCTCCTTGATCACCTCGGTACCTGGGCGCAGCCACAGGTGGAAGGTGTTGCCGAGGATGATCTCGGCGCCGGTGGCGACGATGTCCCGTGGCAGCATGCCCTTGACCGTGCCGTAGGTGCCCACCGGCATGAAGGCCGGGGTCTCGACGGTGCCGCGCGGGAACGTCAGGCGACCGCGACGGGCCTTGCCATCGGTGGCCAGCAACTCGAACGACATACGACAGGTACGACTCATGCTTGATCCTCGGGTGCCGATGCCTGGGGTCCGGTCGGCGCGGGGTTGCGGGTGATGAACATGGCATCACCGTAACTGAAGAAGCGGTAACCGTTGTCCACGGCGGCCTGGTAGGCGGCCATGGTCTCGGGATAACCGGCGAAGGCCGAAACCAGCATCAGCAGCGTGGATTCGGGCAAGTGGAAGTTGGTGACCAGGGCGTCGACCACATGGAACGGCCGACCCGGGTAGATGAAGATGTCGGTATCGCCGCTGAACGGCTTGAGCACGCCATCGCGGGCGGCGCTTTCCAGCGAACGTACGCTGGTGGTACCCACGGCGATCACCCGGCCACCACGGGCGCGGCAGGCGACCACGGCATCCACCACGTCCTGGCCGACTTCCAGCCATTCGCTGTGCATGTGGTGGTCCTCGATGCGCTCCACGCGCACCGGCTGGAAGGTCCCGGCCCCGACGTGCAGGGTGACGAACGCGGTCTCGACGCCCTTGGCGGCAATCGCCTCCAGCAGCGGCTGGTCGAAATGCAGGCCGGCGGTCGGTGCGGCGACGGCGCCCAGGCGCTCGGCGTAGACCGTCTGGTAGCGCTCGCGGTCGGCGCCCTCGTCAGGACGGTCTATATAAGGAGGCAACGGCATGTGGCCGACACGCTCCAGCAGCGGCAGCACCTCCTCGGCGAAGCCCAGTTCGAACAGCGCGTCATGCCGGGCCAGCATCTCGGCCTCGCCACCGCCGTCGATCAGGATCTTCGAGCCGGCCTTGGGCGACTTGCTGGAGCGCACGTGGGCCAGCACGCGATGACTGTCGAGCACCCGCTCCACGAGGATTTCCAGCTTGCCGCCGGAAGCCTTCTGGCCGAACAGCCGGGCCGGGATGACCCGGGTGTTGTTGAACACCATCAGGTCGCCCGGGCGCAGATACTCGAGCAGATCGGTGAATTGACGATGCGCCAGGGCCCCGCTGGGCCCATCGAGGGTCAGCAGGCGGCTGTGGCGACGCTCGGCCAGCGGATGGCGAGCGATCAGGGAATCGGGGAGTTCGAAAGTAAAGTCAGCGACGCGCATGATGGGAGGTTCGTCCAGCAGGGCCGGAAAGTTTAGCGGAATTCGTCAAAATTGACCATGAAAGGCAATTGACCAACGGTAGGCGCCTCTCTATACTTCGCCGCCATTGAGCCCTGATGGCGGAATTGGTAGACGCGGCGGATTCAAAATCCGTTTTCGAAAGGAGTGGGAGTTCGAGTCTCCCTCGGGGCACCAAGATTGAAAAAGACCTTGATTATCAAGGTCTTTTTTTTCGTCTGCTGGAAAGTGACCACCAGCGGCCGCAGCGCTCGGCGGAGGAAAACGCCTCATGGAATCGCAACTGGAAACCGTCGCCCTTTTTGCCCTCAAACTGGCCCACGAACGTGACGGCGGGAGCCCGCTTTTGCGCGATGACGTGGTGATGGGCGAGTACCAGAAGGATGTGTTCGAGCTGTTGCTGCGCCAGGGCGATGTCGAGGCGATCCGGGGCAAGCTCAATGCCTGCGTGGCCGTCGCGATGGACGCCGTGGGCGGGACGGACAAGCCCCTGGGGCGTGAACTGCGGCGACTGGCCGATGACTGCAATCAGGTACGGACCACCGCAGACCTGACGGCACCGCTTGATCTGCTAAAGAACTACCTGAAAGACATCCAGTGACGAGCCGCACGCGCCCTGTAGGAGCAGAGCTTGCTCCGGGCGGCGTTCCGACGAAGAACGATAACGCGGCGGGCCTGCCGAAACCCGCCGCCCAATCGCTATTTTTGCTGAACGGCGCAGGCCTACGCCTCACGCAACATCCCCTGCGTAAGGTCATCGATCACCGCCTTCCCCATCTCCCCCAGATAATGCGCCGCCCAGGCATATCGCTCGCCATCCTTCGCATCCAATGCCGCATCGAGGGACAACGCCTTGGCACACTGCAGCAACAGGGAAGCATGTTCCATGGCTTCCAATATCGGCACATCGGCATTGACGCGGAACAGCTCGCGGCCTTGGGAGCCGCAGGTGGAAAAGGTGACGGCACCGAGGGTTTTGATGAGGGGTGATGGGTTCATTGGGCACCTCCGGCGAATGCCTGGGTGCTGAGGGGTAAAATCTGAAACGTCGACTTACAAGAAACGCTCATGCGCTTGGCTCCCGCGGAATACTGAATCTCAAGGGCACCAACCATCGTGCTGAAAGGTGGCGCAATATTCCTATTTGCAGGTTTCCAGGCCTGATCGTTGGATTTTCAACGACATTCCGAGAATAGCGGGATACGCACAGTGCCTCAAAAAGCGTTTGAAGCGAGATATTTCAAGGTAATGCATCGCCACCTGCGCAGTGCCCCTTCCCCCCGACATCCCCGGGCCAGTTGGCCGGGATTGCCGCCGAACACGGGAAGATCGAGATACCGACGGTCCAACAGGCATTGATCACCCTGCAAGAGAAGAAGCTGGTCTGGAAGGCTTCTCGCGGCGTATACGCCGTGGATGAGTCGGCCATCACCGACATTCTACAAGAGGCGAATCTACTGGAAGGACTCAACTGAAAGGACGTTTCATTAAACCCGCCCCGGCCGAAACCAGGGCGGGCCACTTCAATAACCCTTACCGCTGGTCATCGAAGTGATCCCGTAGAAACTCATACAGGCGATAAGCCCGAAATGCGTTCACTACGAGGCTCCAGGTACGTCGCAGGATCTTTGACATACTGTGGCCCTCCAAAGCGGGCCAAACCTCCAGCGTACTTACCGGAACACGCACGCCTTCGGGTCCACGCGAGGACTCGGTGAGGCGGCCGGGCTGATGGCCCCCTGAATGAATCCGGCACGGGTTACTAAGCCGTGTCAGGGGGGCCTGAATGCGCGCGCGGGCCTGGCCGCCTCAGCAATGTTTTTCGCGCGAGAGCACCGACATCGTACCCGAGCATCAACCGTCAGATGTTTCTATCAGTTGCTTTTTTGTACAACTTTCAATCAAAACATTTCAGCCCCATCCCTCGACCTAAGGGCGTTGCATAGTCTCATCAGACTGGTTAGGATTGGGCCGTCCACGCGAGGACTCTGTGAAGTGAGCAAATCGACCCTACGGCCGGATTTGCAAAAAAAACCGCCCTACTAAGGCGGTTTTTTTTCGCCTCGTGTCCAGGCCGCAGCCATGAGCATGGCCCGTCGTACATATCGGCACCCTTCCCGGCGCTCCGACGCCCAGACTGGACCCGATAATAGCGCTTCAGTAGCATGCCCCCTCTTCAAGTCCGCCAGCCAGGGATGCTCAATGCCGGTTCTATCCTCCACCCCTTCACGCCTGTTGACCACCGCGACCCTGCTGCTATCAGCCCTGCTGGGCGGCTGCAGCGTCAACGGCACCTACCCGGATGCCACGGAGCCAGACGCCGCCAAGCTGCGTTTTGTCGCCAACACCTCGAACGCCACCCTCGACTATTTCGACGCCGAACACTGCGACGGGCAGACGACCGGGATGCTCAACAACATGCTGATGGGCGACACCAAGCGGCGCGCCGACATGCTCAGCACGCCGCCCAAGGACGCCCGGGGCTACCTGGAAATCAAGCTCAAGCCCGGACACGAGACCCTGTTGCGGGTCAACACCCACGAGGGTTATTCGGTCTGTGGCAACGGCATCAACTTCAAACCCGAAGCCAATGCCGAGTACGAGCTGACCTTCGACTCCGGCAAGGGCCAGTGCCGCACCCGCCTGCAACGGGTCCGGATCATCGACGGCAAGGAACGGCGCACGCCTGTGCTGCACCTGGGCAAGGGCCTGCCCGCCTGCGCCGGACGCAATCCGCTGTTCCCCAAGCAGCCGGTGGCCCTGCCGGACACGCCACATCGCCTGGAACTGATGAACCGGATCATCGACAGCAGCCTGATCCCGAGCATGCTGCCTTCCCCGGAAGATGCCAGCAAGACGCCGCTGGCGATGGCAAAGGTCGACAACCTGATCGCCGAGCGCAAGGCCAAGCTGGGTTTCACCCTGCCGGACGACTACTGGGCCCTGTATCGCCAGAACCTGCAAGCCTTCGACGCCGAGTCGGCACAACGCAAGGCGCTGACCTTGCAGCGCTACAAGGATGAGTACCTGTCGCGCCTGCGCCCGTTGAAGGATACCGAACTGGAAGACTGGGCCAAGCCGGAAGACAAATCGGCAAAGCCGGGCAACAAGGCGGCGTTCGAGCAGTACAAGTCGATGACGCTTTACTACTTCGAAGCCGGCAAGCAGGTGACGCTGGAGATCATAGAACATCACCTGGAACGCATGGCGCAGATGGACCAGCGTTACGGGGTGTGCGAGCGCTACAGCGAATGCTGGAGAAGCTTCTGACGAGACACGTCACGGCCCACCCGGACGGGGACCGGGTAGGCCACTTCGATCGGCTGGCGCCCCTGGCAAAGCCCCTCCCTGACGACGGTCGATACAGGTACCGGACCACGAAGCCCCTCCACCCCACTGCAGGGGCTGCGCGCCCCCTGTCCCCATGACACCCGCCCGAAACGCCCCCTTCTATACTCAATGGCAGTCGCGAAAAGAACCATGCAAGTCGCTTTGGTGCCGATAAAGCCTGGGCGCCATGGCAAGCTGGACTTTATGCCCTGAAGAGGTGCGGCAAAGACCGCACCGGGCCCAAAAGATGCCCGCTCAGGGTGCCTGGCCACCGGACATGCCACGATACCGTGACGTGGTGTGAATGCCGCAGCCGACACTTTCGGACAGCCGACGACCTCGTGGTATGTCCGTAGCCGTGAGGATTGCCGTATGCCTGATGAGACGTTGCACCTGCCCCTGGTCCACCGCCTGCTGGAACGCCACAAGGGCTCCCCGGGCGCGCTGTTGCCGATCCTTCATGATATCCAGGAAGGCATCGGCCATATCCCCGATGTCGCCATCCCCGAAATCGCTCATGCCCTGAACCAGAGCCAGGCCGAGATCCGTGGGGTGATCAGCTTCTACCACGACTTCCGTACCGCCCCTCCGGCCCGGCATATCCTGCGCCTGTGCCGGGCCGAATCCTGCCAGAGCCGCGGCGCCGAACAACTCGCCGCACAATTGCGCGATCGCCTGCAACTGGATGACCACGGCAGCAGCGCCGACGGTCGCATCAGCCTGCGTCCGGTGTATTGCCTGGGCGCCTGCGCCTGCTCGCCGGCCCTGGAGCTGGATGGCCAGGTGCACGCACGGCTCAGCGCCGAGCGCCTGGATGCGCTGCTCGACAGCTGCCGGGAGGACGCATGATGCCGAACCTCTATCTACCCGCCGACTCCCTGGCCCGCGCGGTCGGGGCCGATGAGATCGCGGCGGCCATCACGACCCGGGCCAGCGCAGGCAATCTGCAACTGGATCTGCGGCGTACCAGCTCGCGAGGCCTCTATTGGCTGGAGCCGTTGCTGGAAATCGACAGCCCGCGGGGCCGCCTCGGCTTCGGCCCCGTGAGCGCCGCCGACGTACCGTCGCTGCTCGATGCACTACAGGGCGACCCATCGGCCCATCCCCTGGCCCTCGGGCTGGTGGAAGAACTGCCTTATCTGAAAAGCCAGCAGCGCCTGCTGTTCGCCCGCGCCGGCATCACCCGTCCGCTGTCCCTGGATGACTACCGGGCCCATGGCGGCTTCGAAGGACTGGTCCGGGCCATCGCCATCGGCGCTGAACAGACCGCTACCGCCGTGTTCGATTCAGGCCTGCGCGGCCGCGGTGGCGCGGCCTTCCCTGCCGGGATCAAATGGCGCACGGTCAGCGCCGCCCAGGCGCCCCGGAAATACGTGGTGTGCAATGCCGACGAAGGTGACTCCGGCACCTTCGCCGACCGCATGCTGATGGAAGGCGACCCCTTCCTGCTGGTCGAGGGCATGACCATCGCCGGCCTCGCGGTCGGTGCCAGCCAAGGCTACATCTACGTCCGCTCGGAATATCCACAGGCGGTGTCGACGCTGCGCCAGGCGCTGGACATCGCCCGCGAGGCCGGTTACCTCGGTGCCGATGTACTCGGTAGCGGCCAGGCCTTCGACCTCGAGGTTCGGGTCGGTGCCGGCGCCTACATCTGCGGCGAGGAAACCGCCCTGCTCGACTCCCTCGAAGGCAAGCGCGGCATCGTCCGCGCCAAGCCCCCCATCCCGGCGTTGCGCGGGCTGTTCGGCCAGCCGACGCTGGTGCACAACGTGCTCACCCTGGCGTCGGTCCCGCTGATCCTGGCCAAGGGCGCGCAGTTCTATCGCGACTACGGCATGGGCCGTTCCCTGGGCACCATGCCTTTCCAGCTGGCCGGCAATGTCCGTCACGGCGGCCTGGTCGAGCGGGCCTTTGGCCTGACCCTGCGTGAACTGGTGGAAGGCTACGGTGGCGGTACCGCCAGCGGCCGGCCACTGAAGGCGGCCCAGGTAGGCGGTCCGCTGGGCGCCTGGGTCCCCCCGGAACAATTCGATACACCGCTGGACTACGAAGCCTTCGCCGCCATTGGCGCCATGCTCGGTCACGGTGGCGTGGTGGTGGCTGACGACAGCCTGGACATGGCCCGCATGGCGCGCTTCGCCCTGCAGTTCTGCGCCGAGGAATCCTGTGGCAAGTGCACGCCCTGCCGCATCGGCTCGACCCGCGGCGTGGAAGTGATCGATCGGCTGCTGGCCGCCCCCGACCAGGGAGGCCGCGATGAACAGGCGATCATCCTCAAGGACCTGTGCGACACCCTGCAATACGGTTCGCTGTGCGCGTTGGGCGGCATGACCTCCTATCCGGTGGCCAGCGCCCTCAAGTATTTCCCCGCCGACTTCGGTCTGCAGCCCTCGGAGGCCGATCAATGATCACTCTCTTCGATCCGAAAACCGATATGGACCTGGGCACCCCGGCCCGCGACAGCCTGGTACAGGTCACCCTGAACATCGACGGCCAGAGCATCAGCGTGCCCGAAGGCACCTCGGTGATGCGCGCGGCGGCCATGCTCGGCACCAGCATTCCCAAACTGTGCGCCACCGACAGCCTGGAACCCTTCGGTTCCTGCCGCATGTGCCTGGTGGAGATCGACGGCATGCGCGGCTACCCGGCGTCATGCACGACGCCCGTCAGCGAGGGCATGGTGGTCCACACCCAGACGCCGAAACTCGCGACACTGCGCCGCAACGTCATGGAACTGTACATTTCCGACCACCCACTGGACTGCCTGACCTGCTCGGCCAACGGCAACTGTGAACTGCAGACCGTCGCCGGCCAGGTCGGCCTGCGGGAAGTGCGCTACGGCTATGAAGGCGACAATCACCTGGCCGACAAGAAAGACACCTCCAACCCTTATTTCGACTACGACCCGAGCAAGTGCATCGTCTGCAACCGTTGCGTACGCGCCTGCGAGGAAACCCAGGGTACCTTCGCCCTGACCATCACCGGACGCGGTTTCGAATCGCGGGTCGCCGCCGCCGGCGGGGAGAATTTCCTCGACTCGGAATGCGTGTCCTGCGGCGCCTGCGTGCAGGCCTGTCCCACCGCGACGCTGATGGAAAAAAGCGTGGTCGAACTGGGCCAGCCCGAGCATGCCGTGATCACCACCTGCGCCTACTGCGGCGTCGGCTGCTCGTTCCGCGCCGAGATGAAGGGCGACCAACTGGTACGCATGGTTCCCGACAAGAACGGCCAGGCCAACCACGGCCACTCGTGCGTCAAGGGACGCTTTGCCTGGGGCTACGCCACTCACCCGGATCGCATCACCAAGCCGATGATCCGCAAGCACATCGACGACCCCTGGCAGGAAGTCAGCTGGGATGAGGCGGTCACCTACGCCGCCAGCGAGTTCCGGCGCCTGCAACACAAATATGGCCGCGACGCCATCGGTGGCATCACCTCCAGCCGCTGCACCAACGAAGAAACCTACCTGGTGCAGAAACTGGTACGGGCGGCCTTCGGCAACAATAACGTCGACACCTGCGCCCGCGTCTGCCATTCGCCCACCGGCTATGGCCTGAAGCAGACCCTGGGCGAGTCCGCGGGGACCCAGAGCTTCGACTCGGTGATGCAGGCCGACGTGATTCTCGTCATGGGAGCCAACCCCAGCGATGCCCACCCGGTGTTCGCTTCCCAGCTCAAGCGCAGCCTGCGCGAAGGCGCCCGGCTGATCGTCATCGACCCCCGGCGTATCGACCTGGTGGACTCCGTGCATGCGCGTGCCGAACTGCACCTGGCCCTGCGCCCGGGCACCAACGTCGCCATGCTCAACGCGCTGGCCCATGTCATCGTCACCGAGGGCCTGCTCGACCAGGACTTCATCGACGCCCGTTGCGAAGGCGGCGATTTCGCCCGCTGGAAAGAGTTCGTCAGCCGCGCGGAAAACTCGCCGGAAGTGCTCGGGGTCATCTGCGGCGTGGCCGCTGAAGACATTCGCGCAGCCGCCCGCCTCTACGCCAACGCCGACAATGCGGCCATCTACTACGGCCTGGGCGTGACCGAACACAGCCAGGGCAGCACCTCGGTCATGGGTATCGCCAACCTGGCCATGGCCACCGGCAACATCGGCCGCGAGGGCGTCGGCGTGAACCCGCTGCGCGGGCAGAACAACGTGCAGGGCTCCTGCGACATGGGCTCCTTCCCCCATGAGTTGCCCGGTTACCGGCACATCTCCAACGAAGCGGTGCGCAGCCAGTTCGAACAGGCCTGGAACGTCACCCTGCAACCCGATCCGGGCCTGCGCATCCCCAACATGTTCGAATCAGCCCTGGCCGGCCACTTCAAGGGCCTGTACTGCCAGGGAGAGGACATCGCCCAGAGCGACCCGAACACCCAGCACGTCACCGCGGCACTGTCGGCCATGGAATGCGTGGTGGTGCAGGACATCTTCCTCAACGAAACCGCCAAGTTCGCCCACGTGTTCCTGCCGGGCAGTTCGTTCCTGGAAAAGGACGGCACCTTTACCAACGCCGAGCGGCGCATCTCGCGGGTGCGCAAGGTCATGGAACCGCTGGGCGGCAAGGCCGACTGGGAAGGCACCGTGGCCCTGGCCAATGCCCTGGGCTACCCGATGAACTACCAGCACCCGTCGCAGATCATGGATGAAATCGCCAGCCTGACACCGACCTTCACCCACGTCAGCTATGCGGCCCTGGAGCGTCACGGCAGCCTGCAATGGCCGTGCAACGAGGCGGCGCCGAACGGTACACCGACCATGCACATCGAAGAGTTCGTGCGTGGCAAGGGACGCTTCATGATCACCGGCTACGTGCCCACCGAGGAAAAGGTCAACAGCCGCTACCCGCTGCTGCTGACCACCGGCCGCATCCTCAGCCAGTACAACGTCGGCGCCCAGACCCGGCGTACCGAAAACGTCGCCTGGCATGATGAGGACCGCCTGGAGATCCACCCCACCGATGCCGAGAGCCGGGGTATCAGCGAAGGCGACTGGGTCGGCATCGGCAGTCGTGCGGGCCAGACCGTGCTGCGTGCACGGGTGACCGAGCGGGTTGCCCCGGGGGTGGTGTACACCACCTTCCACTTCCCGGAATCGGGAGCCAACGTCATCACTACCGACAACTCCGACTGGGCCACCAACTGCCCGGAATACAAGGTCACTGCCGTGGAGGTCAGCCGCGTCTACCAGCCTTCGGAGTGGCAGAAACGCTACCAGGCGTTCAGCGACGAGCAGCAGCGCCTGCTGGAGGAACGCCGCCAGGCACGCGAAACCGGAACCCGAGCGGAGGTCCGCCGATGAGCACCGATAACCTGATCAAGATGGCCAACCAGATCGCCCAGTACTTCTCCAGCGAACCGGATCCGCAACAGGCCGTGCTCGGCGTGCGCAATCACCTGCAGATGTTCTGGACGCCCGGCATGCGCAAGGAACTGCTGGCCTGGCAGATCGAGCACCCGGGTGCTGAGCTGCATCCGCTGGCGCGTGCGGCGGTCAGTGGAGCGGGTTGGGAGGCCTAGGAGCGCACTCCCCCCCTGGCCTGTGAGAGCAGGCCAGGGGCATCACCTCGGCATAAGCCTGCAACGGGCTAGAAGCCTGGAGGCCTGCGAACCCCATCGCTGGCGACAGGATCGAGATGATTGCGCGCGGCCTGTCGCGACTCGCGCAACTGCCGTTTCAGCGTTCGCAACGGCGGCGCATACAGGAAGCCGAACGACACGCTGTCCTTGCGTCCCTTCACCGCATGATGGAGCAGGTGCGCCTGATACAGGCGCTTGAGGTAACGATTGCGTGGCCGCGGCCGAAACGGCCAGTAGCGATGCACGATGCCGTCATGCACCACCACGTAGATGATCCCGAAGGCTGCCACACCGGCACCGATCCACTGCAAGGGCTCATGCCCGCTGTTCCCCGCCACGATCAGGCCGACAGCCACCACCGCCAACACCAGCAGATAGATATCGTTGGTCTCGAAAGCCCCCAGGTGTTGCTCATGGTGCGAGCGGTGCAGGAACCAGCCCCAGCCATGCATCACGTACTTGTGCGCCAGGTAGCCGACGCCTTCCATCGCGACGAGGGTACAGAGGAACAGGGCAAGGTGGGTGATCATGGAACGCTGTCGACTCGCAGGAACATCGGAATGCAAAGCGGCTGGTAAGGAGCCAGCATACCTTGCCGGAGACGAAAATCGAGCGCTGGAACGACGAGCGCTCAGATCTGCGCCTGCACCACTTCGATCCCCAGGCGCCGATAGGCCTCGATATCGCCCATCACCTGCTGCTCGGTGAACATCGTCTGCAACCGTGCGCACGGCCCCACCACGAACGGCTCCACCGCGCCGAGCTTGTCGGCGGTGGTCACGGCCACCACATGGGAGGCGCTGTCGAGCAGCGCCTGCTTCACCGCCAACTCCTCGTAGCGCGAACAACTGATACCGACCTGCGGATGGATCGCACAGACACCGGTAAACAACAGGTCCGCCTTGATGCCCTGGATCAACCGCACCGCTTCGTGCCCTCCCACCGCCATGGTCGCCGGGTTCAGCGTGCCACCGGCAAGGATCACCGTAACGCCCTGGTGCTCGGCCAGGGTCATCGCGATCATCGGCGAACAGGTCACGGCGGTGAAGGACAGGCCCGTCGGCAGTGACTGGGCGATCTGCAAGGTGGTACTGCCCGAGTCGAACAGGACGATCTGCCCCTGGCCGATCCGCCGTGCCGCCAGTTCGGCCAGGTGCCGTTTCACCTCATCGGTCTCGGCGATCCGGGTGAAATAGTCCTTGCCGGTATCCTTGGGGCGCGGCAAGGCGCCCCCATGGACCCGTTGCAACAGGCCGGCCTGGGACAGCTCGGCCAGGTCACGACGGATCGTGTCTTCCGACACCGCGAAATGCTGGCTCAGTTCCGAGGCCATGACCTTGCCATCGCGCTCCAGCAACAGCAGGATCTTCTGTCGCCGCACATCGGGCAGCTCGGAAGGGGAATGAAAGTTTTGCATGAGTTCGCCTGATTGTGCATGTTTGTGCCGATTTCGATAAAACTATATGACAGCCACCTGCTCGATCAAGCGAAAGCACGACAATACCGACATACGCGATCACAGCCGGCGAAAGCTGACGACATAGGCGGTTTTCACGAGATTTGCCCAAATCCGCTGTCGATGTCGCCAATACCTTCAATGCCCGCAGCACCTGGCTGTCGGAAACTTCCCAATCCATGCCTAATTTGCCCGCGACCCCGCGTAATACTTGAGCCCCCCATCTTCGGGATTTAATATCCACGCCGCTTATGTCGAGCACTCAGTATCGGTTGCAGATCTGATCCAGTCAGGGCCCCGCTGAGAAGAAAAATGAGAGAAGGTGAAGCAATGACGGGTGAAAACCTGACACCGGGTTTGCTCAAGCGCGGCCTGAAAAACCGCCATATCCAACTGATTTCCCTCGGAGGGGCGATTGGCACCGGGCTGTTCCTAGGCTCCGCCGGGGTGCTCAAGTCCGCCGGCCCGGCGATGATCCTGGGCTATGCGATCTGCGGCTTCATCGCCTTCCTGATCATGCGCCAGTTGGGCGAGATGATCGTCGAGGAGCCGGTGGCCGGCTCGTTCAGCCATTTCGCCCACAAGTACTGGGGCGGCTACGCGGGCTTTCTCTGCGGCTGGAACTACTGGGTGCTCTACGTGCTGGTGGGCATGGCCGAACTGACGGCGGTGGGCAAGTACGTGCAGTTCTGGTGGCCCGAAATCCCGTCCTGGGTCAGCGCGGCGGTGTTCTTCGTGCTGGTCAACCTGATCAACCTGACCAATGTGAAGACCTTCGGTGAAGCCGAGTTCTGGTTCGCGATCATCAAGGTGGTCGCCATCGTCGGCATGATCGCCCTCGGCGTCTACCTGCTGGTCAGCGGTGTCGGCGGCCCACAGGCCACGGTCAGCAATCTGTGGAGTCATGGCGGCTTCTTCCCCAACGGCGTCAGCGGCCTGCTGATGGCGCTGTGTTTCATCATGTTCTCGTTCGGAGGCCTGGAACTGGTGGGCATCACCGCCGCCGAGGCCACCGAACCACGCAAGGTGATCCCCAAGGCGATCAACCAGGTCGTGGTGCGTATCCTGATCTTCTACGTCGGCGCACTGACCGTCCTGCTCTCGCTGTACCCGTGGGACCAGTTGCTGGTCACTCTCGGCGCTTCCGGCGACGCCTACAGCGGCAGTCCGTTCGTGCAGATCTTCGCCCTGATCGGCAGCGACACCGCCGCGCAGATCCTCAACGTGGTGGTCCTGACCGCCGCCCTGTCGGTGTACAACAGCGGCGTGTACTGCAACAGCCGCATGCTGTTCGGCCTGGCCGAGCAAGGCGATGCGCCGAAGTCACTGCTGAAGCTGAACAAGCAGGGCGTACCGGTTCGGGCCATCGGCGTCTCGGCGCTGGTCACCCTGCTCTGCGTGGTGGTGAACTACGTCGCGCCCCATGAAGCGCTGGAGCTGCTGATGGCACTGGTGGTCGCATCGCTGATCATCAACTGGATCGTGATCAGCCTGACCCACCTGAAATTCCGCAAGGCCATGGAGCAACAGGGCGTGGTACCTGGCTTCAAGGCGTTCTGGACGCCGTTCAGCAACTACCTGTGCCTGGCCTTCGTCGCGCTGATCCTCGGCGTGATGCTGATGATCCCGGGCATCGCCGTGTCGGTCTACGTAATGCCGGCCTGGGTACTGTTCATCTACGGGCTGTATCGCCTGCGCGTGGCGAAGGGTTCGCCGCGTACGGCCTGATCATCAGCCTGAAGAACAAGGGGACCAGACGGTCCCCTTTTTTGATGGTGCCCAGCCGGCGGCAGAGCCTGTGAGAACCGCCACAGTGCCATTCAAGGCGTCCCCGGATGCGGCTGTGGATAATCGCGCGCCACATCCAGCGGCCAGGCATAGGGCCCATCCCACAACTGCTCATGCAACGCGCCGATCCGTTCGGCCATCGCCTGGTCGTGCATCACCACTTCGAGGTTGCGCGAGTTGTCGAGGTAGCCGCCCAGCCAGTTGCTGGTGCCGACCCACGCCACCTGCCCGTCGATCTCCATGGTCTTGCTGTGGATCACCCGCGCATAGGGGATGAAGCCCTGCGGGTCCTGGGGCAAGGTGACGATCTTGACCTGGACGTTGGGCAGCACCGCCAGGCTCTTGAGGTAGGCGACTTCCGGCGCGCCGGTGTTCCAGTCGGAGACCATCAGCCTGATCGACACGCCTCGTGCCGCAGCAGCGCGGACGGCATTGTCGATCACCGGGTAGTACGGACGGGTCTTGTCCGGCCCGTAGGACAGCGGCGCATAGTCGAGCAGTTGCACCCGCACCTCATGTTTGGCCTCGGCCAGCAGGCGCGGCAGCTCCTGCTGTGAATCGCCGACGCCTGCCGGGTTATAGCGTTGCGGGCTGGCGACCAGGTAGTTGCCGCTCCGTGTCGGCTCCTTGCCGGTTTTGGGCAATGGCACCGGCTTGTTCTGGGTCAGCGCGGCCTGGGCCTTCCAATCCTGATCGAATATCGCCTGGACCTGGCCGACGACGGTTTCGTCACTGATCCGCAAGCCGGTTTCATGAATGTGCTCAAGGGACCGCCAGTCGAAGTTCTGGCTGCCGATAAAAGCCTGCTGACCATCCACCACCAGGTACTTGGCGTGGATGATGCCGCCGCCCACCCGTGCATACGGCAGTACGCGGAAGGTCAGGTTGGGAATCCTGCGCAACCGTTCCAGGGTAGCCTGGTCGGAGAGCTTGAGGCCCTTTTCTTCCAGCAGGAAACGAATTTTCACGCCACGCCTGCCAGCGGCCTCCAGACTGTCGATCACCTTGTCCATCACCGAACCGGGATGATCGGCGGCATAGAACTGGCCGATGTCGATTCGGTTTCTCGCGCCGTTGAACAACTCGATCCAGACCGGGCCGGGCTGGCGCAGGTCGGGGGCATCGAGCTCGGTCGCCAGGGGCACGGTGTGCACCAGTTCGAAACCGGGAATGGAAAAATCCGCCTGGGCCAGCGGACTGAGCAACAGGCCGAGCGCAGCGGCCAGGCCGATGCGCAAGCGCATTGCGTGAAACTTCGGAATGAGGGACATAAGCGTCTCGTATCGGAAGATAAAAACAACCGTTGGCGAGCGGGCTCGTCGGGACGCCGCACCGCCGCTCTCGGCTGCACCGCAGCCACAGAACCGGACACCGCGATCGGGCTGGTGCATCCAGTACTCAGGTTTCAGGGGGGCTTTGCCCCCCAGCGCGGGCAAGCCCGCTCGCCACAAACAGCCCTTTATCCAGAACGGCTCAGGCCGTGTGCAACTGCGCCGGACTGGTGGCGCGATGCGGCACCTCACCCTGCACCCGGGCA
The DNA here is from genome assembly GCF_000364705.1 of Pseudomonas fuscovaginae SE-1. GTDB lineage: Bacteria > Pseudomonadota > Gammaproteobacteria > Pseudomonadales > Pseudomonadaceae > Aquipseudomonas > Aquipseudomonas fuscovaginae_A. The sequence goes on along the minus strand of NZ_AQOH01000202.1, from coordinate 42,644 downwards.
CCGGTCGCGGCGCGGATCAGCAGCATCTTGAGCTGATCGTTGATGCGCTCCAGGCTGTCCTGGAAGAAGTTGTGGAACACCACGCAGAACAGCGCGATGGCGATCCCCAGCCCGGTGGCGAACAGGGCCGTGCCGATCCCGCCGGAAATCTGGCCCGGGTCGGATACACCGGCACTGGCCAGGGCCTTGAAGGTGTCGATGATGCCCAGGATGGTCCCGAGCAGCCCCAGCAGCGGCGCCGCCGTGGTGATGGTCTCGATGATCCACAGGCTGCGGGCCAGCGGCGCCCGACTGGCCAGGTACTGGGTGTCGATCACATCCTCCAGGTCCTTGCGCGTCCCGTGGGCGGCCTTCTGCGCCAGCACGGCACTGGCCATGTCCAGCGGCAGGCTGTCACGGCGGGTCAGTTGCTGCGGCAGGTCCTTGTCGCTGTGCACATGCGAGCCCAGGGCTTCCATCAGCCCACGGGCCTGGCGCCGGACGTAGGCGAAGTAGATGGCGCGTTCGATGGCGATGAAGATCGCGATCGCCAGGGCGGCGTACATCACATAGAACGTGATCTCGTGAAGCGTGTTCATGTCCATTAGCGGGTTACCTCTGTAGCGGATGGGACAGACATCAGAAATTCGCCTCCAGCGAGACGGTCACGGTGCGGTCCAGGCCGACGATGTAGGCCGGGTCGCCATCACGGAAGCCGCCATAGGTCGCCGAGTTGGTCTTGGTGGTGTACACGCCGTCCAGGTATTTCTTGTCGAACAGGTTGTCGACGTTCAGGCGCAGGGTCGCGTCCTTGACCACCTTCTTGTCCACCGGCAGGTAGATACCGGCACCGAGGTTGAACACGGTGCGCCCGGAGATCGCCTCGTCGTTGGTCAGGTCGCCGTACAGCTTGCTGGTGTACTTGCCGCCGAAGGTGCCGTAGAACAGGCCGTCGTCATAACCGATGTTGGCGGCCAGCATGTTCTTCGGCACGTTGGCGAACTGCTTGCCGGCGGTCGGCAGCAGGATCGCCTTGCCGGCGTTGTAGACGGTCAGGTCGTCCTTCTGCTCGGCACGGGTGTAGGTGTACGAGGTGTAGAAGTTGAAGTGATGGGGCAGCAGGCCGCTCCACTCCAGCTCCAGGCCCTTGTTGTCGACGTTGCCGGCGTTGATGTCGGCGAAGTCGCCGTTGATGTCCCTGGACGACACCTGGCGGTTCTCGAACTGCATGTAGAACAGGGTCGCGGCGACGGTCATGTCGTCCTTGGTGTAGCGCCAGCCCAGTTCGTGGTTCCAGCTGGTTTCCGGCTTGGCGTCGATGGAGCCGGCGCCCTTGTCGTACAGCACATAGTTCTGCGGTACGCGCATGTTGCGCGACAGGCTGTAGAACGCCTGGTCGTACTCGTCGACCTGATACTTCAGGCCAACGTTGGGCAGCAGCTTGGTGTAGGTCTGGCTGCGCTTTTCCGGCTGTTCGGTGAGACTGCCGTGGTTGGTACCGTCACGCTTGACGTTCATGTAGGCCAGGCCCGCCACCAGGGTCCAGTCCGGGGTGAAGTACCAGGTGTCCTGGGCCCAGACCTTCTGCGCCGGGGTCACGGTGAAGCGATCGCGCCCCTGAACGGTGTTGCCGTTGGCATCGACCACGTAGTCGGAGTCGGGCCAGACGCTTTCCGGCTTGCCGCTGGACTTGAGGCGGATGAAGGGCTGGGTCTGGCTCTGGCGGGCGCGCTCGTACCAGTAGCCGAACTGCAGGCTGTGGTCGCCCAGGTCCCAGTTCAGCTTGGTGGTGATCCCCGGGCGCCAGGTCTGGGTCCGCGAAGGCCGGTAGTACACGCCGGTGTTCGGTGTACCGTCGGCGTTGTACTGGGCGCCGGTCGGCAAGTTGCTCAGGTCGAATACGCCACCGGCATTCGAGCCGCTGTTGAGCGCGTAGGCCGAACTGCCCACGCCGCTGCCGTTACCCCAGTAGTAGTACGGGATCACCGACAGCGCGAGGTTGTCGGCCAGCTTGAACTGGGTGTTGAGCACGCCGGTGAAGGTCTGGAACGGGTTCAGCGCCAGGCCGTAGTAGCTGTTGATCTTGCCGTTGCTGCCCACGGCCGGGGTCTGCGGGTATGGGTCGTACTTGCGCCCGTACTGCTGGAACTGCGCCTTGGTCAGTTGGCTGTAGCTGGTGTTTTCCTGCTCGTGGTACTTGAGGATCAGGTTGGCGGTGTTGCCGCCGCCCATGTCGAAGAAGCTGTTCCACTCGACCTTGTCGGCACGCTCGGCACCGCCGCCGCGCCATTTCTGGCCTTCGGTGTGGGAGACCGACAGCCAGTTGCTCAGGCCGTTGATTTCACCGGTGTTGAGGCGGGCGAAGGTCTTGGTGGTGGCATGGCTGCCAACCACCTGCTTGACGAAGGCGCCGGTCTCCTTGGTCGGGCGGATGGTCACCACGCCGATGTTGCCGCCACTGGAGCCGATGTGCGGGCCATCGGCCTCGGACGAACCCTGGGTGACGAAGATCTGCTCGATGTTCTCCGGGTCGCCCAGCAGGTTGGCGTACAGCGCGTAGTTGCCGGAGTCGTTGATCGGCATGCCATCGATGGACATGCCGACCTGGTCGGAGTTGAGACCGCGCATGGTGAAGCGGAAGCTGCCCAGGCCCGTGGCGTCTTCACTGGAAATGTTCAGCCCCGGCGTGTACTTGAGCTTGTCGATGGCGTTGCCGGTGGCGGTCTGCTTGTCCAGCGCCTCCTTGGTCACGGTGGAGCGGCCCTTGATGCTGTCCTCCTGGACCATGTAGCCGCCACCTGCCGTCGCCTTGCCCTGCACGCCGATCACGCCGACATCGCTGGCAGCGGTGTCCGCCATTGCCACGCCGTGGCCCATGCTCGCGGCAACGAGTGCCAGATGAATCCGTGTAAACCTCATCACTCTATTCCTGGTTATAGGTGCTTACTGCACGCTGTAATTGAAAGTGGCGGTGAAGCGTTGCTCGTTGCGTCCGCCAAAGGCTTGCTCAGGGAAAGGCTTGACCTGCTTGATGCGATGCAGGCTGTTGGTCGCGGCCCGGTTGAGCAGCATGCTCGAGGCCGGGGTCTGGATTCCGGAGTCGAGAACGCGGCCCTGCCGGTCCACCAGCAACCAGACCACCACATCGCCGCTGGGGCGTTCGAGGGAGGCCTGGCGTCCGGTGGGGTACTGCTTGAAGGTGTCCAACTCATTGCGCAGTCCCTTGAGGTAACCGCCTTCCAGGGCCTGGCTGTCGACCTTCGGCGGTGCTGGCGGCGCGGGCGGCGTTGGCGTCTTGGCCACCACCGGCTCGGCAGGCGGCTTGGCCTCCACCGGTTTGGCCGGCACGGGCGTCGGCTTGGCCACCGGTTTGGGTGTCGGCTTGGGCTTGGGTTCCGGCTTGGGCTGTGGCTTGGGCGGTGGTGGCGGTGGCGCGGGCTCGGCCTCCTCGTCCTCGATCACCGGTGGCGGTGGCGGCTCTTCCACCGCCGGCACCGGCTCGGGGACCACCTCCGGCTCAGGCTCGACCAGGGCCAGTTCCACCGCCGACTCGTCGTAGACCGGCTGGACCTTCAACGGCTGCGAGGTGATCCCCAGGATCACCAGCGCCATGGCGATCAGGGCCGGGACACTGCCCAGCAGCTGACGTGCACGAAACAGGATGTACATGATCAGGACTTACGCGTGGCGATGGAGACAGACGTGAAGCCACCCAGACGCAAGGTGTCCATGACTTCCACCAGGCGGGCGACTTCCACGCCCTTGTCGCTGTTGACGATGATCGTCGACTTGCTGTCGGGCTTCTCGGCGGCCTTGAGCGCCGGCACCAGGCCCTCGACGGTCATGTCCTTGCCGTCCAACTGCAACTGGCCGTCCACGCCCAGGGTGAGGATGAATTTGTTCTGCGGCTTGAGCTGCTGCGAACTGCTGGCGCTCGGCAACTGGGTCTTCATGCCGAGGGCCGGAATCACGTTCAGGCTGACCAGCACAAAGAACACCAGAAGGAACATCATCACGTCGATCATCGGGATCAGTTCGATGTGCGCCTTGCGCTTTTTAGGTTCGTCCCAGGTTCTCATTCGGCTGCCCCTTGTTGATTAGGGGCGCCAAGCTAGCAACGAAAAATGACCGATCGGTTAACTTTAATTTACGGTTTTAAGGCTCTAGGACGGCCATTACGTGCCACTACTGATTTTTTTCGACACGTAATGAAACTGACACTCGGCGAGGACACCCTTGGAACTTTTCTCGACCGGGCTTCCTGAAACAGGACTCGGCCACTTCATCCGGGCCACCGTAGATGACTGCTGCCACCGTTTGAAAGGGGTACATATCGATAGGCTGCGGCAAGGACTCCTGCGGGACCATGGGCAACCCCTTTGACTGAACCCAAGAGTTTTTTCCATGACCGATAATGTTGTGCAAGCGTCCGGTGCGGGCCCGATCGACCTGGACCGACGCCGCCTGATCACCGGGATTGCCGGGGCCGCGGCGCTGTCGCTACTCAGCCCATTCGCCCGCGGTGCCGGGGTCGACTACCCCTTCACCCTCGGCGTCGCTTCGGGCGACCCATTGCCCGACGGCTTTGTCATCTGGACGCGACTGGCACCGCGCTTCAATGCGGCAGACGGCAATGGCGGGCTGGACCGGCCGGTGCCGGTACGTTGGCAGGTGGCGACGGACGCGGCCATGCGCCGTGTCATCCAACGCGGCGAGGTCATGGCCGACAGCCGTTTCGCCCATTCGGTGCATGTCGAGGTCGCCGGACTGGAAGCCGGTCGGCCCTACTGGTACCAGTTCGAAAGCCTCGGAGCCCAGAGCCCGGTCGGTCAATCACGTACGACACCGCCACGACAAGCGATGACCTCGGCGCGACTGGGCTTCGTCTCCTGCTCGCATTGGGAACGGGGCTACTTCAGCGCCTACCGCCACCTCGCCGCCGAACAGCCCGACCTGGTGTTTTTCCTCGGCGACTATATTTACGACAGCTCCTACACCGATCCAGGAAAAATCGTGCGACCTCACGGTGCCGGAAACGCCAGGACCCTGGTGGACTACCGCAACCGCTACGCACTGTATCGGACCGACCCGGACTTGCAGGCGCTCCACGCCTGCGCGCCCTGCGCGGCGACCTGGGACGACCACGAGGTACAGAACGACTACGCCAACCAGTGGTCGCAGGACCCGAACCTCTCGCCGCAGGCATTCCTCAAGCAGCGCGCGGCGGCCTACCAGGCCTTCTACGAACATATGCCACTGCGCGCCAGCAGCCTGCCCAGAGGCCCGGACATGCGCATCTATCGGCGCCTCGATTACGGGCAACTGGCACAATTCCACATTCTCGATGGGCGCCAGTACCGCTCCGAGCAGCCGTGCATCCCGCCCAACCGCAGCCACCAGGGGCATGTTGCGCCCAGCGACTGCGTCGACCTGCGCGACCCGAAACGCACCATGCTCGGCTGGGAACAGGAAGCCTGGCTGGACCAGGGCTTTGCCCGCTCGACGGCACGCTGGAACGTGATCGCCCAGGACCTGCTGGTGACCCCGGTGCTCCAGCGCATGCCGGGCAGCCAGGAACTGGGCCACTGGACCGATGGCTGGGACGGTTATGCCGCCACCCGCGACCGGGTGCTACAGTCGATCGAGCGCACGCGGGTGAAGAACCCGGTGTTCTGGGGTGGGGATATCCACTCGTTCTGGACCACCGATCTGCATCTCGACGGTGGGAATCCGGATTCGAAGATCGTCGCCACCGAGTTCATCGGCAGTTCGGTGACCTCCGACGGGCCACCGTTCGAGTTGTTCAACTCGGTGCTGCCGTTCAATCCGCATGTGCGGTTTTTCGACAGTCGCCAGCATGGCTATGTGTCGGTCGAGTTGGAGTCGGGCAGGATGACAACCAGCTTCCGGGCGATCTCTGAACGGGCCGATCCGCGAGCGACGGTGTCAACGCTCAAGCAGTTCGTGGTCGAAGATGGACGGGCGGGGGCACTGCCCCTCTGATGCGCCGGTGCTGCCCCTCAGGGCAGCCGCGCATGGCCGTCATATGGCGTCTGCAGGTCCCGCTCGGGAATTTCCCAGACAATCAACTTCGGAGGCGTCTGCGTGAACGCCGGGCTTTCGAAGTAGGCCTTGGCCGCGCCGGAGAACTCGCCACCATCCTTGGCGAAGTTGCCCACTGGTGCGCCGAGCGCCGCTTCGAGGAAGCCGATGAAGTTCGAGTTGCGCGAGAACGAGGTGCCGATCAGCGCGGTATTCGGCAGGTTGTCATCGCCGAACAGATCGTCGAGGTTGTCGCCACCGGCCTCTTCCGCGCGCTCCTTGATCTGCGTCGCCGCGACGTTCTCGACCCGTGGCTGCAAACTCGCCGGCAACCAGTCGATCCCTGCCAGGCGCACCAGGTCGCCTGGCCGCACCGCGATCGGCTGTGTCACCAGGTCGAAAGCCTTGCGAGGCGTCGGCTCGAACTTCTGCCCACGGATCATCTGTGCCACCTGCTCCGCCGCGGCCTTGGCACCGGCCTCGCTCCAATGCGTATCGGTACGCAGGTAGGCCGCTTCGCCGACCGCCTGCAAGGCCGATGTCAGGTTCAAGGCGGGAACGCCCGCTGCCTGCAACTGCCCCAGCCACTCATCGATACGCCGCGCCAGCACGGCTGGACGACTGAGCCTGCACAACTGGTTGGCGACGATCCGACTCTTGTCCGGTACCACCGCCACCACCAGTTGGATACCGCGCTTGCCCAACGCCTGCTGCAGTTCGCTCACCGCCTGGACCTTGGCCCGCGCATTGAGCTCGGCATGGCGGTTCAGGCGTAATTCATCGGTGAGAAACAACCAATCCGGGCAGCCCTCGCGCACCCGCGGCCCGAGGTCGCCAAAGGCCAGCCAACTGGCACCCCGCTCCAGGTCGGCGGCCTGCTTCGGCACGGGGGCATCGGACAGGGTCTTGGCGAAGCGATGGGTGATGTCGCCGTGCAGCAGCATGTCCTGGGTGACGGTCTTGGGCAGAAATTCGATCTTGCCCTTGAACATCAGCCAGACACAGGACAACAGGCCCAGCGCCAGGAACAGCATGAAGATCACGCCCGCCAACGGGCTGACGCGAAGCGCCAGCTCCGTGGGGGGCGTGGGTGCGGTCGACGGGGATTGCGTTGGCTTGGTCATCAGAACTGGAAATACAGGAAGGGCACGGCTTCACGGCTGGCGATCAGAGCGAACGACAGCATGAACCCGAGCACGGGCCAGAGGGCCGCAGCCAGCGCAAACCACGCACTGCCGGCGAATCGTCTTTCACAACGCGCCTGCAACAGCGGCGCGAGAATGCACACCACCCCGAGCAGGGCCGCCAGGCCGTGCACCGGTCGCAGGGTCACCGCCAGCGCATCGCCGAGGGCAAAACCATGCTGGCCGAACTGCCCGCCGTACATGCTCAGCGCCGTGGCAAAATCCGGGGAGCGGAACAACGTCCAGGCCAGGCAGACGAACAACAGCGTCGCGGTGTGCGAGGCCCAGCGTGGCAAGCCCGGCAGGCTGGAACGCGACCAGGCACGATCGACGCACAGCGCCACGCCATGGGCAGAGCCCCACAACAGGTAGTTCCAGCTGTCGCCGCCATGCCACAGGCCGGCGATCGCCATGGTCAGGAACAGGTTGCGATAGGTGTTCCAGGTGCCCTTGCGATTGCCGCCCAAGGAGATATACAGGTAGTCGCGCAACCAGCTGGACAACGATAGGTGCCAGCGGCGCCAGAAGTCCTGGATGCTGTAGGCCAGGTACGGGCGGTTGAAGTTCTCCGGAAAATGGAAGCCCAGCATCAGCCCCAGGCCGATGGCCATGGCGCTGTAGCCGGCGAAGTCGAAGAACAGTTGCAGCGAGTAGGCCAGGCAGCCGATCCAGGCATCGACGAAGGACGGATTTTCCAGGTGAAAGGCCACGTCGACCAGGGGCGACAGGGTGTCGGCCACCAGCACCTTCATGCACATGCCGATCATGAACCGGCGCGCGCCCAGGGAGAAATTCAGCCAGTTGAAATAGCGCTGGTTGAGCTCGCGGCGGACCCAGTCATAACGAATGATGGGACCGGCGATGGAGTGACCGAACATCGAGATGTAGGTCGCGTAGTTGACGAAACTGCGCTCCACCGGCACCACGTGCCGGTGTACGTCGACCAGATAGGAAATCGCCTGCAGCACGATGAACGACAACCCCGCCGGCAGCGCCACCTTCTGCCACGCCATGGGCATGGCCCCGTACCAGGTGATCAGCTCGTTCCAGGTGGCGGCGAGGATGTTGGCGTACTTGTACCAGCAGAGCACGGCGGTGTTGATCACGATCAGTGCCACCAGCAGCCGGATCCGCCCGCGGCCGTCCTCCCGCGAGCGATCGACCAGCAGGCCGCCGACCCACGCGAGCACGGTCAGGACCATGTGCAGGAACAGGAACAGCGGGCTCAGCCAGCCGTAGAACAACCAACTGCCGATCAGCAGGATCGCGTTGCGCCAGGCCGGTCTTGCCAGGGCATAGACCAGCAGGAACGCGGGCAGGAACAGCGTCAGGAACTCGAGCGAGGCGAAAACCATGGCGACGGGTGCTTCCGATTCAGTTGGACACGCTGTCCGTGGCGGTAATGAGACGCGGCCCCGTCGACGAAGGCAGTATCAATAGACTGTAGCGTTTGTTGGCTTCCAGCGCGCCCAGCTCGAGCGCCGAACCGACCGGCTTGCCGGCGCAGACCAGCTGGACCGCCAGCGAACCACGCGGGTTGAGTTCCTGGCGCCGCGGGTTGCCGGCCGGAGCCTTCTGGAACAGGTCGACATCACGCCCGGCCAGGTTGACCTTGGCCTCGGCGCAACCGGAGTCGGCATCGAACAGGGCCAGTGAGGCCTTGAGCTGGTTGGGAATGTCGAAGGCTTCGTTGACCACCAGTTGGCGAATCCCCTGCTTGCCGTCGTCCAGGGCGAACACCGTGGCGAAGTCGCCGGCCGCGACTTTCGCCTCCAGGGCGACCTTGTGGCCGTCACGGCTCAGGGTGCCCTTGATCGCCTGGCCACCGGGTACCGGGATGAAGTCACTGACAACCTTGTCGCCTTCAAGCTTGAGGCTGGTCTTGGCGCCGTCGGGCGTCAGTTCCAGGGGGCTGGCGGAGACGTTGACGAAACGCAGATAGGCCGAGTCCTGCGACGGACCGGTAGGATACAGGGCGATCTGCGCAGCGAACGCCGGCGCGACCAGGGCGACCCCGAGCAGGCCGCCGACAAAGCCGAAAGTCCGTTTCACTTTTTCGCTCCCTTCACCGCGCTCGCGGGCAGTTCACTGATGGATTTGCCGATCGCCGCCGCCCACGACTTGTAGCCGGCGATGGTGAAGTGCTGGCCGTCGGAAGTGATCCACTCGCCCGGCTTGGAGAATTTGGTCGAGTCGATGTAGGTGCACGGCGCGACCATGTTGGCCAGGGTGCCGGCGACCAGTTGGGTGCGCACCTGGTTCTTGCCGTAGGTGTTCTCGTTGGTGTTGCTGCCGTTGGCCTTGCCCCAGGCCGGCCCGACCCAGACGCACTTGGCGCCGCTGTCGGCGATCTGCTTGGTCAGCGCGGTCACGCTCTGGTAGGCCCAGACCTTGGGAAACGGCGTGGTCTTGTAGGAGGCCATGGTGTCGCCCATGATCAGTACGACCAGGTCCGGCTTGTCCTTGGCGATCACGTCCTTGATCGGCTGAGTGTCCATGGTGCCGCGGCTCATCACCTTGATCTTCTCGCCCGGGTCGCGGGTCGCGCCGCAGTCGAGCTTGAGCTTCGGCGTGACCCAGTCGGCCGGGTTGGCGCCACAGGCACCGATCGCATGCACCTGGGCCCCCTGCTGGGTCAGGTTGTCATACAGCGGGTTCATCAGCGAGTCGGGAAAACTCATGTGGCTTTCGCCAATCACGAGCAGGGTCAAACCAGCGAGCACGGAAGAAGCCATCAAACTTTCCTCGTTGAATCAATTCGAATAGGGGGAACCGAAGGGACTGACCGGCAGATCCATGGGGCCGTTCATGTCCTCGAAGGTGTAGCGCAGGTAAACGCCACCGGCGACCTGGCGATAATCGCTGGCATTGTCCACGCCCAGCGTACCGCCGAGGAAGAAGTTCGAACCGAACTTGTATTCGCCGGCCGCGCTCAGGCTGTAGCCGATGCCGGTCTTGTTGTCACCGGAGTAGCGGCCCAGACCGACTGCCGTGGCATTGGCCTGGTACTCGCCGTGACCGGGGAAGACGTCGGCGCTGTCCTGGCCGATATGCTGGATACCGATCGAGGACTTGATCCGGTAAGTGAAGCGCTCGGTGCGCTGCGACCAACTGACCGGCACGCCCAGGGCGAAAAAGGTCTGCGGACTGAAATAGCCGCCATGGCCGTAGGTGTAGAAATCCTGGTTCTCGGAGTAGCTCAGGGCCGAGCCGCTGAGGCCGAGGGTGAGAATGCTGCCCGGCGTGTTACGCAGATACCAGTAGACACCGCTGCCCAACTCGAAACGGTTGTTGTCGTCGACATTGTTGCCCATCAGCCGGTGTGCCGAACCGTAGCCGTACGCCCCGAACTTCTGGTTGTCGTAGCCCAGTTCTCCGCGCACGCCGTTGGCGGTGACACCGCCCCATTTCTCGCCGGTACGCGGGTCGCGGGAACCGGCGAACGAGGTCACGCTGTCGGTAACGACGCGCCGCGAGGCGCTGACGCCATAGCTGAAGTTGGGGTTGGCGGAGAACGGCCGGTTGAGGCTGACGCCGCCGATCGGCGTGCTGTAGGTGAAGCCGATCGGGCTCATGCCGATGTCGGCCTTGAGTCCGTTGTCCTTGTCGCGATAGGCCACGGCCAGACCGACACCGCTGTCCTTCTGGCTGCCGACGAGCGCGGTGCCACTGGTGCCGAAGCGGGGCGAACCGTTGGCACCGGGGCTGCCCGAATACAGGTAGACCGGCGTGACCTGCAACGCGATGCTCGCCAGGTTCGAGCCGACGGGGAAACTGGCCTCGAACGGTGCCTCGACGTCCGTCAGCTTGCCCAGGCCCTTCTCACTGTTGTTGCTGCGCACGGTGAAACCCTGCACGACATAACCCGTACGGTCCTGGAGAATATCGTTGAGCGCGACCTGGGCCGGACTCAGTCCGGTGCTCGGCGCCGTGTCACGGGCGTAGGTGTCGCGCGAGTAAGGGTCGCTGAACGGGTTGGCACTGCGACTGGCGACCGGGGCTGCCGCAGCGGCCTGGACCTTGCGTGTGACCGGCTCCGGAATCAGTTCCTGATCACCGGCGCTCAGGCCGCTCGGCGAACCCTCCACCGGTGGCGGGATCAGCGAGGCTTCGGCCAGCGAGGTGCCCTGGCGGCGCTGCCCGGCCAGCCCGACGAACGGGTTGGAGGATGCGGCGTTGCCACTCGCGACACCGGCGACATAGGTGTCGACCCGCTGGCCGTTCTCGATCTCGATCGCCTTGCGCAACAGGCGGCTGGCTTCGCCGGTCTTGCCCATCTCGCGATAGATCCGCGCCGAGGCGGTCAGGGTCTGCGGCACGCCGGGCTCGAGTTCCAGGGCCTTTTCCACCGAACGCTCGGCCAGCGAGTAGTCGCGCCCCTGCATGGCGATGTCCGCCAGGCCCAGTTGCAGCCTGGCATTGCCGGGGTCGGCCTTGATCAGCGGTTCATAGAGTTTGCGTGCCTTGTCGACATTGCCGCTGGCGGCATACATGCGCGCCAGCGAGGAAATCGCCAGGCTGTCGTTCGGCCGCTGCTGCAGGGCCGGCGACAGCATGTCGTAGGCGGCGACCAGATCGTTCTTCTGGCGCAGTTCGTCGGCCTGCTTGACCCGGTAGAGAAACACCAGGTCCTCATAGCGCTTGCTCGCGGTCTCGCTCATCGGCTTGCCCTGCAACTGGCGCAGGATTTCGCTGACCTCGGTATCCCGGTCGGCCTTGAGCAGCACGCCTGCGTACAGCAACTGCAGGTCCGGGCTCGGTGCGGATTTGTCCAGCAGATCACGCATCAGGCTGACGGCCTGGTCCGGATTGCCGGCCTCGGCGTAGGCACTGGCCAGGATCGCCACGCGCTCGGGCTTGCCACGGGTCAGCGGCTCGCACCGTCCCAGCAGGCCCCAGGCTTCCTGGCGCTGGCCGCGGCGGGCGACATCCACCGCCAGTTCGGTCTGCACGTGCAGACGGATGTCCAGGTCCATCTCGTTCATGTCGGCGCTGCGCTTGGCCGCCGGAATCCGCGACAGGGTGCGCTGGGCCTTGGTCCACTCGCCCAGCTCGGCGGAGAGCAAGGTGCTGGTGTAGAGCGCGTCCGGCTGATCGGGTTGCTGCTTGAGCAGTTCGTCGATCAGGTCGCGGGCGACCTGGGCCTGCCCCTGGCGCAGGTATACCCGCGCCAGGGCGAAACGGATCCAGGGATTTTTCGGGTCGTCGGCCAGGGCTTCCTTGTAGGCACGCTGAGCGCCCGCCAGGTCGCCGCGACGCTCGGCCAGCTTGGCCACCTGGGTGGCACGCAGCGCACGAATGCGCACGCTCGGCGCCAGGCGTGCCTGCTCGGCCGGCGACAGGCGATCGATCAGTTGCAGCGCTTCATCGGACTTGCCGGCCCGCGACAGCACGCCGATCAGCCCGCTCAGGGCATCGGGGTAGTTCGCGTTTCTCGCCAGCACCTGTCGGTACCCGGCCTCGGCGTCGTCGAATTGTCCGGCCTGGGCATACCAGCCGGCCAGCGCGGTCGGCCCGGCCGGCTCGACCGAGTTCTTCGCGATGGCCTGCTCGATCAGTTCCCGCGCCTGGGCCTGGCGGCCATTGCGCTGGGCGTCGTTGGCCCGGTCGAGAAGGATCCAATAGCGCACGTCCTCGAGAGCGCCTTTCCACTGCGCGCCGGCGCCGGTCCGGGTCGCCTGCGCCAGGTAGTTTTCCGCCTCACCGAGACGCTTCTGCTGCTGACGCAGGATGCCCATGCCCCCCAGGGCATCGTAGTCGTCGGGCTTGTCCTTGAGACGCGCCTGCAACTCCTGCTCGGCGGTCGCCAGGTCGCCGACGTCGAGCGCCTTGAGGCCACGGGCGACATGCGGGTCGCGCTGCCAGCCGGAACCCGTGCGGCCCTGGGCGATGCCCTTGTTCATCAGCGCGCGGATTTCGCTGTCGTCCGGGTGCGCCTGCAGGTACTGCTCGAACAGCGACACCTGGTCCCGCGACGGCGGCCCAAGCCAGACCAGGGCGAAACGCCAGGTCTCGTCGGCGTTGCCACCGATATCCGGGTTGTGCGACAGCCGTGCCAGGGCACGGATACCTTCCGGACGGCTGTCGGGGTTGCGCGCCAGGTGCAGCGCCAGCCACAGGTCGAGAATCGCATCGTCCGGACGTTCCCGACGCAGGCGCTCCAGCCCGACGCGGGCCTGCGGCCAGCCACCGGTGGAGAACCCCAGGGTGTTGTAGTACTCGCGGGCGATCAGGCCCTGCGGCTGGCGGCCCTCGAACAGTTGCCGATAGACCGCGACGGCCTGGTCGCGCTCACCGGCATCGCTCAACTCGCGGGCCTTTTCCAGCAACTGTTTTTTTTCCGGCGGGCTCAGGGCGATATCCTGTTCGAGCTGCAGCGCCAGACGTGGCATCGGCTGGATCGCCCGCAGACGGGCCAGGTAGTTCTGCGCGTTGGCGATGCGCTGGTGCTGCACCTCGATCAGGCCCAGGCCGTACAGCGCATCGGGCTGTTCGGCGTCCAGGCTCAGCAGGCGGGTCCAGGCCTCGGCCGCGCGATCGGGCTTTTCCTTGGACTGCCAGTAGTAACCCTGCTGAATCAGCAGCGATTGCGGGCTGCCGCTGTCAGCGGCGAAACCGAAGCCGGAAGCCAGAGCGGCACAGACCGCCAGGGCTAGGGTTTGCTGGCGCATGCGGCCTCCCAGGATACTTTCACAGTGCCGTCCTTGTTGAACTGATAGCGGTGCTCGCTCCAACCGAGAGAAAACAGGCTCAGCATCACATGGTAATACTGATGCTGTTGATAGGCCGGGTCAGCCGGGTTGGTGAAATGCGCAATCGCCTGGTCGACCAGCCGCTGTTGCTGGTCCGCCAGCAACGGCAGGCCCTTGGCCCGCAGGTACGGTACCAGCGACGCGGAGAAGCCGTAGGGGCCGACGCCTTCGGTGACGCCGGTGAGCACCTGGACCTTTTCCGGTGGTACGCCCGTGGAAGCGACGGACTGCGCCATACCGTCGAGGTGATCGAGCATCGGCTTGGCCAGGGGGTCGTCCGGCGAGGTCAGGCCGGCCCACAGGTAGGTACGTATCGCGTCATAGCTGCCCAGCGCATTGGTGAACTTGTCCACCACGAACATGCCCTTGTTGAGGTCCGTACCACGATAGCCGACCCAGTCCGGAACGAAGCCGAAGCGATTCATGTTCTTGTCGGCGATCATCTTCGCGGTGCTGTCGGCCACTTCCTTCCAGGGGCTCGACGGCAATTCCTTGCTGAAGCGGCGCAACAGCGGAATCGGCGTATAGCTGGCATTGAAGCGCCACAGTTGATCCGGGTGCTCATAACCCACCGGCCCCGGCAGGAGCATCTTGCCAAGGCCGGGAATGTCGCGGATCAGGGTCTTTTGCACATTGTCCAGGATGCGCTGCGCATCGGCCCGGTAGGCCGGCTTTTTCCACAGACGATCGGCCTCCAGCAAGGCATAGGCGAACCACAGGTCGGCATCGCTCGCGGAATTCCTGTCGATGATGCCCCAGGTGCCGGCGGGCGTCGCGCCCCACAACCAGCCGGGCAGGTTCTGCGCGATGTTGGCGCCGGCCATGTTGTCCCGGGTCCAGCGCCACAGGGCATCGAACGTCTCCGGGTCGTTGCCGATCAATGCGAAGAACATACCGTAGGACTGGCCCTCGGAGCTGCTCTGGTTGGGGTCCATGCTCGAGCCTAGCATGCGCCCGTCTTTCTGCACGAAACGCTCGGCATAGTTCTTCCACAGAGGCCAGTTCTGCAGATTGCAGCTCTCGCCGGCCTGCGCCGCCATCGGCAGCAGCAATGCCAGGGACAGCAGGCCGCGCCCAAACACACGCCCCACGCGCCTGGCGGGGGCGTTCAACTTGCACAGACTCATGACAGACGCTTCCGGGCCCGGGAACGCAGGAACACGAACAGCAGCAGGCTCACCAGCGCCAGGCCGCAGACCGTCACCAACAGCATCCACAGCAGGTTCTGCGAAAGCATCCACTGCATGCGCTTGAACAGGCTCAGGTCGCCGACGTAGTACTGCTCGTCAGCCACCAGCGAGGTGATGCGCTTGTCCTGCACCACCGCCAGACTGCCCTGGATGGTGTCCTTGTACTGGTCGCCACCGATCAGCGCGGCCGTGGCATCGGCCAGGCCTTCGGGCTTGCCACTGGCGATCACCACCACACTGCGCTCGGACCTGAGCGGCGACTCGAAACCGGCCAGGTAGGTGCTGCTGTTGGCACCGCTGTAGGTCACCTGCAGGCGCGGCTTGCGCTGGTTGGCCCGCGGGTCCGGGCTGATCCAGTCACGCACGCGCAGGGTCAGGTCGGACAGGCTGAACCGGTGGCCGGTGCCTTCGAGACCGGCCGGCAAGTGGCTGGCCCACTGCTCCAGCAGCGGCTGGTTGGCGCCCGAGGCGAACACCAGCAGGTCCTTGTCGCTGACCGACTGGACATCCTTGGGCTGCACCACGGTCACCGCGGTCGCCGGATAGCCGGTGGATTCACCGAACCGACCGAGTACCGTCAGGTACGCCCCCCACTCCTGCGGGCCACTGCCCTCAGGCAGTACCACGGCGCTCTGCGACAGATCCGCCAGACGGGTGAACGGGAAGCCGCTGTCGTTGAAAACACCCAGGTTCGGCAAGGCGATGTAGTGGTTGAAACCGCGCAGGTCGAGGCTCGAATCCGGGTCGATCAGGCCGCGCATGTTGTCGATGATGATGTCGCGGCATTCGCCCTGCTTGATGTAGTCGAACATGAAGCGCAGTTGCAGTTGCGAACGTGGCGAGGCCACGCCCAGTGGCAACAGCACGCGGGCCTCGCGCGGCAGACTCTCGTCTTTATTCAGCATCGCCAGCAGGTTGTCGCCACCGTCGAGGCTCTTGAGCGACGGCAAGGGCATCGACTTCATGAAGGAGTTGTTCAGGCTTACCAGCAACGAGGAGTTCGCCGACTCCTGTTGCGGGGTATAGCGGTACTTCAGGTCCAGCGGCACGCCGGCCTCGCGCCAGTTGAACAGATCCGGCGGCAGGCGTACGGGGATGGTGATGTTGCCGGGGTTGTAGCCGGACACGCTGAGCTGCTTGGTTTCGATCAGCTCGCCCAGGCGTACCGGGCGGTCGGACGGCAGCCAGTTCGGTGCATCGTAGGGCTGGCGTGGGCTCAACGGATCGAGGTGATCGATCACCACGCTGCTGCCCACCAGCGCCTTGCTGCCGATGGCCACGGCGTTGGCGGCCAGCTTGAGCTCGGCGGCATCGCGACCGGCGACGATCAGCAACTTGCCGCGCGGGTCGTTCGGGTTGGCCTGCAGGGTGACGGTGGCCCCTTTCAGCTCCGGGATCTGCAGGCTGCCCAGTTGCACGGCCTCCTTGCTTTCGATCAGGACAATGGCGTTGCCCTGCTGGGGAATCTCACCCAGGGCGCTGGTGAAGTTGGCGCCGCGGTAGGACGCCAGCGCGCCCATCCAGGACGACAGAGCGCCGGCGGCTTCGAGGGTAGCGTTATCCGGTTGCCGGGCAAATACAAACGGCAGGTTGAGCTGGCTCGCATCGCGACGGTCGAAAAACGGCAGCGGCAGGATCGACAGGTCGTCCTTGAGCTGGATCGGCGAAACGCTGAGCTTGAGTTCGGAGCCGACGTTTATCTTGGCCCACAGGCTGCTGTGCTGCGGGTCCTCGCACTGCATGGTGTAGTGCCCGATGAATTGCAGGCGCAGGCGGTTGAACTCGGTGATCAAGTGCGGCGGGATGTTCACCACCTGCTGCTGTGGCTGGCCGGCACCTTCCTTGGGCAGCGCCAGGCTGGCGGCGACTTCGTCGTTGACCAGCACGTTGATCTGCGACAGGTCGGCGAGCAGTGCCGGCGAATAGCTGTAGCTCAGCACCAACTGTGCGCCGTTGACCACTTCATCGGCGCGGATGTTGAAATTGACCGCATCGGAGGCCTCGACACCCTGCAGATTCATGGTGTCCAGGCGCCCCAGTTGCTTGAGGGTCAGTTCCCGGGTGTAGCTGCCGGCCGGCGCCTGGTCCGCGGCGGCGGGCTCGACGGCCGCGGGGGCCACGGGGCTGGCCACGGCAGTATTGGCCGCCGCCGCATCGGCATAGGCCATGTGAATCATTGCGCCCAGGCACAGCACCGACGAAGCCAGGCGCATGAACGGGTGACGTGGGCAGCGGGTGCTGCTGCGGGACGAGGATTTCATGGTCATGACTTGTCCATAAGAGGATCGAGCGATTTCGAATTGGCAGATCTTGCAGCCAGGCGATCACGAACCTGCAGCACGCTGGCCTTGATCAACGCGCCCATGCCGACCACACCGATGGCACTGACTTCACGCAGGGCCGACAGCGGCGTATCGACCTTGCCGCTGCCCCAACTGGCGGCCCAGGTGTCGGCGCGGGAGAAGGTCATGCGCACCAGTTCGCTTTGCTGGCGCAGGGTCAACGGGTCGAACAGCGCACCGAGGTACTGGCCCTTGCTGAACACCACCGTTGTATCGAACTGGCTGGTTTGCGAATTGCGGAACAGCGAGACGCGAATGCGTTCACCGGCGGCCACCGTGGTGCCCTCCGGCAACTTGAGGCCGAGGCCGCGCTGGGAAAAGTCCTGGGTCACACCGTAGACCTCGGTACCATCGGCCAGCCCGATCCTGACCGGCAGTTCGGCACGGACCCGCGGCTCGGAACGGACCTGGCGGGTTTCCGAAGCCACTGCCACGGCGGCGCTGGTGATGATCAGGTTGTAGAGCGTCCAGACACAGTTGATCAGCACGGTGATCGCGGTGTCGGGCTCGCCCCAGATGAACTGCCAGATACCGCACAGCAGCCCGATCAGGTTCAGCGCCAGCAGCACGATGTACGGCCGGGCCAGTTTCCAGTCGAAGTATTCCTTGTCGATGATGCCGCCCTTGTCGGTGACGTTGAAGCCGCCGAACCTGGGGTTGACCAGCGCCATCAGCACCGGCGGCATGATGTACCAGGCCAGTACCGTTTCGTAGACCTCGTTCCAGAACGAATGCCGGAAACGCCCCTGGATGCGGGAGTTGGTCAGGTTGGAATGGAACAGGTGCGGCAAGGCGTAGGCGGTGATCATCAATGCCGAGGCATGGAAGATCTGCGCGCCGAAAATCAGGTAGGCCAGCGGCGCGGTGAGGAACACCAGCCGCGGCAGGCCGTAGAAAAAGTGCAACATGGCGTTGGCATAGCAGATGCGCTGGCCCAGGTTCAGGCCCTTGCCCATCAGCGGGTTGTCGACCCGGAAGATCTGCGCCATGCCGCGTGCCCAGCGGATACGCTGGCTGATGTGGCGCGACAGGCTTTCGGTCGCCAGTCCCGCGGCCTGGGGGATCGCCAGGTAGGCGGTGTTGTAGCCGGCACGGTTGAGCTTGAGCGCGGTATGGGCGTCCTCGGTGACGGTCTCGACCGCCACCCCGCCGATTTCCTCCAGCGGCTTGCGGCGCAGGATCGCACAGGAGCCGCAGAAGAACGTGGCGTTCCACAGGTCGTTGCCGTCCTGCACAAGGCCATAGAACAGCTCGCCCTCGTTGGGCACGGCGCGGAAGGTGTTGAGGTTCTTCTCGAACGGGTCCGGGGAAAAGAAGAAGTGCGGCGTCTGCAGCATCGCCAGCTTCGAATCCTTGAGGAACCAGCCCATGCCGATCTGCAGGAAGGAGCGGGTCGGTACGTGGTCGGCGTCGAACATGGCGATGTATTCGCCATCGGTCACCTTGAGCGCTTCGTTGAGGTTGCCGGCCTTGGCGTGGAAATTGTTGTCGCGGGTGATGTAGTTGACCCCGATGTTGCTGCAGAACCGGCGGAACTCCTCGCGGCGACCATCGTCGAGCACGTGAACGCGCAGCTTGTCCTTCGGCCAGTCCATCGCCTGGGCGGCGAAGATACTCAGCTTCACGATGTTCAGCGCTTCGTTGTAGGTGGGGATGAACACATCCACCGTCGGCCAGTCGCTCGGATCACCGGCCAGCAGCACCGGACGGCGGCGCAATGGCCAGGCAGTCTGCACGTAGCCGAATATCAGCACCACCAGCGCATAGAACTCGGCCAGGACCAGGCCGTAGCCGAACAGGATATCCAGCCAGCCTTCGAAGCCCAGGGTGTCGGTCAGGCGCCAGTACAGATAGCGCAGGGACGCCACCAGCGACAGCACGATCAGCGCCAGTACCGGAAAGCGGCCGGGCACCCGCTTGATCAGCAGGGCCGAGCCGAAGCACAGCGCCGCGAACAGGCATTGGGTGTACAGGTCCAGTGGGGCACTGATGATGCCGACCAGCAACAGACAGGCGCTGAGTGCCCCCACCACGATCAGCGTGCGACGCAAGGCGCTCGGCCACTGCTTGACGCGGGCCAGCCAGTCATTGAGGCGCAACTCTGAGCGCCCCGGGGTCTGGGGCGTGAAATTGGGATCGATGGTCATGACAGATGGGACTCTTGCGTACCTTGCACGAGCAGTTCGCACAGCGAACCGGCCACGTCGAGAATGTCCTGACAGCCTCGGGTCGTAGGGATATGCGCCAGGGGATTACGCTCATAGGCCAATGCCTCGCCGAGGAAGTGGTCCTGACGGATCACCCCCAACAAGCGGTTATCGGCCTTTCTTTTCAATACTTCACAGACGTCGAGGCTGAACTGACGCGAAGTATCCAGTTGGTTGATGACATACTTGCACTGTAACGGCATCTCCCGCTGCCGATAGGGTGCCAACAGGCGGTCCATCTGTTCCAGGCTGGCATAGGACCCGGCATCGGCGAGGGTCACCACCAGCGCGACATCGGCAATGGCCAGCGCCTGGGCCAGGTAAGCCGTCGCTCCGGTGGGGGTATCGATGATCACAGTGTCCTGTTCGCCCAACCCCAGTTCGGCCAGTTGCCGAGCCAGCCAGGTGGGATCGTCGCGCAGGGCGTTTTCGAAACTCACCCGCTCCTCTTCGCTCACCAGGCCATAGGCCAGGCAGTGGCAAGCCGAGTAGCCGTCACGCAGCAGGCGCCGCCAGTCCTGCTGCCGATGTTCCTGGGCGATGCCGGGCCATTGGTCGTTGCCGCCCAGGTGCAGGCACAGGGCATTCTGCGGATCGAGGTCGAGGGCCAGGGTGCGGCCGTCGGCACGCTTGATGGCGCTGGCCAGTGCCGCGGCCAGGGTGCTCTTGCCGACGCCGCCCTTGGCCGAGACCACGGCGATGACCTTGGCTTTGAGCACCGGCTGCCCAGCGACCTGGGCGGGAGTGTGGGAAGCACTCGCCTGGCGTTGCTGCTCGATTTCCGCCAGCAGGCGGCTCAGGGAGTTCATGGAGGCCGCGGCGGTGGCTGTGGCAACCGGCGTCGGTGCCGCAGCGGCCAACGGCACCACCGGGACCGGAACAGGCTCTGGCTCGGCAAGCGCCGACGGCACATCATCGGGACGGCCCGGGGTTGCGGCTTGCATCTCATCGGTAACCGGGAGCGAAGGCACGGCCGCAGATACCGCGACCATCGGCTGCAGTGAACTCAGGCTCGCGATCAGCTCGCTCGCCGTTTCCTCGGCGTAGTCATAGGACGGCTCGATTTCGAGATAATTTTGCGCACTCCCCCCGAATCTCTTGAACAGATTCGCGATATCGTCAGAACGATGCATGCCGGTGTCCCTTTGCACAATAAAAATTCAAAATCAGCATCCAAAGGGACAAGCACCCACCCTGGTTGTACAGCGTCCATTATTCCCGACTGCTTCCCCTACAGGTAGTAGCAATATGATGGTGTCATTATTTTGCTGTCTAATTGATTTTATTCAGCACAGACAGGCGGCCAGCCAATATTTTGGCGAACAACTTTGAAACCTGTTGAACAAGCCGAAAACCCCGCCGCTGAGCCGGCCGCTCGCCTGTTGATCCGTGACAACGGCGCGCCGGTCCAATAGATTAAGCGCCCAAAAATGCCGAGGCATTTTGAGCCTTACCCCCTGTTAAATGAAATAGCGAAATTTCGATGCCTGACTCTCATACCGATGAAGCCGTAACCTCCTTGTCCGCCAAGCACGAATACGAAAACGCGATCAATCTTTCCCAGCACGTCGCCCAGGCCAAGACCATCAGTGAGATGGTGCTAGACGCCTTTCAGAGTTCCAAGGAAAGCGAGGAAATCCGCCAGTTGCGCGTCCAGGTCCGCCAGGCGCACGACCGTTTCGACGACGACAGAGCCTACGAACTCATGGGCCAGCTCAAGCAGCTCAAGGATGCCGAAGCCGCGGACCTCGCCGCGCTGGAAGACCTGAGCACGAAATATCCGATCACCCGGATCCTGTCCAGCTACAAGAACGACCCGGCGTTCCAGGAACTGGTCTATGGCCTGGCACTGAAGGTACTGAACCAGACCCACCAGGCGATCACCAACCCCAACGCCGGCAAGGGCAAATCCTCGCGGACGAAGAAGGAAGCCGAGGTGTTCGTCATCAGCAAGGACGGCACCAGCGTCACTTTTCCATTGCGCACGCCCCGCACCAAGGCCAACGCCGACCGTGAAGCGTTCGAATTCCTGGGCTTCGCCTTCGCCGGCCATGGCGACCTGGCCGAACTGCTGAACGAAACCTTTGTCGATAACGAGGGCAACGCACAGCCGGCGACCCGCAAGAACATCGTCACCGCCATCCAGCAGCAGACGGCGTTTGCCGGGTACAGCGTGGTTCAGCAGTAGGCGGTCTCCGCAGCAAGACCCGCACCTCAGCGCGGGACAGAGGTCAAAGGCCCACTGCACCCGCGTCAACGCGGCACCGCCTGAGCTTCCCATCAATCAGGCACAAAAAAACCCGCCGAAGCGGGTTCTTTTTTTGACCTGCCCAACATCCTGTCGGTAGCCATCCTGGCCAGGTCGATCTTCCGTGATCCTGCGCACATCCGTATGCAGCAGTGATGGGTGTAGATTAGGGCAACGACCGGGTCGGGCAAAGACGTGATCGCCAGTGTGGCGTGTAAGCCTTTGGCTATACCGCCACCGCGTTCCCGCCAGCGTCGGCGCAGGCGGCAACCAGCGCATCGCGCACGCCGGCGACGATCATCTCCACCTCCAGCGCATCGATCGTCAATGGCGGCAGCAGGCGGATGGTCCTGCCCCGCGTGACGTTGATCAGCACGCCCTGCTCACGGGCGGCGATCAGCGCCAGGTCGCGGACCGGCTGCCTGAGTTCGATGCCGATCATCAAGCCCCGTCCGCGGATCGCCCGCACCTGTGGATGCTGGCCCAGTTCCTCCTGCAAACGCGTGAGCAGCCGTTCGCCCCGTTGCCCGGCATTGGCGACCAGGCCCTGCTCCTCGACGATATCGAGTACGGTACACCCCACCCGACAGGCCAGCGGATTGCCGCCGAAGGTGCTGCCATGGCTGCCCGGGGTGAACAACTGCGCCGCCTTGCCCCGTGCCAGGCAGGCACCGATGGGAATGCCGTTGCCCAGGCCCTTGGCCAGGGTCATCACATCCGGGACGATACCTTCGTGCTGGAAGGCGAACCACTGGCCGGTACGGCCGACACCCGTCTGGATTTCATCGAGCATCAGCAACCACGAGCGCCGCTTGCACAGGTCGCGCACGGCTTTCAGGTATCCCGGCGGCGGCAGTTGTACCCCACCCTCGCCTTGGATCGGCTCCATCAGCACCGCGCAGATACGCTGGCCATGGCTGCGGGCCAGGCTGTGCAGCAGCGGCAGGTCGCCGAACGGTACCTTGATGAAATCACCCGGCAAAGCATGGTAGCCCAGTCGCACCGCCGGGCCATCGCTGGCCGAGAGGGTGCCCAGAGTGCGACCGTGGAAAGCGTTCTCCATGACCACCACCAGCGGCTGTTCGATCCCCCGATGCCAGGCATGCAGGCGGGCCAGCTTCAGCGCGGTTTCATTGGCCTCGGCGCCGGAATTGTTGAAGAACACCCGATCCATTCCCGACAACCCGGCCAGGCGTTGCGCCAGCCGCTGTTGCCAGTCGATGGTATAGAGGTTCGAGGTATGCAGCAGCAGGCCGGCCTGCTCGCTGATCGCACTGACCAGCCGCGGGTGGGAGTGACCGACATTGGTCACCGCCACCCCCGCCACGGCATCCAGGTACTCGCGGCCGTCCTGATCCCACAGGCGCGTGCCCAGGCCCTTTACGAATCCCAGGTCGAGCGGTTGGTAGGTGGTCATCAGGCAGGCGGCGGTCATGGCAGCGGGCTCCAGGCGGTGAGGGGGTGCGAGCAGTATCGTTAGCCACCTGAGCTGGATAAACTGTGCAAAACTTCATTAATTTTCAAGCAGGAATTGATAATGGACCTGTTCCAGGCCATGCAGGTGTACGTGAAGGTAGTGGAAAGCGGCAGCATGACCGCCGCCGCCCTGGAGTGCGGTATCTCCACCACCATGGTCGGCAACCACCTGCGCTCGCTGGAACAGCGTCTCGGCGTCAGCCTGCTCAACCGCACCACGCGTCGCCAGCGCCTGACCGAGTTCGGTGCGACCTACTACCAGCGTTGCCTGGAAGTGCTGGGGCTGGTGGCCGACTCCGAACGCCTGGCCGAACAGGTTCAGGGCGAGCCCAGTGGCACCTTGCGGATCACCGCGCCACTGACTTTCGGTTCCGAGCGCCTGGCTCCGGCACTCAGCGAGTTCGTCCGGCGCTATCCGCGGATCAAGCTCGATGTAATGCTCAGCAACCAGCGTGAAGACTTGATCGACAGCGGTTTCGACGTGGCGATCCGCCTGGGCGTACCCGAACCCTCGACGCTGATTGCCCGGCCGCTGGAAAACTACGCCTTGACGGTCTGCGCCTCGCCCGACTATCTCAGGCGCCGTGGCACGCCACTGGTCCCCCAGGACCTGGCGCATCACGACTGCCTGGCCTTCGCCTACCCGGCGGGAGACGACTGGCGCACGGTGGAAAAACAATGGAGCCTGAGCGGCCCGGAGGGAGAGATCCTGGTACCGGTCAGCGGCCCGATGACCATCAACAGCTCATCGGCGCTGTACCAGGCGGCGCTGGCGGGCATGGGCATCGTGATGGTGCCGGATGCCCTGCTGCGCGACGATCTGCGCGAAGGGCGGCTGGTGCCCCTGTTGGTCGGCTACAAGCTGCCGTCGCGACCGATGAACCTGCTCTACGCCCAGGACCGCTACCGGTTGCCCAAGCTGCGCAGCTTCGTCGAGTTCGCCCTGGAGAAGTGGGCGAAGCCCTGAGGCCACCCGTGGAACATCCAGGTAGTGGGCGGGGCCTGCCGAGACTGGAGCCGGCTTGCTGGCGATCCGCCAACGGCGGCCATTCACCGCCCAGCGTGGCGACATCAGGACCGCTATCGCGCCGCACCGTGGAAGCCGGCGGTCCGGCGCCCCGGTTTATCCGCGAACCACCAAAGGCGGCCAGTATCCGACCGCTCAAAAGACAGTTGGCTTACACAAAATGGACGTGCGACACAAGCCGGATTTATCCGCGAGTGGCCCTCAGGTCCTGTGCAAAACCATAGAGCCTCCCCCAGAGTGAAACGTCCATTGCGTGGCAAATGCCTTACTTGGCGGTGGCCTTGGCCGCGTCCTCGATGATCGCCGCCACCTTGTCCGGGTTGGACACCATCACCACATGGGATGCGCCCTTGATGTCCACGGTCTCGCGGGAGCCGGCACGGTCGGCCATGAACTTCAGGGCCGCCTCGGGAATGTTCTTGTCCGCCGAACCGTAGATGAACCAGGACGGCAGGGTCTTCCAGGCCGGCTCACCCGAGGCTTCCTTCAGCGCGGCCTCGGCGATCGGCCGTTGGGTCGCCGCCATCAGCGCCGCCTCTTGCGCCGGAACATCGGCGGCGAACTGTGCCGGGAACTTGTCCTGCTGAATGAACAGGTCCACGGTGCCATTCTTCAGTTGCACCGCAGGTGCCAGAGCCGGGCCGAGGGTACCACCCGGGAAGCGGCCGGACAGCTCGATCGCGGTCTCGCCTTTTTCCGGAGCGAAGGCGGCGACGTAGACCAGTGCCTTGACGTTGGACTGCCCATGGACCGCGTTGGAAATCACCGCACCGCCGTAGGAATGCCCCACCAGGATCACCGGACCCGGCGTATGTTCGACAATATCGGCGACGTAATCGGAATCGCTCTTCACACTGTGCAGCGGGTTGGCGACGGCGACCACCGGATAACCCTTGGCCTGCAGGCGGGCAATCACCCCGTTCCAACTGGAAGACTCGGCGAAGGCGCCATGAACCAGGACCACGGTAGGCTTCCCGGCCGGCTCGGTGGCGGCCGCAGCCGCGCCGCTCCACCCCACGGACAGTGCTCCGGCGGCAATGGCGACGGCAGCGAAGAGTTTCGACACAGCGCAAAGACGGGAGGTTTTCATCGGCAGTTCCTTTCGTTTGAAGTGACGGGCCCGCCGGAAGCGGCGGTTTGAACGTGGAGCCATGATGGCGAAAACACGTTTACGAATGGCGCCTTTTTGTCGATGATATACGGCAGATCGTCTAAACCCTCCAGCGAGCACCCATCCATGGATCGCCTGTCGACCCTGCTGACCCACTTCGGTATCGCCGCCCACACCTTTCACAGCGGCCCGTTGCAGGGCCAGCTCGGTATCGACGGCGCGCAGCCCAGCGGGCACGTGCATCTGCTCAAGAGCGGTCGGCTCAACCTCGAGTCCGCAGGCAGGAAGCTGCGTCTCGAAGAGCCGAGCCTGGTCCTCATTCCCCGTCCCCTGCCCCATCGACTGCTCGCCAGCGAGGCTGATGCCGCAGAGCTGGTCTGCGCCTCGTTGCGTTTCGATGGCGGTATCGACAATCCGTTGTCCGTGGCCCTGTCCGACACGATCGTGATGCCGCTCAAGGCCGTGCCGATGATCGAGGGCACCCTGGACTGGCTGTTCGGCGAAGCCTTCGCCGAGCACTGTGGTCGCGAAGCGGTGATGAACCGCCTGTTCGAACTGATGGTGATCCAGTTCCTGCGCCACATGATGGCCTACCACAGCATGACCACCGGGATGATGGCCGGCCTGGCGGATCTGCGCCTGGCTCGCGCCATGACCATGATGCACAACCATCCCGAGCGGCCCTGGACCGTCGCCGAACTCGCACAGGAAGCGAACATGTCGCGGGCCAGCTTCGCCGCGCACTTTCACAAGGTGGTCGGGCAGACGCCGGCGGACTACGTGCTCAGTTGGCGAGTCAGCCTGGCCCAGAAGCGCCTGCGCGAAGGCCGGCCGATCGCCCTGATCGCCGATGAGGTCGGTTACGAAAGCCCGTCGGCGCTGGCGCGGGCGTTTCGCCGCAAGATCGGCGAAAGCCCGCGGGAATGGCTGGGACGCCAGTCCAGCGAGTTGAAAAACACCGCCTAGAACGATTGTCCGGGCACTTTCGCCACGCCGCCAGATCAGACCCTGCAAGGGCCTTGCCTGCACGCAAGGCCGTCCATGGACCCAGAACCGGATCGACCCGCGCCCATGTTCGAACACGTCGACTTCAACTACCTGCTCGCCACGTACGGTTACTGGGCCATTTTCATCGGCTGTCTGCTGGAGGGTGAAACCATCCTGATTCTCGGCGGAGTGGCGGCGCATCAGCAGGTGCTGCACCTGGGAACGGTGATTTTCTGGGCGAGCCTGGGCGGCATGCTCGGCGACCAGTTGCTGTTCTGGGCCGGACGCTTCTTCGGCGCCCGCCTGCTGCCACGCCTGCACCGCCAGCAGGCGGCGATCGAGCGGGTCACCGGGCTGATCGTGCGCTACCCGCTGGTGTCCGTGTTTTCCGTACGCTTTCTCTACGGCATGCGCCTGGTCGGCCCGCTGGTGATCGGCGCCAGCGGCCTGTCGCCGCTGCGCTTCAGTGTGATCAACCTGTTCGGGGCGGCGGTCTGGGCCGCCCTGTTCGCCTCCGGCGGCTATTGGGCCGGCGAGTTTCTCGAACAAGTGTTCGGTAATCTCAAACCCTATCGCCTGCCCATCGCGGTCGGCGTGGTGCTGTTGATGGCGGCGATCGCCCTGATCCGCCATCAACGGGCCCGGCGCAAGGCGCGCCGGTCAGACGCGAAACTGCCCGACCATCCCGCGCAGTGAGTTGGCCAGTTGCGCCAGCTCGTGGCTGGAGGCGCTGGTCTGGTCGGCACCGGCCGCCGAACGTAGCGACAGATCGCGGATGTTCACCAGGTTGCGATCGACTTCACGGGCCACCTGGGCCTGCTCCTCGGCAGCGCTGGCGATCACCAGGTTGCGCTCATGGATCTGGCTCACCGAGGCGGTGATGGTCTTCAGGGCATCGCCCGCCCGCTCGGCCAGTACCAGGGTGCTGGCAGCGCGCCGGGAACTGGCCTGCATCGAATCCAGGGCCTGGGTCGAGCTGTTGCGCATGCCCTGCACCATCTGTTCGATTTCCTGGGTCGATTGCTGCGTGCGGTAGGCCAGGGCCCGGACCTCATCGGCCACCACCGCGAAACCCCGTCCGCTCTCGCCGGCCCGGGCCGCCTCGATGGCAGCGTTGAGGGCCAGCAGGTTGGTCTGTTCGGCAATCGCCCGAATCACGTCGAGCACCTTGCCGATGTCCTGGGACTGAACGGCCAGGGACTGCACCAGTTCAGCGGTCTGCTCCACCTCGCCGGCCAGGGCATTGATCGCCTCGGCCGTTTCGCTGACCCGCTCCTGACCCAACCGGGCCGACTCGCTGGACTCGCGCGTGGCCTCGGACGTGGACACGGCATTGCGCGCCACTTCTTCCACCGCAGCGGTCATTTCGTTGACGGCGGTGGCCGCCTGCTCGATTTCGTCGTTCTGCTGCTGCAGGTCGCGGGTGCTGTTGAGCGTGACCGCGTTCAACTCGTCGGCCGCGGTCGCCAGTTGCACGGAAGAGCCGGTGATACCTTGCAAGGTATTGCGCAAGGTCTGCTGCATGGTCGCCAGCGCTTCGAGCAACTGGCTGACCTCGTCGGTACCGCGGGCCTCGATATTCTGGGTCAGGTCGCCGCGAGCGACGTGCTTCGCGGCGTTCAGGGCCTCACTCAGGGGTTTGACGATACTGCGGGTGAGCAGCATCGCCAGGGCCACGGTGGCCAGCGCCGCCAGCACGATGAACAGGATGACGATCGTCCGCGAATTGCTGTAGTGCGCCTCGGACTTCACGCTCTCGGCCTCGACCCGCTTGCTGAACAGGTCGGCCAGGTCGTTGAGCTGCTTGCCGGAACCATCGACCACGGTCTTCATGTCCACCAGCAACAGCTTGATCAGTTCCTCGCGTCGCCCCTGCTCGGCCAGGGTGAACGATTGGGCGATACCGGAACGGTAGGTGGCGAAGGTCGACTTGAACTGGTCATACAACACCCGGGTCTCCGGCGTGGTCACCAGTTTGTCGTAGGCGAGGATCTTCTCGCTCAGTTCCTTGTCGCGCGTGTCCATCTGCGAGCGGTACGTGGCGACGTTCTTCGGATCCGGGTCGAGGGCCATGCGCAGAGAGATCGTACGGATGCGCAACATGAGCTCGCGAATCTCGTCACCACCGCGAATGCTCGGCAGCCATTGGGTTTCCACCACCACCTCACTGTCGCGGATGCTCGACATCTTCTCCAAGGCAAACAGGCCGAGGAAGGCCACAAGAACGGCAATCAGGGCAAATCCGAGCGCTGCGCGAGGCGCGATATTCATTTGGCGAAGAAGCATGACGGCGGCCTTTTCCTGGGATGATCCGAAGTGAAATAGCGTAGGCATGGCTGCCGACGGTTGGCAGGCTATCGGCAAGTCATATGACAACTTGAAGTGCACTTCGAAAAATAGACCCGGTGGCAGTTACCACCGACAGCGGTGGCCGGGGCCATGCTCAAGGCGATGAAAAATCAGCATCCGCCTACCAGAAACATCCTTGTCGGTACGGCCAGGCGCGATATCAGGGGCAAAAGGCCGGAAATTGAATAAACCTCACTTTTCCACAGGCAACAAAAAACCCGCCGAAGCGGGTTCCTTGTCGCCCATAACGACTCCTGTCATCGACCGTCCTGGTCCGGGCCTGTCTTCCCTGAAGCTGTACACATCCTTGCGCAGCAGCAGTGGGTGTAGATTAAGCCCACCCGGGAATCGTCAACAGAGGAGATCACTGCCAGCGCGTGTAAGCCTTTCGCCATACCGATCCGCTGCCCCCCCGCGCGGGAGGCGTTTGGCCCACCCCGCATGTCCGTGCTGCCCGGCGACAGAAAAAAAGCCCCGCTCTTCTCTCGAAGGCGGGGCTTTTCCGTCATGCGGGTCACTCAGTGCGCATAAGTCAGCAACAACTCGCTCGGCACTTTGAAATCCAGGGACATCATCACGCTCAGGGCGGTAATGGTGAAGATCGAGAACACGAACAGCTTGCGTGCCCAGACCGTGTCATCCACCGCCTTGTAGCCGGTCCAGGCCATGTACAGCCAGTACATGCCCATGGCTGCGGCCACGGCGAGGTAGCTCATGCCGGCATAGCCGCTGAAGGTCAGCATCAGCGTCGCGGCGACGAAAGCCAGGATGTAGAGCAGGATGTGCTTCTTGGCCACGACGATCCCGCGCTTCACCGGCAGCACCGGAATCGATGCGGCCAGGTAGTCGTTGAAGCGGAAGATCGCGATGGCGTAGGAATGCGGCATCTGCCACAGGCTGAACATCACCAGCAGCGTCAATGCCGCCATGTCGAAGCTGTTGCTGACCGCAACGTAACCGATCACCGGTGGCATCGCCCCCGACAGACTGCCGATCAGCGTGCCGTGAACCGACTTGCGCTTGAAGTACAGGCTGTAGAGACCGACGTAGATGACGAAGCCGATCACCGCGAACAGCGCCGCCAACGGGTTGGCGACGCGGTACAGCAAGGCCACGCCGGCAACGCCCAGGACGGTCGCGTAGACCAGTGCCAGTTTCAGGGAGATGAGGCCCTGGACCAGCACGCGGTTCTTGGTGCGCTCCATCTTCAGGTCGATGTCACGGTCGATGCAGTTGTTGAACACGCAACCGGACGCGACCACCAGCGAAGTGCCGATCATGGCCGCCAGGAAGATGGCCAGATCGACATGCCCCTTGGAGGCCAGGAAGAAACCACCCGCCACAGAAAGCACGTTACCGAAAATGATCCCCGGTTTGGTGATTTGGATAAAGTGCTTGAGCGACATCGGGTTTACCTCACTTCGCCATCATGACGGCGTGGATGGTGAACATGATCCACAGCGACAGACCTACCAGCAGGACGATCACCAGCGCCGCGAAAATGAACGCGATCACGTTGTTACGCTGCGCGGCGGAACGGTCCAGGTGCAGGAAGTACACCAGGTGCACCAGCACCTGGATCACGGCGAAGATCAGGATGATCCACAGGGTCGCGGCTTTTGGCAGCGACGGGTACATCACCAGGCCGAACGGGATGGCAGTCAGGATGATCGACAGGATGAAGCCGATCATGTAGGACTTCACGCTGCCATGGTTGGCATCACTGGAATGGTGTGCATTAGCCATTTACAGGGTCCCCATCAGGTAAACAACGGTGAATACGCAGATCCACACGACGTCCAGGAAGTGCCAGAACAGGCTCAGGCAGCTCAGGCGAGTGGTGTTGGTCGGCGTCAGGCCGTTTTTCCAGACCTGGTACATCATCACGGCCATCCAGATCAGGCCGCTGGTGACGTGCAGACCGTGGGTCCCGACCAGGGTGAAGAAACCGGACAGGAAGCCGCTGCGGTTAGGACCGTAGCCTTCTTCGATCAGCAGGTGGAATTCGTTGATTTCCATGCCGATGAAGCCCAGGCCGAACAGGAAGGTGATTGCCAACCAGCCCAGTACCTGGCCTTTCTTGCCCTTGAACAACGCCAGCATGGCGAAGCCGTAGGTGATCGAGCTGAGCAACAGGCAGGCGGTTTCGCCCAGCACGTAGGGCAGCTCGAAGATGTCGTGGCCCGACGGGCCACCCGCTACGTTGTTAACCAGTACCGCGTACGCTGCGAAGATCGACGCAAACAGGATGCAGTCGGTCATCAGGTAGAGCCAGAAACCGAATACGGTCATCTCGCCCGAGTCGTGGTGGTGGTCATCATGCCCATGGTCATGACCATGGGCGTGTCCAGCATGAGTCACTGC
The DNA here is from genome assembly GCF_000364705.1 of Pseudomonas fuscovaginae SE-1. Classification (GTDB taxonomy): domain Bacteria; phylum Pseudomonadota; class Gammaproteobacteria; order Pseudomonadales; family Pseudomonadaceae; genus Aquipseudomonas; species Aquipseudomonas fuscovaginae_A. The sequence goes on along the minus strand of NZ_AQOH01000202.1, from coordinate 11,386 downwards.
ATTCGACATGGTTTAAGCCTTTTCCAACGAGGTTTCAACACGGGAGGCCGGAATCACCTTGGCCGCGACCAGCACCTTGTGCTGTTCGGCTTCGATGCGTTCGATGGTCTCGACCGGCACCATGTAGCCCTGATCATCACGGGCTGCGTGGATGATGAAATAGATCACGGTACCTGCGAGGCTGGCGATCGCCATCCACCAGATGTGCCAGATCATCGCGAAACCGAAGACGGTCAGCAGAGCCCCCATGACCAGACCGGTCGCGGTGTTGTTCGGCATGTGGATCGGCTGGTAACGCTTGGGCACGCTGTAGGCAGTACCGTTTTCCTTGGCTTCGGTGAACGCGTCGACGGTGTCGGCTTTCGGCAGTTCGGCGAAGTTGTAGAACGGAGGTGGCGACGAGGTCGACCATTCCAGGGTGTGGCCGTTCCATGGGTCGCCGGTCACGTCCAGGTTCTGCTTGCGATCACGTACGCTGACGTAGATCTGGATCAGCTGCGAAGCGATACCGAAGGCGATCAGGATCGCACCGACGAAGGCAACGTACAGGTACGGTACCCACTCAGGGTTGGTGGTGGCGTTCAGGCGACGGGTCATGCCCATGAAGCCCAGAGCGTAGAGCGGCATGAACGCAACGAAGAAGCCAGTGATCCAGAACCAGAATGCAGCCTTGCCCCAACCTTCATGCAGCTTGAAGCCGAAGGCTTTCGGGAACCAGAAGCTGAAGCCGGCGATGTAGCCGAATACCGCACCACCGATGATCACGTTGTGGAAGTGCGCGATCACGAACAGGCTGTTGTGCAGAACGAAGTCGGCACCCGGAACGGCCAGCAGAACGCCGGTCATGCCACCGATGGCGAAAGTCACCATGAAGCCCAGGGTCCACAGAACCTGGCTGGTGAAACGCAGGCGGCCACGGTAGATGGTGAACAGCCAGTTGAACAGCTTCACCCCGGTCGGGATCGAGATCAGCATGGTCGCCAGGCCAAAGAAGGCGTTGACGTTGGCACCCGAACCCATGGTGAAGAAGTGGTGCAGCCAAACCATGAAACCCAGCACCGAGATCGCGCCACTGGCGTAGATCATCGAGTGGTGGCCGAACAGTTTCTTGCCGGAGAAGGTCGAGATGACTTCGGAGAACACACCGAACGCCGGCAGGATCAGGATGTAAACCTCGGGGTGACCCCAGGCCCAGAACAGGTTGACGTACATCATCGGGTTGCCGCCGAGTTCATTGGTGAACACGTGGAAATCCAGATAACGGTCGAGGGTCAGCAGGGCCAGGGTAGCGGTCAGGATCGGGAACGAAGCCACGATCAGGACGTTGGCCCAGGTGCAGGTCCAGGTGAAGATCGGCATGTCCATCAGTTTCATGCCAGGGGTACGCATCTTCAGTACGGTCGCCAGGAAGTTGACCCCGGTCAACGTCGTACCCAGACCCGACAGCTGCAGCGCCCAGATGTAGTAGTCCACACCCACGCCCGGACTGTATTGCAGCCCCGACAGCGGCGGATAGGCAACCCAGCCGGTCTTGGCGAACTCGCCAACGCCCAGGGACAGGTTGATCAGCACCACGCCGGAAACCAGCAGCCAGAAGCTCAGGGAGTTCAGGAACGGGTAGGCAACGTCACGCGCGCCGATCTGCAGCGGCACGACAATGTTCATCAGGCCGGTGAAGAATGGCATCGCCATGAAGATGATCATGATCACACCGTGGGCGGTGAAGATCTGGTCATAGTGATGAGGAGGCAGGTAGCCAGGCGAACCCTCGGTGGCCATGGCCAGCTGGGAACGCATCATGATCGCGTCGGCGAAGCCGCGCAGCAGCATGACCATGGCGACGACGATGTACATCACGCCGATTTTCTTGTGGTCGACCGAAGTCAGCCACTCGGACCACAGGTAGGTCCACTTCTTGAAGTAGGTGATGGCCGCGAAGACCGCCAGGCCACCGATCGCGATCATGGCGAGTGTCACCATGACGATCGGTTCGTGGAACGGGACCGCGTCCCAACTCAATTTACCAAACATCGTTTACTCCTCTGCCCCGGCAGCTGAATGCGAACCTTCCGTTGCGGCCACTTCCTTCTTCTCGTGCTTGACCGGCTTGCCTGGTTTCATGCCTTCGTACTTGTCGACGATGACCTGGAACAGGTTCGGTGTAACGGAAGAATAAAGCTCGACCGGGTTGTCCTGGCTCGGCTTGGAAAGTTCTGCGTATTCGGCTTGTTCAAGCTTTTTAGGTGACTGCTTGACCTCAGCAATCCAGGCATCGAAATCCGCCTGGCTGGTTGCGATCGCTTTGAATTTCATACCGGTGAAGCCGGCACCGCTGTAGTTGGCGGAGATGCCCTCATACACGTGATTCTCGTTGGAGATCAGGTGCAGCTTGGTCTGCATGCCGGCCATCGCGTAGATCTGGCCACCCAGGCCCGGGATGAAGAACGAGTTCATCACGGAGTCGGAGGTGATCCGGAAATTGACGGGGGTGTTGGCCGGGAACACCAGCTTGTTGACGGTGGCGATACCCTGGTCCGGGTAGATGAACAGCCACTTCCAGTCCAGCGAAACCACTTCGACGTTGATCGGCTTGACGTCGGATTCCAGCGGACGATACGGGTCCAGGGCGTGGGTCGACTTGTAGGTCACGATGCCCAGGAACAGGATGATGATGGCCGGAACGGCCCAGACCACGATTTCGATCTTGGTCGAGTGGTTCCATTTCGGCGCGTAGGTGGCGTCCTTGTTCGATGCACGGTATTTCCATGCAAAGGCCAGGGTCATGAAGATCACCGGCACCACGACCAACAGCATCAGCAGCGTGGCGGTGATGATCAGGTTACGTTCGTCCAGGCCTACCTGACCTTTGGGGTCAAGCAAGGTCATGTTGCACCCTCCCAGCAGCAACGTGCCGAGCAGCGGCAATAAGCCTAGCAATCTGGGGTACCTAGTTTTACTCATCTCACGACCTCTAAAGCAGCTTGCGCAATGCAGTTGGGTTTTGATCGCCAACACTTCACCCTGCCAAGGGTTGGCATTTTTCTTCAATTGAATAAGGGCCTGCCCTTGGCGCTAATCGCTGATCGGCACATCCGGAGCTGGCAGTGAGTCTTATTCGATTTCGTCGGTCAAAGGCCTTGTTACAGACCAATTCCATTTGGTGCGGATACGTGGAAGGTTGCCTGCACCCGGGATCGCATGGCACCTTTTGGCCCCTGTGTCCGCTCAAAAAATGAACGACGCAGGACACTCAGTGCGGGCGATTGTAGATATGTCGGGTTTTATAAACCATGTCTCATCCTGAAATATTTTTTATCCAGTGGCGCAACAATCATTCACCGTTTTTGCAATGATGCAGAATCGTATCGCTTTTCATTCTCAACAAGAAGCACTGATACGTTCTCCTATCGGACAACCCGCCATGCCCCGCCTGCCCTTCCGAACCACCCTGCCAGGTCGCTCTACCCCCTATAAAACGGGGCCCATGGCAGGTATTGGAACGTGTGAAAGAGGCTACCGGCGAGGGAGACGGCAGAAAATCGGCGAAGGGAACTTTCTCGAGAATTGTTGTCGATTGGAGAGGTCCGGGCGAGTCGAAGACGCTCCCTGCGACCGCTGCGACGTGACAATATGTCGCACTTTTTCCAGGCCTTTCGTTGCCTTTCATCACGGTCTTTTTTACCGGCTCACAAACACCAGAACGCCCCGATTCCAGGCAGCGGAACCGGGGCGCCCGAGAGGTCGCTCAGCGAACGTTCTTGCGGTTGCGGTAGATACCCAGCGGCACCAGCACCACGGTCAGCACGAAGGCTACCAGGGCCCATTGCGCCAGGGATAGACCGAGTACCGGCGGGTATGGCGTTTCGCAGAAACCGTCGACCTGGAAGCCCAGCGGAAACAGCTTGGCCAACGGCAGACCATCGACGATCGGCTGCAACACATCGATGCCACAACTGACCTGGGGAAAGGCCTGGATGTACACATGCCGGCCCGCCACGGCGAGCCCCCCGATCGCGCTCAGCCACACCAGCACTTCCAGCACCGAAAGACTGCGCCGGGTCGGCATGGCCGCACCGATGAAGGCGAAGATCGCGATGAACAGCAAGGCATAGCGCTGCAGGATGCACAGCGGACAAGGCGCCTCGCCGAGCACCACCTGCATGTACAGCGCCCCGCCGATCAAGGCCAGGCAGATCACCCCGAGCAGGACGAGAAAGCGCTTTTCCCGTCCCAACCGCATCATTTCGTCATTCATCCCGTTTCCCTTAAGACTCGTTATTGGATCGGCCGCAGGGCAGCGCTGACAACGGCTGCATCGGGCCGAGGTGCCTTCGCTCGGCGCACCTGGCGCCACTCGGGCATGGTCGATCCCTGGCTCGCCAGTCTACACGCAGGAGATGACCTTTGAGCGTATTGAACACCCGATAAAGGCCGGTGCGCGCCTCAACTCCGGCGAATTAACGCGAAGTCGATTAAAGGCGGATTAACCGTCGCGGGATTTTGCAGAGGGGATACGCAGGATTGTGCCGATTCTTTTGCAGGATCGGGCTTGGACGTGACCCGTTTCGGACACACCACAATCCCTGTGGCAGGTGCCTGACCAGCGGGCCCTCAAACGCATCGCGGATCAATCCAGCTTCCTGCCGGGACTTTCCACGGATGAGCCCTGCTCTCGCGACGAGTCCCCCCGGCGATCGGCGGGACTCGGGCCAGGCGCTTATTCCAAGGCCGCAGCCGGGCCGAAGAACTCGTAGCGGCTCTGCTTCTCCGGCACGCCCAAGGCCTTCAGGTGACGCTTGACCGCCCCCATGAAACCCTTCGGCCCAAGGAAGTAGGCGTCCAGGTCACGCTGTTCCGGCAGCCACTGGGCCAGTTGCTCCTGGCTCAGCAGACCGACCTTGTCCGCCGCCGGGCTCACGCCGTCATCCTCGGCATAACAGTAAAAGCGCTTGAGCTGCGGATGACGCTCGGCCAACCCGTCGACCCAGTCACGGAACGCATGCACCGCGCCGTTACGCGCGCAATGAATGAAGTGCACCGGCCGCTGTGTGGCGAGCGCCGCTTCCAGCATCGGCAGCGTCGGGGTGATGCCGACGCCGCCGCTGATCAGCACCAGCGGCTTGTCGCTGACGGTCAGGGTGAAGTCCCCCGCGGGCGGGAACAGATCCAGGGTCGCGCCGACCGCCAGTTGGTCATGCAGGTAGCTCGACACCCGGCCGCCGGCCTCGCGCTTGACGCTGATGCGGTACTGCTGCCCGGTATTGGCCAGCGCCGAAAGGGAGTAGTTGCGACGCAGTTCCTCGCCATCGATGACCAGCCTCATGCCGATGTACTGCCCCGGCTCGAAGGCCAGAATGGCCTGGCCGTCGACCGGTTCGAAGTAGAAGGAGGTGATTTCCGCACTCTCCTCGACCTTGGCCACCAGCCTGAAGGGCCGGCTGCCCCGCCAGCCGCCCGGGGCCAGGGCCTTCTCGTCGTAGATCGCGGCCTCGGCGCCGATCAGGATGTCGGCCAACTGGTTGTAGGCCGCGCCCCAGGCCGCAAGCACCTCGGGCGTGGCGATGTCCTCGCCGAGCACTTCACGGATGGCGCGCAGCAGGCAGGCGCCGACGATCGGGTAATGCTCGGGAAGAATCTGCAGCGCAACATGCTTGTTGATGATCTTCGCCACCAGGTCACCCAACTGGTCGAGCTGATCGATGTGCCGGGCATACATCAGCACACCATTGGCCAGGGCCCGGGGCTGGTCGCCGCTGGCCTGGTGGGCCTGGTTGAACAGCGGGCGCACCTGCGGGTACTCCGACAGCATCATCCGGTAGAAATGGGTGGTCAGTGCCTCACCGCCGCTTTCCAGCAGGGGGACGGTCGATTTGACGATGGCACGGTCTTGGGCGCTCAGCATGGGTCAACTCCTGGATATGAGGATTTATCTGAATTGACCTGAATCAATCACACTCCATGCCAGAATTTAAATCATTTAAAATCAATAACTTAAATATTTAATAGTCATAATGACCACAACCGGTCTATAGTCATTGCGACACCACAGGAGTCAATATGACTGCAAAACCGCTGCTGACCGCCCTGCTGCCGCTGGTGGCGGACCTCTCACGGGAACTGCCCGAAAGCGAGCGTTATCGACGCCTGCTCGATGCCCTGCGCGCGCTGCTGCCCTGTGACGCCGCCGCCCTGCTGCGCCTGGATGGCGAATCACTGGTGCCGCTGGCGGTCGACGGCCTGAGCCCCGATACCCTCGGCAGACGTTTCAAGGTCAGCGAACACCCGCGCTTCCAGATCCTGCTCGATGCTCGGGGACCGGTGCGCTTCGACAGCGACAGCGACCTGCCGGACCCGTATGACGGCCTGGTCGATGACCTGACCGAACACCTGGAGGTACACGATTGCCTGGGCTGCCCACTGTTCATCGACGAACGCCCCTGGGGTCTGCTGACCCTCGATGCCCTCGACCCGGAACGCTTCGAACAGATCGATCTCGACGCCTTGCAGGCCTTCGCCAGCCTGGCGGCGGCAACCGTGAACGTCGCCGACCGCATCGAGCGCCTGGCCTTGCGGGCCGAGGATGAACACCAGCGCGCCGAACTCTATCGCCAGGCCAGCGGCCCGCAACAGCGCGAGATGATCGGCCAGAGCAAGGCCCACAAACGCCTGGTGGAAGAAATCAGCCTGGTCGGGGGCAGTGATCTGACCGTGCTGATCACCGGTGAAACCGGGGTCGGCAAGGAACTGGTGGCCCAGGCGATCCACGCCGCCTCGCCCCGTTCGGAAAAGCCCATCATCAGTCTCAACTGCGCCGCCCTGCCGGATACCCTGGTGGAAAGCGAGCTGTTCGGTCACGTCCGTGGCGCCTTCACCGGGGCGGTGGGCGATCGGCGCGGCAAGTTCGAACTGGCCAACGGCGGCACGCTGTTTCTCGATGAGGTCGGCGAACTGTCGCTGAGCGTCCAGGCGAAACTGCTGCGGGTGCTGCAGAGTGGCCAGTTGCAGCGCCTGGGCTCGGACCGCGAGCACCAGGTGAACGTGCGCCTGATCGCCGCGACCAACCGCGACCTGGCCGAGGAAGTGCGCAACGGACGTTATCGGGCTGACTTCTACCACCGCCTGAGCGTCTATCCGTTGCAGGTGCCGCCCCTGCGCGAGCGCGGTCGCGATGTGCTGCTGCTCAGCGGCTACTTTCTCGAGCAGAACCGTTCACGCATGGGCCTGGGCAGCCTGCGCCTGAGCCCGGATGCCCAGGCGGCACTGCTGGCGTACAACTGGCCGGGCAACGTGCGCGAACTCGAACACCTGATCGGCCGCAGCGCCCTGAAAGCCCTCGGCAACTGCCGCGAGCGACCGAAGATCCTCAGCCTGGGCGCCGCCGACCTGGACCTGCCGGCAGTCGCCGACGCAACGCCCGAAGCACAGGCTGACGCCCCCTCGAACCGGCAAACCGGGCTCGACTTGCGCCAGGCCACGGAGCAGTATCAACGCCAACTGATCAGCGCCTGCCTGGAGCGTCACCAGCACAACTGGGCCGCCGCCGCGCGTGAACTGGGCCTCGACCGGGCGAACCTGGGCCGCCTGGCCAGGCGCCTGGGGCTCAAGTGAGCACCGGGCCATGGAGGCCCGGCGCAAGATTCGCCTAAAGCCCGACCGGCTCGGGTCGATAACGCTTTATGGATACCCGTTCGGGGCTCACCCGCCCTGACGCAGCTCTTTGTACAGAAGGTTTTTATGTCCTCCAACAAAGCTCGCGCAGATTCGCTGTCGCTGCTGCTCTTCACCTTGCGTAGTGGCAAGCTGATGGCAATCAACCTGCTTAAAGTCAGCGAAATCATCCCCTGCCCGCCGCTGACCAAGCTGCCCGAGTCGCACCCGCATGTCAGGGGCATCGCCACGCTGCGCGGCGCCTCGCTGTCGGTGATCGACCTGAGCCGGGCCATCGGCGAGCGCCCGCTGGCGGACCCCGACGGCGGCTGCCTGATCGTCACCGATGTCAGTCGTTCCAAGCAGGGCCTGCACGTCCAGGCCGTGAGCAAGATCGTCCACTGCCTGACCACCGACATCCGCCCGCCGCCCTTCGGTTCCGGCGGGCCCAAGGCGTTCATCACCGGGGTGACCCAGGTCGATGGCACGCTGGTACAGGTGCTGGATATCGAAAAGGTCATCCATGTCATCGCCCCGGCGCAGATCGAAGTCGCGCCGACCGAGCTGACCATGGAAGAGGCCGAACTGCTCGGCAACGCGCGGATCCTGGTGGTCGACGACAGCCAGGTGGCATTGCAGCAATCGGTGCATACCCTGCGCAACCTCGGCCTGACCTGCCATACCGCGCGCAGCGCCAAGGACGCCATCGGCTGCCTGTTGGACCTGCAAGGCACGGCCGAGCAGATCAACATCATCGTCTCGGACATCGAGATGTCGGAAATGGATGGCTATGCACTGACACGCACCATTCGTGAGACCCCGGACTTCCAGGATCTCTACATCCTGCTGCACACCTCCCTGGACAGCGCCATGAACGCAGAAAAGGCACGCCAGGCCGGGGCCAACGCGGTATTGACGAAGTTTTCCTCGCCGGAACTGACCAAATGCCTGATCAAGGCGGCCAGGACCGTGGCCGGGCAGGACTTCTGAAATGCCTCACCGGCACTGCCTGCTGCTGCGCAAGGACCTCGACGGTTTACTCGACGTGCCACACTGGCCGGCAGGCATTCGCCTGGAAGTCCTGCGCCCGCAGCAGATGGAGGCGGTACACGCCCTGCTGGTCGAAGGCTATCGCGGCAACGACATCGCGGTCGACGCTTACCCATACTGGTGTGAACGCTTCATCACCGATGCCGAATTCGACCCGACCCTGTGCCTGATCGCCATGGACGAACAGGGTTTGGCTGGTGTCGCCCAGTGCTGGACCAGTGCCTACATCAAGGACCTGGTGGTGCATCCGCGGCGCCGTGGCGAAGGTCTGGGCCAGGCGCTATTACGTCACGTCTTCCAGGTCTTCGCCGCACGGGGCGAAGCCTTCGTCGACCTCAAGGTCATGGAGAACAACCTGCCGGCACGGTGCCTGTACGACGCTGCCGGCATGCGTTTCATCCAGCGCTATGAAGTCAGTCCGGCTCAGGCATAATCGCTTTTTTGCCGGATGCACCTGCAGGAGACCCGCCATGAAAGCCTCCACCCTGATCTTCATCAGCCTCACCGCGCTGACCGCCCAGGCCCAGGCATCCAGTCCTGACGAGTGGGCTGCCCACGACAAGGCGGTGCTGGTCAGTTGCACCAAGGCCAGCCATCTGAAGAACGTCAAGCAGGTGGGCAACCCGGCCCTGTTCGACGATAAGCTCGGCTACACCGCCGTGCTGCTGCGCGGTCACTACCCCCAGGCTCACATGAAAAACCAGGCGGGCACCGAACTCTGCCTGTACAACCGCAAGAGCAAGAGCGCCAGCGTGAGCGAATGGGACTCGGTGATGCCGGCCCGCAACAACTGAGCGGCTGGCGCGCAACTTGCTTCGTTACGGGTTCATGTGGTGACGGCCTGTCGGGTTTGTGTCACTGCGCCAGTCCTTCCCCTGCTGTCGGTCGAGCCATGAACACCCACTTTTCCTGCGTAGGCTGCGGCAAATGCTGCACCGATCACCATGTACCGCTGACCCTGGCCGAAGCCCGGCAATGGGCGGACGACGGCGGCCAGGTGATCGTGCTGGTAGAGGCATTCCTGCCGGACGGCACCGGGATCGCGCCGGACCAGCGCGAACATGCGCAGCGACGCTCCTGGGCCGTGCCCTGCGGCAGCACCGAGGCACGCGTGGCCATCACCTTCGCCGCCTACAATGTCGGTCCCTGCCGGAATCTTGACGAACGCCTGCTCTGCCGGATCTACGAGCGCCGCCCCCTGGTGTGCCGTATCTACCCGATGGAGATCAACCCGCACATCCCGCTCAGGCCACAGGCCAAGGACTGCCCACCGCAATCGTGGCTGCCGGACCAGCCGTTGCTGATCAGCGGCGGCCAACTGGTGGATGCCGGGCTGGCGCAACTGATCGAGGACTCGCGCCAGGCCGACCGCGACGACATTCGCGCCAAGCAAGCCATCTGCGCACGCCTGGGCATTAATGCCACGGCGCTCAAGGGCGATGGCTTCACCGCCTACCTGCCGCAGATGACCGCGTTCGTCGAAGCCATCGCGCAAGTCGAACAGCAGCCGCAATGGTCTCCCGAGGGAGAGTGGGCGTTTCATGTCTCCGGCAACGACATAGCGGAACAACTGCGCGCGGCGGGTGCGCGGGTGGTCAGCGATGCACCGCTGACCTACGCCTTCATTCCATTGCGGGCGGCCTGAGCGGCGGGACGCTAGACCCGGCTGCCGCGCCCCCAGAACTCCTGCGCCAACGAGCGCAGGTCATCCGCCAGCCCGGCCACGTCGCCAGAGTTGGCGTGACTCTGCCGGCCGGCACTGACCGTCACCTGGCAGGCATTGCGAATGCTCATGATGTTGCGGTTGATGTCCTCGCTCACCGCACTCTGCTCCTCGACCGCCGCGGCGATCTGCAGGCTCATCGCGGTGATCCGGTTCACCCGCTCGCTGATCCCGCTCAGTGCCTCGGCCGCCTGCTGCACCTGCTGCACGCTGTCCTCGGCATGCTGGCTGCTGTGGCGCATCACCAGCACCGCCTCGCGTGCCCCGTCCTGCAGGTTGCTGATCATTCGCTGGATCTCGCTGGTGGACTGCTGGGTGCGCTGGGCCAAGCCGCGCACCTCATCGGCCACTACCGCGAAGCCACGCCCCTGCTCGCCTGCGCGTGCCGCCTCGATGGCCGCATTCAGTGCCAGCAGGTTGGTCTGTTCGGCAATGCCGCGGATCACCTCGAGCACACTGGAAATCTCGATGCTGTGCCCTTCCAACTGATGAATCACCTCGGTCGCCCTGGTCAGTTCCCCGGCCAGGCGCAACACCGAACTGCGGCTCTCGCCCACCAGTTGGTGGCCGTCGCGGGTCTCGCTGCCAGCCAGATCGGCGGCCACCGAGGCCTGCTGGGCATTGCTCGCGACCTCGGCGACACTGGCCGCCATCTCATGAATGGCCGCTGCGACCTGATCGGTCTCGGCCTGTTGGTCGAGGGTGCTGCTGTGGCTGCTCTCGATATGTCGAGCCAGCTCCTGGGCATGCCCGGACAAACGCTGCGAGGCGTCACCGATACGCCCGACCACCGAACCGACCTGGGCTTCGAGCATGCGCAGGGCAAACTCGACCTGGCCGAACTCGTCGCTGCGGCCGGTGTAGATCGCCTGGCTCAACGGGTTGTCGGCCAGGTTGCGGGCCCTCGCCGTCAGGCGGGCGAACGGGCGCAAGGCCCAGTGAAAGGTGGCGCCGCACAGGGCACTG
>NZ_AQOH01000201.1 GCF_000364705.1 Pseudomonas fuscovaginae SE-1 | reverse complement strand
GGCAGCGGCTGCGGCGACAGCCAGTCGCCCAGCACCAGGGCCGCGGCGAACGCCAGGCTGGACTGCAGCGTCAACCGCGCCGTCAAACCAGGCCTGGGCAGACGCTGACGCCATGAACGACGCCCGCTGCGCAACTGGCCATAACAGCGCTCGGCGGCCTCGATCTGCCGAGGCCCGGGTTGGGTCCGGACCGACTGGTACTCCACCGTCTGGCCATTGCGGCTCACTGGCGATGCATAGGCGCTGACCCAATAGTGATCGCCGTTCTTGCAGCGGTTCTTGACCATGCCCATCCACGAGCGGCCGGCCTTGAGGGTCTGCCACATGTGAGCGAACGCCTCCGGCGGCATGTCGGGGTGACGCAGCAGGTTATGCGGCGAGCCCAGCAGTTCTGCACGGCTGTAGCCGCTGATCTTCACGAAGTCCGGGTTGGCGTAGGTGATGGCGCCTTTCAGGTCAGTGGTCGAAAGGATATTGGCGTCGCGGGCAACCTCGACGTTTCGGCCGGTAACCGGGAGATTGATCTTCATGCAAGGCGCGCTCGGATTATTGGGAAGGTCGGCAGGGCGTCGACTCTAAGCGGACCAAAATCCAAAACACTGATCCAGATCAGCTTTAGGGCATAAGGCGAACGCGCCGGCCAACCGTCATTTGTAGAACAGATCGACGACCACCTCGGCAGAGAACGGCCCGGCCCTGGGGCGATCATTGTTCCACAACAGCTCGGCATCGAAACTGGCCGTGGCGGCGTGGGTGCTGCCCAGCAGTTCGGCCAGATGGAAGGAGCGGTTGTACGGGATCGGCACCCCGCCACCGGCCCTGACGATACGGATGCCGACACCGTCGTTGCCGTTGGGGATCAGCAACTCGCCGGCCAGGGTGCCCGACACCGGCTTGAGCCGCGCGTCCAGACTGAAGGCCGTGTCGCAGGTACGGCTGGTGTGCAAGGCGAACGGACGTCGCTCGATCACCTGCCCGACCACCACGTTCTGGATGGCGATCCGCCCAAAATCGACGGTTTCGGGGATGACCTGCAGTTGCGCGTCGCAGGCCACGAAGCGCAAGCCGCCAAGGTTGTTGACCACGTAGTTGAGCGAGTTGCCGTCGTTGCCAGGCCCACTGCCGCCATCGAGCTGGAATAGCCGGTAGTCCTGCAGTTGGCTGGCCACGCCCGAGGGTGGCGTCGGGCCGTATTTCTCGATGAACAGCGAGAAGCCCAGGTTGAAACTCAGCGGCGCACAGCCCTGGGCGTTGCTGCAGGCCGGCAGGCTGCGACCGGTGGCGATGCGACCATTGCTCTGGCGATGGTCGACACCTTCGTGGGTCAACCCCAGGCGAATACCCTGGCCAACCACCTGGCGAGCCGGATTGAGGTACAGGTAGATCTCCTCCGCGGCGCCCGCCCCCTGCCTGACACACTCCACCGCCAGATTGAGCGGTTCCGAACGCCAGACCAGCGTACCGTTGGGCGACGACGCCGGAATCGCCACGCTGCTGCCGAGATCGGCGCTGGCCACCAGGGCCCCGCTGCCTTGCAAGGTGCAGGTGAGGGCAAAGCAACTGGCGGGGCTGAGCAGGCCGAGCAACAGCAGGCCACGCCGCCAGGTCATGCGGGACATCCTAATCATGGGCAGATCCGTTCCGGGAAAGAGAAGCGTCGTCAATCGGCGACGCGTTGAAAGGCGCACCGAAATCGACTCGGGCACTGTAGGCGCGCTGGCCGCCGTAGTCGGTCAGCGCCTTGAACCGCAGCCAGGCCGGGCGAACCGCCAGGGCACGGGAGCTGAGCAGCAGTTCGCGGCGCCCGCCCGGCGGTACCAGCAGGTCATCACCGAGCGGATGACGGCCCTGCTCGCCGGCCAGTTCGAGGCCCAGCAGCGCCGCATGGAAGTCCGTCGGGTTTTCCACCTTGAGCCGGGGCACACCGCTGGCATCGCGCTCGAGCAGCCAGCGCAGGCGCTGCGGGGTCTGTGCCGGATCACCGGCCAGACCGGCCGGGCGGAACAGCACGTTGATCCGCTGACGGATGGCGATGCTCAAACGACCGTCGCCGGCTCGCGTCCGCGGAATCTCCATGACGTACAGGTGCAACAGCGACTCCTGCCCGCTCGGCATGCCACGCCCTTCGTACATCAAGCGCAGCGCTTGCCGGCCTTCGGGCGCCAACCGCGAGATCGGCGGCGTCAGCACGAATGGCAGGTGGTGGGCACGACTCTCTTCGTGCCCCTCGAGCCAGGCCTGCAGCAACACCTCCTGGCGTCCGCGATTGCGCGCCTCGATGCTCACGTCGCGAAAGCGCCCGTCGAACACCAGGCGCGTGCCACTCAACGACACGCTTGCCAGCCCCGACTGCGCCACGACCAGGCCCAGCACCAGACCGAATATCCGCAGGGCGCTCACCGGCAGACCTCCCTGACCCGGTCGTAACTCAGTTGCGGGTCCCGCGGCGGCAGACGAAACCGGAACTGGCAACTGCGCCCCGACCAGCGGACCTGCAGCGTGCCCTGCTCCTGCTCGCTGAGCACCAGTGCGCGGCTGGTCGGATCCACCACGGCGAGCACCTTGCCCTGGGCATCCTGGACGCTGGCCCCGAACGGCAAGGCGCTGCCATCGGCCAGGCTCAATTCGAACTGTACCCGGCGCCCGGCGCTGGCCTTGAACAGCGCGTGAGTCGACGAACCGCGGCGAGGCACCAGTTGGACGATAGCATTGTCCACCTCGATGTCGGCGCCCAAATGGCGGGTGTCCAGGCTGATCCAGTTGGCGCGGTAGGGCTGCACATACGGCACCACGGCGAAACCGTTGCGCCCGGTCTCGACACCGCCGAAGTTGTTGAAATGCGCGCCGCGTACACCCGGCACCTCGGCCAGTACGAAGGTATCGCCCAGGGACTGCCCCAGGTTCACGCCACCGGCATGGGCGACCAGCGACCCGCGAGCGCCCAGGTTCCAGCTATTGAAGTCCTGGCCATGACTGTAGCCGGCCTCGAACCGGCCGACCGGGGTGGTGGCATTCACGCTGGCGGAACCGGCGCGGCCACCGCTGCCGTCATTGCCGGCCAGAATCGAGTAGAAGGCATTCCGGTCGAGCACCCGTCCGCTCAGACCGGCCATGACGCTGGAGTCCCCCTGGCGGTCGCGTACCGCCGTCAGCGAGGCACGGGTCGAGCGTTCATGCCGGCCCAGCGGCAACGACAGGGTCAGGGTGAACTGGTGGTCGGTGGCGACCCGGCCATCGAGATCGGTCGAACGGGTGCGATCCAGGGACAGGCTGTAGCTCAGGTCGCGCCAGTAGCCACCGTAGGTGGCATTGAACTGTCGCGACTTGCCCGGCAGGTTCCAGTAGCGCTGCTCCAGGGCGGTCAGGCTGAAGGTTCCCATCGCCAGGGGTTGGCTGAGGGTGATATCAAAACGGTCGCGGGCCCGGCCAAGCGAATCCCGCGCCAGCCTGCTGCGCTCCTCCACGTGCTGTTCGAAGCTGCGGTAGTGTTCACTGGAATAGCGATAACCGGCCAGGGCGAAGGTGGTCCGGGTGGCATTCAGGGTATTGGCATAACGCAGGCGCAGGCTCTTGCCGCCCAGGTCGGTAGCGGCCTGGCGGCTGACCGAGTGGGTCAGGTCGGCCGATACCGCCCCCACACCGGTATTGACGCCGACGCCGAGGTTGCTGGCCTCGAAAGCGTCCGCCAGTTGCACCCCACCAAAACCGCTAACGTGTTCGCTCAAGCCGTAGATCAGCGTGGTGCTGGCGAATCCGGGGTTCATCTGCCGGCTGTCGTTGCTGTCGTACTCGCCGGCCTCGACGCTGTAGCTGAAGGTGCCCTTGGGCAGCATCAACGGCAGCGAGGCGAACGCCTGGACGAAGGTGCGTTGGCGGCCGTCCGCCTCGATCACCGTCACCAGCAGGTCGCCATTGGAGCCGCTGGGATAGAAGTCATTGATCTCGAACGGACCGGGCGGCACGTTCGCGCTGTACAACAGGTAGCCGGCCTGGCGAATCTCCACGGTGGCATTGCTCTCGGCGACACCGCGGATGACCGGCGCGTAGACCCGCTCACTGTCGGACAGCATGCCGTCGTCCGACGCCACCTGGACACCACGAAAGCGCACACTGTCGAACACCCGTGAGTCGGTGTAGGTCTCGCCCAGGGTCAACTGGCCCTTCCAGCCGGTCAGGTCGCGCTGGGCGTAGGTCTGGTTGCTGGTGAAATGGGTGGACTGCAAGTCGCCATGCACCAGCGAGGATTCGTTGCGCAAACGCCAGGGCCCGAGATTCAGACCATTGCGCAGGCCCAGGTAATAGCTGTCGGTTTTCTGCCGGTCGAACTCGCGGCGATTGGCGTTGAAAGAGTAGTTGACGAAAGCGCTGTTGACGCCCTGGTCCCACAGCTCCGGCGACAGATAGCCGCGAGCCTCACGGCGCAGGGCGACCTGCGGCACGCTGAGGTTCAGGGCCAGGCTGTTGGGTTGGTAATCGACGCTGGCCCGCTCCAACTGGCCGAGATCGAAACACTGCTCACCAGCGCTGTCCGACGACACTTCGCCCAGGCTTGCCAGGCGCTCGGTGTCCAACCCAAGGTCCCGTAGCAGGGCCAGGGTCAGGCAGGGCTCGACCCGTCCGCTGGCGGTGTCCCGACTGAAACGCACATCCCGGCGGGCGCTGAGGACCCGGTTCAGGTAGATGTCCACCCGGTAGATACCCGGCAGGACGCTGTTGCCCTCCAGAAACGCATGGATATCCGCCGGCTGCTCGCCTGCGTGGATGAACGCGGTGTTGAAGCGGACGCCCTCCTCGACCGGTTCGGCGAGCGCCAGACGCGGCACCAGCAGGAACAGCCCCATGGACAGTAGCCAGCGTGTCGGCCGGTCGAGGCTCCGCAACCGGGTAAACGTCGTGGCCTCCGTTTTCCCGCGACACGATGACAGCAGAACTTCCTTTGTTCTTCGATAGAGCCAGTCCATTTGCAACCTTCACGCAATGTCTTGAAATATTTGTTAAAGGCGAACGCCTTCGCGCACAGGCTCTCGCGAGGGTGCGGCGATTCGGAAAAAGAATGGGTGGAAAAACGGCGACGCTAATCCTCGACCCACAGGGCCTGGCCGGTTTTCCAGTCGGAAAGCCGATAGGCCACGACGGCACCGTGATCGTTGATGCTCTTGAAACTCAGCCGTGCCTGCTGCGGCGCCACGGCTGTCGGCAGGCTGAACTCCTGAGCCTGCCCGGGTGCCAGCATCGAGTTGCGGCGATGCAGTAACCGGCGCTCACCCCCGAACAGCTCGATATCCACCAGGGTGACGTGGAACGGTCCGGGGTTGCTGACCACCAGGACACCTCCGGGCTTGAGGCGCCAACGCAGTTGCCGGGGCGCCAGGTCCGGATCGGCCATCAGTTGACGAGGCCTATAGAACACCTTGATACGCTGGCGTATACCGATCTGCAGCGCGTTCTCCTGCTCGCCGACCTGGGGTATCTCCTGAACGTTCAGCCAGAACAGCGACTCCCGGTCCGTCGGCATTTCGGCACCGGAGTGAATGATCCGCACCGTCTGCCGCCCACCGCCAGACAACGGCACCAGGGCCGGGACGACAGCGAATGGCAGGTCTGCCGCCGTCGAATCGTCGGCCTCCAACCAGGACTGCAGCAGAATGGTGGATCTGTTGCGATTAGACACACTGAGCACCGCTTCCCTGTCCTGCGCCGGGTACACCAGCCGGGTGCTGTTCAGCACGATCCCGCCCTGGGCATGCCCCCATGCCCACGCGACCAGCGCCATGCCGATCATCGATCTCGTCAACTTGCGCATGTTGCGTTCCATCTATTCGAAAGAAACGGAGCCTCGCAGCTCCGTTCAGGCCATCACTCAGTTGTAGGTCAGCACGAAAGGCACCGTTCCCGTGGCCGCACCAGGCACGGTGGAGACGCCGTTTTTCACGAACAGCGCGCGCAACGACAGGGTGCCGCTGGAGCCGCTGCCGCTGGGCTGCAGAATGCCGTCGATGGTGTCGGTGGGGTCCTGGATATTCAGGAAGTTATCGTTGTCCCGGCGCACCAGCCCGATACCGACGCCCCTGGCGGCGCCACTGGTCGGCAGCAGGTAGGGGTCACCCTGGTCGACCTGGGCTGGGCGGAATGACATGTGCACGGTGCTTTCAGCTGCCGGCTGCAGGCAGGTCACCAGCAAATCGATATCCTTGGCCGTGCCCAGCCGGGACTCGGTACGGTTGCCGATGTCGGCAAAGGAAACCCGCCCGAGGTCGACCGGGATATTGTCGGCCGAACCGCCCCCGGACGACACCTCGCAGCTGGTGTTGGTCAACGCACCGGTAAAGTTCAGCGTGCCGCCGTTGGCTGCGTGGGCGGAACCTGCCACGCCAAGGGCTGTACCCAATAGAACCAACATCACGGAAATCTTTTTCATTCGAACACAATCCTTCGAGTTAATCGTTTGCACCCATCACTTGGGTGGCGGCCAATATAGTCGGGGATCGTCATTCGAACTATCAGACCCGGCCTTATTCAGGAGGGCGATTCAACCCGTAGCCAGGACATCTGGCTCCGTCAGAAGAAAATGTCATTCGCCGGACACAGAAAACTGACCGGGAGAGTGTTTAATATTAAAAACACCTGACTATGGAATTCACCATGAGCAAGCTCGCGAAAAACATAAAAAATAATCACAGAATTATTTTTAATTATGTCGTTCAACCAGTTAGGCAGGCCGTTCACGAATAGAATGCAACAATGTCAACTTGATGCCGGAGATTTCGTAATACTGCACCCGCCTTTATACAGTGAAGAAGACATCGAGGTCGTACCACACGTACAGTTCTATAGGTACGTGATTGTCACCACCCCTTGCGGCGACAGCTTTTTCAGGCTGGGAGCCTTGCCTGGCAGGGGCTGGAAGCGAGCATTAAAGGGCAATATGCCATTACCGCAGGCATTATCCGCGGTATCTACCCACAGCGTTACACCGGGTGCGACCTTGAGTCGTTCAGAAACGCCATGCTCATGTACCGAAGCCGCTGTCACTCCACAAGCCGCCTCGACAACCTGACCACTGAAACGAATCTGTCCGGCAGTGGCCGCCGCTACGCCGGAACAAGCTCCCATCAACAACAAGACACCCGAAACCGATAGTGTGTATTTCATATCAACCGCTCCAAAACAGGGTGACCCCCATATCAATTAAAGCCCAAGCGGGCACACTTCACCGAAAGAACGAGGAATATCCGTAGGACTTCTTATATTCAATTAAACACACGAACCCGGAACAACGACGCCTGCCGGGATAAATCTCTCGAAGCAGGCGGCAGAAAACCCGGCATATATCCGGCTGTATCGCCTGCACTTCCCATTTCTTTAATAGCTGCCCGGACAGCCCGTAGCTGACAGCCGTGTCAGTTAGCCGTCACCGTGCTGACCGGATGGCGGGGTTATAAAGAGGCTACTGTTCTGCCAGCATTGGCCTTCATCTATCCGCACCGGCGTTTTGACACCATGCACATCCAGAAGAAAACCCTGTTGGGCCTTGTCGCGATCCTGGTGGTGGCCGCCGGTGCCACCTGGACACTGACCCGCCCCGCTCCCGCCCGGCACGCGGGCAACGTGCCGATCCCGGTCAAGGTCATCGATGTGGTGCAACGGGACGTGCCGCGTTATGCCAGCGGCATCGGCACGGCCCTGTCGTTGCACAGCGTGGTGATTCGCCCACAGATCGACGGCATCCTCACCCGCCTGCTGGTCAAGGAAGGGCAATTGGTCAAGGAAGGCGACCTGCTGGCGACCCTCGACGACCGTGCGATCCAGGCCAATCTGTCCCAGGCCAGGGCGCAGTTGGCGCAGAGCCAGGCGCAGTTGCAGGTGGCCGAGGTCGACCTCAGGCGCTACAAGCTGCTGACCGTCGACAACGGCATCTCGAAACAGACCTACGACCAGCAGCAGGCCCTGGTCAACCAGCTCAAGGCCACCGCCCTGGGCAACCAGGCGGCGATTGCCGCGGCGCAGGTGCAACTGTCCTACACCCAGATCCGTTCGCCGGTGACCGGCCGGGTCGGTATCCGCTCCGTCGATGAAGGCAATTTCCTGCGCATGAGCGATGCCCAGGGCCTGTTCTCCGTGACCCAGATCGATCCGATCGCCGTGGAATTCTCCCTGCCGCAACAGATGCTGCCGACCCTGCAGGGATTGCTCGGCGCCGACCAGCCGGCGGCGGTGAAAGCCTACCTGGGTGACGAAGGCCACAGCGACAGCCTGCTCGGCGCCGGCTACCTGACGCTGATCGACAACCAGGTCTCGGCCACCACCGGCACCATCAAGGCCAAGGCCGAGTTCAGCAACCCGAACCAGAAGCTGTGGCCGGGCCAACTGGTCAATATCAAGATCCAGACCGCCCTCGATCGCAGCGTCCTGGTCGTACCACCGACGGTGGTGCAACGCGGCCTGGATGGCTACTTCGTCTACCGGGTCAAGGGCAAGGGCGTGGAAGTGGTACCGGTGCAGGTGCCCTACCAGGACAGCGAACAGAACATCATCCAGGGCGTGCGGGCCGGTGATCAGTTGGTCAGCGACGGCCAGTCGCGGCTCAAGCCCGGTTCCCTCGTCGAGATACTCGGTGCCCCCAAGCTGGCTGAACAAGCCGTGGCCGGGGAGCCCAAGCCATGATCAAGGACAGCCGTGGCGTCTCGGCCTGGTGCATCAATCACCCGGTGGCGACCATCCTGCTCACCTTCGCTCTGGTCCTGCTCGGGCTGATCGCCTTCCCGCGGCTGCCGCTGGCGCCGTTGCCGGAGGCCGAGTTCCCGACCATCCAGGTCTCTGCCCAACTGCCCGGTGCCAGCCCGCAGACCATGGCGTCCTCGGTGGCGACGCCGCTGGAGGTGCAGTTCAGCGCCATCCCGGGCATGACCCAGATGACCTCCAGCAGTGCTCTGGGCACCACCACCCTGACCCTGCAGTTCACCCTGAGCAAGAGCATCGACACCGCCGCCCAGGAAGTCCAGGCGGCGATCAACACCGCCTCGGGCAAGCTGCCCAAGGACATGCCGACCCTGCCGACCTGGCGCAAGGTCAACCCGGCCGACAGCCCGGTGCTGATCCTCAGCGTCAGTTCCAGCCAGATGCCCGGTACCGAACTGAGCGACTACGCCGAGACCCTGCTGGCCCGCCAGCTCAGCCAGATCGACGGTGTCGGCCAGATCAACATCACCGGCCAGCAGCGCCCGGCCATTCGCGTGCAGGTCTCGGCGGATCGCCTGGCGGCCATCGGCCTGACCCTGGCGGACATCCGCCTGGCGATCCAGCAGACCAGCCTCAACCTGGCCAAGGGGGCA
The DNA here is from genome assembly GCF_000364705.1 of Pseudomonas fuscovaginae SE-1. GTDB lineage: Bacteria > Pseudomonadota > Gammaproteobacteria > Pseudomonadales > Pseudomonadaceae > Aquipseudomonas > Aquipseudomonas fuscovaginae_A. The sequence continues at coordinate 75,743 of NZ_AQOH01000201.1, read as the reverse complement.
CTTTACGGCAAGTCGAGCATCTCGACGCTGGCAACCAACGACCAGTTGTTCCAGCCGGAGGAATACGGCGAACTGATCGTCTCCTACAAGAACGGCGCGCCGGTACAGCTCAAGGACATCGCCCGGGTGGTCCGTGGTTCCGAGGATGCCTACGTGCAGGCCTGGTCCGGCGACGTGCCGGGAGTCAACCTGGTGATCTCCCGCCAGCCGGGGGCGAACATCGTCGAGACCGTCGACCGCATCAAGGCCGCCCTGCCCGGCCTCGAAGCCATGTTGCCGGCCTCGGTGCAGGTCAAGGAACTGATCGACCGTACACAGACCATCCGCGCCTCGCTGCATGAAGTGGAAATGACCCTGTTGATCGCCGTGCTGCTGGTGGTGGCGGTGATGGCGCTGTTCCTGCGCCAGCTGTCGGCGACCCTGATCGTCTCGGCGGTCCTCGGCGTGTCGCTGGTGGCCAGCTTCGCGCTGATGTACGTGATGGGCTTCAGCCTGAACAACCTGACCCTGGTGGCGATCGTCATCGCCGTCGGCTTCGTGGTCGACGACGCGATCGTCGTGGTGGAAAACATCCATCGGCACCTGGAGGCCGGCGACGGCATGCGCGAGGCCGCCATCAAGGGGGCCGGGGAAATCGGCTTCACCGTGGTCTCCATCAGTTTCTCGCTGATCGCCGCCTTTATCCCGCTGCTGTTCATGGGCGGCGTGGTCGGCCGGCTGTTCAAGGAGTTCGCCCTGACCGCCACCTCGACCATCCTGATTTCGGTAGTGGTTTCACTGACCCTGGCGCCCACCCTGGCCGCCCTGTTCATGCGCGCGCCGATGCACCACGAACACGCCAAGGCGACCTTCGGCGAGCGCCTGCTGGCCATCTACGAACGCGGATTGCGTCGCGCCCTGAACCACCAGAAACTGATGTTCGCAATCTTCTGCCTGACCCTGGGCCTGGCCGTCGCCGGCTACGTGTTCATTCCCAAGGGTTTCTTCCCGGTCCAGGACACCGGCTTCGTGCTGGGCACCACCGAGGCCGCCGCTGACGTCTCGTTCGATACCATGGTGGCCAAGCACAAGGCCCTGGCCGAGATCGTCGCCGCCGACCCGGCGGTGCAGGCGTTCTCCCATTCGGTGGGGGTCTCGGGCAGCAACCAGACCATCGCCAACGGCCGCTTCTGGATCGCCCTCAAGCCACAGGACCAGCGCGACCTGTCCGCCAGCGCCTTCATCGACCGGATCCGCCCGAAACTGATGCGGATCCCCGGCATCGTCCTCTACCTGCGCGCCGGCCAGGACATCAACCTCAGCTCCGGTCCGAGCCGAGCCCAGTACCAGTACGTGCTCAAGAGCAACGACGGCGACACCCTGAACACCTGGACCCAGCGCCTGACGGAAAAACTGCGGGCCAACCCGGCGTTTCGCGACCTGTCCAACGACCTGCAACTGGGCGGCAGCATCACCCACATCACCATCGACCGCCGCGCCGCCGCACGCTTCGGCCTGACCGCCAGCGACGTCGACGAGGCCCTCTACGATGCCTTCGGCCAGCGCCAGGTCAACGAGTACCAGACCGAGACCAACCAGTACAACGTGATCCTCGAACTGGATACCGCCCAGCGCGGCAAGGCCGAGAGCCTGAACGACTTCTACCTGCGCTCGCCACTGACCGGCGAGATGGTTCCACTGTCGGCCCTGGCGCGCTTCGACGTGCCCACCAGCGGCCCGCTGTCGATCGCCCACGACGGCATGTTCCCGGCCGCCAACCTGTCGTTCAATCTGAGCCCCGGCGTGGCACTGGGCGATGCGGTGCTGCTGCTCAACCAGGCGAAGAACGAGATCGGCATGCCGGCCTCCATCAGCGGCAACTTCCAGGGCGCCGCCCAGGCCTTCCAGAGCTCCCTGGCCAGCCAGCCGTGGCTGATCCTCGCCGCGCTGGTGGCGGTGTACATCATTCTCGGCGTGCTCTACGAGAGTTTCGTGCACCCGCTGACGATCATCTCCACCCTGCCCTCCGCCGGCCTCGGCGCACTGATCATGCTCTGGCTGCTGGGCCAGGACTTTTCGATCATGGCACTGATCGGCCTGGTGCTGCTGATCGGCATCGTGAAGAAGAACGGCATCCTGATGATCGACTTCGCCCTCGAGGCCCAGCGTGGCGGACTGACGCCCCAGGAAGCCATCTACAAGGCCTGTCTCACCCGCTTCCGGCCGATCATCATGACCACCCTGGCGGCCCTGCTCGGCGCCCTGCCGCTGATGCTCGGCCACGGTACCGGTGCCGAGTTGCGCCAGCCGCTGGGCATCGCCGTGGTCGGCGGCCTGTTGGTCAGCCAGGCGCTGACGCTGTTCACCACGCCCGTCATATACTTGTGGCTCGAGCGGCTTTTCCATCGGCCCCAACCGGCAGCCGTGCCGGCGATCACTCATTGAGGCTGGGTCATGCGTGTCCTGATTATCGAAGACGAAGAAAAAACCGCCGACTACCTGCATCGGGGTCTGACCGAACAGGGCTACACCGTCGACCTGGCGCGTGACGGTGTCGGCGGCCTGCACCTGGCGCTGGAGAGCGATTACGCGGTGATCGTGCTCGACGTGATGCTGCCGGAGCTCGACGGCTTCGGCGTGCTCAAGGCCCTGCGGGCACGCAAGCAGACGCCAGTGATCATGCTCACCGCCCGCGAGCGGGTCGAGGATCGCATCCGCGGCCTGCGCGATGGCGCCGACGACTACCTGGGCAAACCGTTCTCCTTTCTCGAACTGGTGGCCCGCCTGCAGGCGCTGACCCGCCGTAGCGGTGGCGGCCATGAGCCGGTGCAGATCAGCGTGGCCGACCTGTGGGTCGACCTCATCAGCCGCAAGGCCAGCCGCGCCGGCCAGCGCCTGGACCTGACCGCCAAGGAGTTTTCCCTGCTCAGCGTCCTGGCCCGGCGCCAGGGGGAAATCCTTTCGAAGACGGCGATTGCCGAGATGGTCTGGGACATCAATTTCGACAGCGATGCCAACGTCGTCGAGGTGGCGATCAAGCGCCTGCGCGCCAAGCTCGACGGCCCGTTCGAGCAGAAACTGCTGCACACCATCCGTGGCATGGGCTATGTGCTGGAGAGCCGCGGTGTCGACTAACTCGATCGCCCTGCGCCTGAGTGCGATGTTCAGCCTGGTGGCGCTGCTGGTGTTCCTGCTCATCGGCGGTGCGCTGTACCAGCAGGTGGAAAAGGGCCTGGGCCTGCTGCCCGAGGCCGAGCTGGATGCGCGCTACAGCGTGCTCGAATCCTCGATCAACCGTTTCGGCAACCCGGACCATTGGGGCAAGTTCAGCGCCAAGCTCAAGCAACTGGGTGAAGAGGACAAGCGCATCCGTTTCTGGGTGGTCAGCGGCGACCCGAACTACGAGTACGGTGCCCCCGACGCACAGATCCGCGCGTTCGCCGCCGGCCCCAAGGGCATGCGCGACCTGCACTTGCCGGGGCATGCCTATCCATTCAAGGTACTGCTCAACACGATGCCGGCCAAGGACCAGCGCCCCCCCCTGCAGTTTCTGATCGCCATCGACACCGAAACCTTCCGCCAGACCCAGCACCAGTTGCTGATCGCCCTGGTCAGTCTGGCGATCATTGGTGTGCTGCTCGCCTCGGCTCTGGGCTACTGGGTGGCCCGGATCGGCCTCCAGCCGTTGATAAAGCTGTCGCAGGAGGCCGGCAAGCTGGCCCCACCACGCCTGACCGGACGCCTGCAACTGTCACCGCTACCGCCGGAACTCAGCCAGTTCGTCAACTCCTTCAATTCGACCCTGGAACGGGTGGAACAGGCCTATTCGCGCCTGGAATCGTTCAACGCCGATGTCGCCCACGAACTGCGCTCGCCGCTGACCAACCTGATCGGCCAGACCCAGGTGGCGCTGACCCGTGGACGCTCCGCCGAGCATTATTTCGAGGTACTGCAATCGAACCTCGAGGAACTGGAGCGCCTGCGTTCGATTATCAACGACATGCTGTTCCTCGCCAGCGCCGACCAGGGCAGCAAGGCCACCAAGCTGATCAGCACCTCGCTGGCGGCGGAGGTCGCGACGACCCTGGACTACCTGGACTTCATCCTCGAAGACGCCCAGGTCCGGGTCGAGGTCAGCGGCGATGCCATGGTGCGGATCGAGATCGCCCATCTGCGCCGGGCGCTGATCAACCTGCTGAGCAACGCCGTGCAACACACCGCGCCCGGCCTGGTGATCCGGGTACGCATCGAGCAGGACGGCGAGCACGTGACGATCGCGGTCTCGAACCCTGGAGAGCGCATTGCCAGCGAGCATCTGTCGCGGCTGTTCGAACGTTTCTACCGGGTCGACGCCTCGCGCAGCAACAGCGGCGCCAACCATGGCCTGGGGTTGGCGATCGTCAAGGCGATCGCGCTGATGCACGGCGGCGATGTGTTCGTGCGCAGCGGCGATGGCGTCAACACCTTCGGCATTCACCTCCCCGCCTGACGCCCCACCGACAGGGACTGTTGCCCAGAACGTAACAGTCCTTCAAACGGGCCGGTCTTTTTTCAGGCCCACCGGGCATTTAACCTTGCCTCAACCAACAGCACTTGCTCAGCAAGAAGGTTCTTTAAAATGTCCAGTTCCATGGGTATGGCCAGTCTCTTTGTTCTCTCCGCTGTGATGTTGTCGCCTCTGACCCACGCCGAGGAGTCCCAGTCCTTCGTCGCACAGAATGCTGCACGGGCCGCTGCCCGCCAGGGTCACGCCGAGATGACCGCCAAGGCCAGAAGCCTCGTGCCAGAGCAGCACAGCTCGGCCAGCCCGGTTCACTCGGACAACACCGGGGACAGCTGAGCCCTGCCCGCCAACCGCTTCCCTCTCCATCGATCCAGCTTTCCGCCCGGGGTCGATGGTTTCAAAGGCCGCTGAAACAGCGGCTTTTTTTATTTCCGTGTCCCGTCCTGAATAAGGTTTACACCTCCCATCGCGGCGGCGGCAGCCATTCGGCGGCCGACCGGGTAGTCGATGAACACCGGGTCATCGTCGACTACCCGGTGAATATCTTCTAGCATTCGGTACAAGGACCGGCCAGTGAATGCTGGCCTTTTTAGCGATGGGGCTTTGTACAGGCACCAACAACCCCGAGCCCCATGAGGTTTGCCATCAATCACTTTTCGAACCGTTCGGCAATGCCGCGCCTGTTGCTGGTACTGGGCAGCGGCCTGAGCGTCAGCGCGATCCTCGGCATCGTCGTCTATCTGCTGATCCGCGAGCGGGGCAGCGCCGAACTGGTCGCCACGCGTGCCGCGACGAACATCGTGCAACTGATCGACGCCGACGTCCTGCGCAATGCCGAACTCTACGACAAGTCATTGCAGGACCTGATTGCCGCGGCGCGGCGCGAGGATCTCAAGCACGTCTCACCGCAGATTCGCCACCTGGCATTGTTCGACAACGCCACCGCAGCGCCGCAGAAGGGCGACATCCTGCTGCTCGACAAACACGGCGAGGTGATTGCCGACTCGTCCTCGATCGAACCCCGGTCAGGCAATTTCGCCGACCGCGAATACTTCAAGGCCCATATCGACAACCCGAGCCCGGCGATGATGATCAGCCATCCGTTCCTTGCCCGCGGACGCATCATCGACTGGCGCATCAGCTTCAGCCGCCGGGTCTCGTCGCCCGAAGGCGAGTTTCTTGGGGTCGCCCGCGCCGCCATACGCCTGAGTTACTTCAACGAGCTGTTCAAGACCCTGAATATCGGTACCAGCAGCACGGTCAACCTGCTCAGCCGCGACGGTATCCTGCTCGCCCAGGAGCCGCTGATGAGTGCCGACATCGTCGGCAAGGATTTCAGCCAGCGGCCCAACTTCCTGCGTATCGTGCGCGAGGGCAATGGCAGCTTCAGCGCGATCTCCAGGATCGACGGCAAGCAGCGGCTGTATACCTTTTCCCAGGTCGGCGAGTTGCCGCTGATCGTGGTGGTGGCCCTGTCGGAGGAGGAAGTCTATGCCGCCTGGTGGCGTACCACCTGGCTGGTGGGCAGCGCCACCGGTGCCTTGTGCGCCGGCCTGTTGTGGCTGAGCTGGCTGCTCGCGCGGGAACTGCGCCGACGCCAGCGGGCCGAGCAGGAACTGGCTGAACTGGCCACCACCGACAGCCTCACCGGTATCGCCAACCGCCGGGCGCTGGACCAGTCGTTGCTGCACGAATGGAACCGTGCGCAACGCTCAGGCCAGCCACTGTCGCTGCTGATGATCGATGCCGACCACTTCAAGGCATTCAATGACAGCCATGGTCATCCGATGGGGGACGAAGCGCTGCGCCGAATCGCCCGGGTGATCGGCGAGAACATTCGCCGCCCGGCGGATCTGGTCGCGCGTTTTGGCGGCGAGGAGTTTGCGGTGATCCTGCCACAGACCGACGAGACCGGAGCCCGTTGCCTGGCCGAGAAGATCAGGAATGCCATCCGGCAGATGCCACCGCTGCTCGCCGGAGCACGCCCCATGACGGTCAGCATCGGTGCCTGCACCCGGCTGGTTTCCCGCGAGGCCGTTGCCGACGGCGCCAACGTCGGGCACCTGCTGCAGGCTGCCGACCAGGCGTTGTACCACGCCAAGCACAGCGGCCGCGATCAGGTGGTGCACATCGCGGAGTTGGAGCGACAGGCATAAAAAAAGGCTGCCCGAGGGCAGCCTTTGAAGAACAACAAAAGGAGAGTCGTTACACGGCCGCGACGGGACGCATGTACGAGATCGGCGCCGTGCTGGCGTCTTCGAAAGTCACCACTTCCCAGGCATCCTTCTGCTCGATGAGCTTGCGCAGGAGCTGGTTGTTCAACGCGTGACCGGACTTGAAGCCCTTGAACTCGCCAATCAGGCTGTTGCCCAGCAGGTAGAGGTCACCGATGGCGTCGAGGATCTTGTGCTTGACGAATTCGTCTTCGTAACGAAGGCCGTCTTCGTTCAATACACCGTCCGAGTCGACCACGATGGCGTTTTCCACGCTGCCGCCGAGTGCGAGGTTGTGCTTGCGCAGGTACTCGATATCACTCATGAAACCAAAGGTACGGGCGCGGCTGACTTCCTTCACGAACGACGTGCTGGAGAAATCCACGCTGGCACTCTGGGTTCGGTCACGGAACACAGGGTGATCGAAATCGATCTCGAAGCTCACCTTGAACCCGTCGAAAGGCACGAAAGTGGCGCGCTTGTCGCCGTCTTCCACTGTGACTTCGCGCAGGATGCGGATGAACTTCTTGGCTGCGTCCTGTTCTTCCAGGCCGGCGGATTGAATCAGGAATACGAAGGGTCCAGCGCTGCCGTCCATGATCGGAACTTCGGACGCGGAGAGCTCGACGTAGGCGTTATCGATGCCCAGGCCAGCCATGGCCGAGAGCAAATGCTCCACCGTGTCCACTTTGGTGTCACCGTTGACCAGGGTGGTCGACATGGTGGTTTCACCAACGTTTTCCGCGCGCGCAGGAATCTGCACCACAGGGTCGAGGTCGGCACGACAAAACACGATGCCGGTATCCACGGGCGCGGGTTTGAGGGTCAGGTAGACCTTCTCGCCCGAGTGCAGGCCGACACCTGTAGCACGGATAATATTTTTCAGGGTGCGTTGTTTAATCATGGCTTTGGCCGCTTCAGCGCAAATTGCGAACAGGTATCAACAAAGGCTGGCGATAATATCAGACCAGACCTTTGCTGAACACCAATCACCCTAATACTCCTGATACATTCCATCAATCGGCCTGGCGACGCAGGAAGGCCGGGATATCCAGATAGTCCAGATCGTCCTGCGGGTTCATCTTCGCGGCAGTCGCGGCACCGGCCTGGGCCTGGTTGCGCATGACGGTCGGACGATCCAGGTCACGATAGTTCACCGACGGCAGTTCCTGACGTGCGGCAGCCGGTGCCTGGGTGGCGGCTGGCTGGCTGGCGGCGGCCTGCAGGGTGTTGTCGATGACCTTCACAGGCTTCTCGATGCGGGCACCCAGGCCGGTGGCGACCACGGTCACGTGCAGTTCGTCGCGCATGTCCGGATCGATGACGGTACCGACCTTGACCATCGCCGCTTCCGAAGCGAAAGCCTCGATGATGCTACCCACGTCGGAGTACTCGCCCAGGGAAAGGTCCGGACCGGCGGTGATGTTGACCAGGATGCCGCGCGCGCCCTGCAGGTTGACGTCTTCGAGCAGCGGGTTGCGGATCGCCGCCTCGGTGGCTTCACGTGCACGGTTCGGACCGCTGGCACAGCCAGTGCCCATCATTGCCATGCCCATTTCGCTCATCACGGTACGCACGTCGGCGAAGTCGACGTTGATCATGCCCGGACGCTTGATGATGTCGGAGATACCGCGAACGGCACCGGCCAGCACGTCGTCGGCCTTGGCGAAAGCCGACAGCAGGCTGGCGTCCTTGCCCAGGATGGTCAGCAGCTTCTCGTTGGGAATGGTGATCAGCGAGTCGACGCTTTCGCTCAGGGCACGGATGCCCTCGTCGGCGATCTGCATGCGCTTGCGGCCTTCGAACGGGAACGGACGGGTCACCACCGCAACGGTGAGGATGCCCATTTCCTTGGCCACTTCGGCGATGATCGGCGCCGCACCGGTACCGGTACCGCCGCCCATGCCGGTGGTGATGAACACCATGTTGGTGCCCTGCAGCACTTCGGCGATGCGTTCGCGGTCTTCCAGGGCGGCCTGGCGGCCGACTTCCGGATTGGCACCGGCACCCAGGCCCTTGGTCACGCCGGTGCCCAGTTGCAGGATGGTCCGTGCGCCGATGTTCTTCAGCGCCTGGGCATCGGTGTTGGCGCAGATGAATTCGACGCCTTCGATGTTGGTCTTGACCATGTGGTTGACGGCGTTGCCGCCGCCACCGCCGACACCGATAACCTTGATTACCGGGCTTTGCGGGACGTTGTCTACGAGTTCGAACATGTTCCCTCTCCTTTCATTTCTCTAGTTTTTTCGCCTACTTCTACTGCTTTGAAACTTTAAAAGTTGCCCTGGACCCAGCGCTTCAGGCGCTCGAACACAGGTGCTTTCTGTTCTTCATCGCGATAGTCGTTTCTGTTGCCGCCGTTGTAACCGGACAGGGAAATGCCGTCCGACTGCTTTTGCAGCCCGTACAGCAACAGCCCCACGCCCGTTGAATAGATCGGATTGCGGACCACGTCGGAGAGGCCCTTGACGGTGTGCGGAACACCCAGGCGGACCGGCATGTGGAAAATTTCTTCGGCCAGCTCGACCGCGCCTTCCATCTTCGAGGTACCGCCGGTCAGCACGATGCCGGCCGGGATCAGGTCTTCGTAGCCGCTGCGCCGAAGTTCGGCCTGGATCAGCGTGAACAGTTCGTCGTAGCGCGGCTCGACCACTTCGGCCAGGGCCTGGCGGGACAGCTCGCGCGGCGGACGGTCGCCGACGCTCGGGACCTTGATGGTTTCGCCGGCACCGGCCAGCTTGGCCAGGGCGCAGGCGTAACGGATCTTGATCTCTTCGGCATACTGGGTCGGAGTGCGCAACGCCATGGCGATATCGTTGGTCACCTGGTCGCCGGCGATCGGGATCACCGCGGTATGGCGGATCGCACCTTCGGTGAAGATCGCGATGTCGGTGGTGCCGCCGCCGATGTCCACCAGGCACACGCCCAGCTCCTTCTCGTCGTCGGTCAACACCGAGTAGGCCGAGGCCAGTTGCTCGAGGATGATGTCGTCGATTTCCAGCCCGCAACGACGTACGCACTTCTCGATGTTCTGCGCCGCGTTCACCGCACAGGTGACCACGTGGACCTTGGCTTCCAGACGCACACCGGACATCCCCAGGGGCTCGCGCACGCCTTCCTGGTTGTCGATCACGTAATCCTGCGGCAGGGTGTGCAGGACCCGCTGATCGGCCGGAATCGCCACGGCCTGGGCCGCATCGAGCACGCGCTCGAGGTCCGCCGAACTGACTTCACGATCACGGATGGCAACGATGCCGTGGGAGTTCAGGCTGCGGATGTGATTGCCCGCCACGCCGACGAACGCCGAGTGAATCCGGCAGCCGGCCATCAGTTGCGCCTCTTCCACCGCCCGCTGGATCGACTGGACGGTCGACTCGATATTCACCACCACGCCCTTCTTCAGGCCGCGGGAAGGATGGGTACCGATACCGACGATTTCCACTGTGCCATCGGCCGCAACCTCGCCCACCAGCGCCACCACCTTGGAGGTGCCGATATCCAGTCCGACGATCATTTTGCCGCTTTGCACGTTTGCCATGGTCCTGCCTCTTCTTAATTCTTCGCAACGGCGGGTTTGTCCGCTACGGGTGCCACAGGTTCCCGCCATCCGACGGCCAGGCCGTTGGCGTAGCGCAGATCGATGCTGGCAATGTTCGTAATCTGTTCTTTCAGCGTTTTTTCATAAATGGCAATGAAACGGCGCATCTTCTCGACCAGATGGTCGCGGCCCAACAACAACTGGATACCCGGCCCCGCGCTGCCCGCGCCGGTGGTCAGGAACCAGCTGCCCCGTTCCCGCAGCTCCAGCCTGGCGATGGAGAAACCCAGCGGGCGCAACATCTGGCTCAGGACCTGGTACTGCTGCATCACCTGCTGCTGGGCCCGCTGCGGGCCGAACAGCTGTGGCAGGTGCTCGTAGTTCGCCAGCTCCCTCGGCGCGAACGCCTGGCCCTGGTTGTTCAACAGTGCCTCGTCACCCCAGCGGGCCACAGGCAACTGCTCTTCCAGACGGATCACCACCTGGTCCGGCCAGACCCGGCGCACTTCGGCATGGGCGATCCACGGCATGGTTTCCAGCTCGGCGCGCATGCCCGCCAGGTCGATGGTGAAGAAGCTCGCCGCGACGTATGGAGCGATCCGCTGCTGCACCGCCTGCTGACTGATGTAGCTCAGGTCGCCCTGGACGTTGATCTTGCTGATCGGCCGGTCCGCATAGGGCAGCAGGCGCTGGGCGCCCTCGTAGGTGCCGAAACCCAGCGCCACCAGCAATACCGGCCACATCAGGCGCTTCAGGAAGCCGAAGTTGGCTTTCGGCAGGCGCGCCGATACCGGCTCCTTGGCCACCATTCGACTGGCGCCCCGCGGCATCGGCTTGTTGCGGCCGGAACCTGGTGGCTGATGACGAATCTGCGCGCCGTGCATGGCTGCTTAACCTCTCGGTCCTGGGTGGCAGGCGACACTTTCCGCCAGGATCGCCAGCACCAGTTGCTGGAAATCGAGGCCGGCCGCACGTGCCGCCATCGGTACCAGACTGTGGTCGGTCATGCCCGGAGCGGTGTTGACTTCCAGGAACCAGAACTGGCCGTCGGCGTCCTGCATCACGTCGGCACGCGCCCAACCGGCGATACCGAGCGCCTCGCAGGCTTTCGCCGTGAGGTCCATCAGTTCCTTTTCCTTGGTAGTGTCGAGACCACAAGGGATCCGATACTGGGTATCGGATGCCAGATACTTGGCGTCGTAGTCGTAGAACGAATGCGGGGTGCCGAGGGCGATCGGCGGCAGAACCTGGCCACGCAGCGTCGCAATGGTGAACTCGGGACCGTGAATCCACTGTTCGACCAACACTTGCGAATCGTAGATGGCGGCGGCTTTCCAGGCGGCGATCAATTCGTCGACGCCGGTCACCTTGGCCATCCCAATACTGGAGCCTTCATGGGCAGGTTTGACGATCAAAGGGAAACCCAGTTCCGCACCGGCTGAAATACAGTCGGCTTCACTGCCCAGCACCGCATGGCGTGGCGTCGGAATACCCAGGCTGTGCCAGACCTGCTTGGTGCGCAGCTTGTCCATGGCCAGGGCCGAAGCGAGGATGCCGCTACCGGTGTAGGGAATCTCCAGGCACTCCAGCAGGCCCTGCATGCTGCCGTCTTCACCACCACGACCGTGCAGGATGATGAAGGCACGGTCGATCTTCTCGTTCAGCAGGCGCTGCGGCAGATCGTCGCCCACGTCGATACCGAAGGCATCGACCCCCGCGCCCAGCAGGGCTTCGAGCACCGCGGCGCCGGACTTCAGCGAGACCGGACGTTCGGCGCTCTTGCCGCCGAACAGCACGGCGACGCGGCCGAAGTCCTTCGGCTCGAGGGTCGAGAACAGGTTGGCGTAGGCAGCGGTCATTTCGACTTCTCCGCGCCGGTTGCGGCAACCGCGCCCGCGAACAACGCGCTCTTGAGCAATTGCGGAGCGAGACCACCGATATCCCCGGCCCCCTGGCACAGCAGGATGTCGCCCGGTTGCAACAGCGGCTTGACCAGCGGCGCGAGATCGACGCCACGTTCGATGTAGATCGGGTCGAGCTGGCCGCGCTGGCGGATGCTGCGGCACAGCTGGCGGCTGTCCGCGCCGGGAATGGCTTCTTCACCCGCCGGATAGACTTCCATCAGCAGCAGTACATTGGCATCGGCCAGAACCTGGACGAAATCATCATACAGGTCGCGGGTACGGGTATAGCGGTGCGGCTGGTAGACCATCACCAGGCGGCGCTCCGGCCAGCCACCGCGCACGGCCTTGATCACCGCCGCGACTTCGGTCGGGTGGTGGCCGTAATCGTCGACCAGCATCACACTGCCGCCGTCCACCGGCAGTTCGCCGTAGACCTGGAAGCGCCGGCCGACGCCCTGGAAGCCCGAGAGTCCCTGGACGATGGCCTCGTCGCTGATGCCCTCGTCGGTGGCGATGGCGATGGTGGCCAGAGAGTTCAGCACGTTGTGGTTGCCCGGCATGTTCACCGAAACGTCCAGCGGCTCGCGATCGCGGCGCAACACGGTAAAGTGGGTCTGCATGCCGGACTGACGAATGTTGATCGCACGCACATCGGCGTCTTCGTGGACGCCGTAGGTCACGGTCGGACGGGCGATATGCGGCAGGATCTCACGTACCACCGGATCGTCCAGGCAGACCACGGCCAGGCCATAGAACGGCAGGTTGTGAAGGAACTCGACGAAGGTCTTCTTCAGCTTGCTGAAGTCGCCCTCGTAGGTGTCCATGTGGTCGGCGTCGATGTTGGTGACCACGGCGACCAGCGGCTGCAGGTGCAGGAAGCTGGCGTCGCTTTCATCGGCCTCGGCGATCAGGTAGCGGCTGGTGCCGAGCTGGGCATTGGTACCCGCGGCGTTCAGCCGACCGCCGATCACGAAGGTCGGATCGAGGCCGCCAGCGGCGAAAACCGACGCGATCAGGCTGGTGGTGGTGGTCTTGCCATGGGTGCCGGCCACGGCGATGCCGTGGCGATAACGCATCAGTTCGGCGAGCATCTCGGCCCGCGGCACCACCGGAATGCGACGCTCCAGGGCGGTGGCGACTTCCGGGTTGGATTTGTTCACCGCGCTCGACACCACCAGCACGTCGGCGCTGGCGGCGTTCTCGGAACGATGGCCGATGAAGATCTTCGCGCCAAACGACTCGAGCCGCTCGGTGACCGGCGAGGTTTTCAGGTCGGATCCGGACACTTCGTAGCCCAGGTTCAGCAGCACTTCGGCGATGCCGCACATGCCCACGCCGCCGATGCCGACGAAGTGGATGCGACGGATGCGGCGCATTTCCGGTTGCGGGATGGCTTTCTGACTCTCAACCATGGGCCACCTCCAGGCAGATCTCGACGACGGTGCGGGTGGCATCGGGCTTGGCCAGGCGGCGTGCGGTGCTCGCCATGGTGTTCAGTCGTTCCGGTTGCATCAAAACCTCTGTCAGGCGTGCCGCCAGATCGGCGGCGCCAGTCGTTCTTTGCGGCAGCAGGAAGGCAGCGCCTTCCCCGGCCAAATATTCGGCATTGCGGGTCTGGTGATCGTCGATCGCATGGGGCAGAGGCACCAGCAACGAAGGCAGACCGGCAGCAGCCAGTTCACTGACGGTCAGCGCACCTGCGCGACAGACCACCAGGTCGGCCCAGCCATAGGCTTGGGCCATATCCTTGATAAACGGCGCCACCTGGGCCTCGACGCCCGCCGCCTTGTAGCGTTCGGCGGTCACTTGGTCGTGGTTGCGGCCAGCCTGGTGGAAAACCTCCGGGCGGCACTCGACCGGCACCTGGGCCAGGGCTTCGGGCAACAGCTTGTTCAACGGTTCGGCACCGAGGCTGCCACCGAGGATCAGCAGGCGCGCCGGCCGACCGCCCAGGGCCTGACGCGGGGTTTCCAGGAACAGCTCCGAGCGCACCGGGTTGCCGGTGGTACGACGTTTGTCCGAGGCGCCGAAGGTGTTCGGGAAAGCTTCGCAGACCCGGGCCGCCAGCGGCACCAGTAGCCGATTGGCGGTACCCGCCACGGCGTTCTGCTCGTGCACGATCACCGGCACGCCCGCCAGGCGCGCGGCGACGCCACCAGGGCCGGTGACATAACCACCGAAGCCCAGTACGCAGACCGGCTTGAGCCGGCGAATCAACTTGCGTGCCTGCCAGACCGCCCGCAGCAGCACGAATGGTGCCTTGAGCAGCGACAGCTTGCCCTTGCCACGCAGGCCGGCGACGTTGATCAGGTGCAGCGGCAGACCGGCATTGGGTACCAGTTCGTTTTCGATACCACGCGGCGTGCCGAGCCAGTGCACGGTGAAACCACGGGCCTGGAATTCGCGGGCACAGGCCAGCGCCGGGAACACGTGGCCACCGGTGCCGCCGGCCATGATCAGTACGTTAGCGCCCATGGGGAGTGTCCTCCGCAAAGTCGCTTTCATCGAATTCCATCTCTTCGCTGCCCAGGTGGGTTCGACTCTCCCACTCGATGCGCAGCAACAGGCCCAGACAGGCACAGCAGATCACCAGGGAACTGCCACCGTAACTGAGGAACGGCAGGGTCAGGCCCTTGGTCGGCAGCAAGCCGACGTTCACGCCGATGTTGATCAGGAACTGGCCGATCCACAGGAACGCCAGGCCGTAGGCCATGTAGGCGGCAAAGAACTGCTTGGCCTTCTCCGCCCACAGGCCGATGTACATGGCCCGCACACTGACGAACACGAACAGCGCGACGGTGCACAGCGAACCCACCGCGCCCAGTTCTTCGGCGAGTACGGAGAAAACGAAGTCGGTATGGGCTTCGGGCAGGTAGAACTGCTTCTGCACGCTGTTGCCCAGCCCCACGCCCAGCCACTCGCCACGACCGAAGGCGATCAGCGCCTGGGTCAACTGATAGCCGGAGCCGAACTGGTCGGCCCAGGGGTCGGTAAAGGTGGTCAGACGGGCCATCCGGTAGGGTTGCGCCTTGATCAGCACCACCACCGCGACCACCGCCAGCAACACCATCAAGCCGAAACGCAACAGCCCGACGCCGCCAAGGAACAACATCGCCGCGGCGGCCCCCATCATCACCACGGTGGCCCCGAAGTCCGGCTCCATCAGCAACAGGCCGGCCATCGGCAACAGCACGATGAACGGTTTGAAGAACCCCATCCAGCTCTCGCGCACTTCCTTCTGCCGACGTACCAGGTAGCCGGCGAGGTAGATCACCACGAACACCTTGGCGATTTCCGAAGGCTGCACGTTGAAGAAACTGAAACCGATCCAGCGCATCGAGCCGTTCACCTCACGGCCGATACCCGGCAGCAACACCATCACCAGCAGACCGAAAGCACCGACCAGCATCATGAAGCCCATGCGCTGCCAGGTGGCGATCGGCACCATCATCGTGGCGATGCAGGCACCCACGCCGATCACCAGATAGATCAGGTGGCGGATCATGTGGTACAGCGCGTTGCCCGATTGCACGGCAGCCACTTCGGAGGAAGCCGAGGTGATCATCACCAGGCCAAGGCCGAGCAGCGCCAGGCAGCCGGCGAGCATCGGGAAGTCGACGTCGACCCCACGCCCGGTGATGATCGGCGACGGATACGGCTTGAGGATATTGAAATTCATGCCAAGCCCTCCACGGCACTGGCGAACAGCCGCCCGCGCTCCTCGAAGTTCTTGAACATGTCGAGGCTCGCGCAGGCCGGCGACAACAGCACGGCATCGCCGGCCTGGGCCAGTTCGGCGCAACGCAGTACCGCTTCGTCCAGGCTCTGCACACGAATCAATGGCACCTCGTCGCCCAGGGCCTGGGCCAGGAGTTCGGCATCGCGACCGAGCAGGGCCACCGCCCGGCAGTTGGCCGCGACCGGCGCGCGCAGGGCGGAGAAATCCGCGCCCTTGCCGTCGCCGCCGGCGATCAGCACCAGCTTGCCATCGATGTCGGCACCCAGGCCTTCGATGGCCGCCAGCGCGGCACCGACGTTGGTGGCCTTGGAGTCGTTGTAGTAGTTCACGCCGTTGTGCTCACGCACCCACTGGCAGCGATGCTCGAGACCGCCGAAGGTGCGCAGGCTCGACAGCATCGCGTCGAACGGCAAGCCCACGGCATGCCCCAGTGCCAGCGCTGCCAGGGCGTTGGACTGGTTGTGGGCGCCACGAATCTTCAGCTCGCGCACCGGCATCAGGTTCCGGAATTCGAAGGCCAGGTATTTCTCGCCGTCTTCCTCGCGCAGGCCAAAACCCTTGAAGTCCGGCTTGCCCAGGCCGAAGGTCCAGCAAGGCAGGCCTTCGCCCATCAGCGGCCGGGACAGGGCATCCTGGCGGTTGACCACCACCTGCTTCGCTCCGCGGAAGATCCGGTGCTTGGCCAGGTGATAGGCCGGCAGACCGCTGTAGCGGTCCATATGGTCTTCACTGATGTTGAGCACGGTCGCTACTGCGGCGTTCAACTGATCGGTGGTTTCCAGCTGGAAGCTCGACAACTCCAGCACGTACAGTTCGATATCGTCGCCGAGCAGGTCCAGTGCCGGGGTACCGAGGTTGCCCCCGACCGCCACGCGCTTGCCGGCGGCGACGGCCATCTCGCCCACCAGGGTGGTCACGGTGCTCTTGGCGTTGGAACCGGTGATCGCGACGATCGGTGCCTTCGCGTTACGCGTGAACAGCTCGATATCACCGGACAACTTCACGCCACGGGCCGCCGCGGCCTGCAGGGCCGGGGTCGCCAGGGCCAGGCCGGGGCTCACGTAGAGCTCGTCGGCACGGCAGAGAAACTCGACATCCAGCTCGCCACAACGCACTTCCACCTGTGGATAGTCACGGCGCAGCGTGGCCAGTTCCGGCGGATTCTCCCGCGTGTCGGCCACCGCAAAGGCAACGCCCCGGTTCGCCAGGAAGCGAACCAGGGACATGCCGCTCTTGCCGAGGCCGACAACGATGCGGAAGTGGTCAGAAGCGATCAGCGACACGGGTTCTACCTCAGCTTCAGGGTGGCAAGGCCGATCAGCACCAGGATCACGGTGATGATCCAGAAACGGACGATCACGCGTGGCTCGGGCCAGCCCTTGAGTTCAAAATGGTGGTGAATCGGTGCCATGCGGAACACCCGGCGACCGGTCATCTTGAAGGAGGCGACCTGGATGACCACCGACAGGGTCTCCATGACGAACACGCCGCCCATGATGAACAGCACGATTTCCTGGCGAACGATCACCGCGATGGTGCCCAGCGCCGCGCCCAATGCCAGGGCACCGACGTCGCCCATGAAGACCTGGGCCGGATAGGTGTTGAACCAGAGGAAGCCCAGGCCGGCACCGATCAGCGCGCCGCAGAACACGATCAGTTCACCGGCACCCGGTACGTAGGGGATCAGCAGGTATTCGGCGAACTTCACGTTACCCGACAGGTAGCAGAAGATGCCCAGCGCACCGCCGACCATCACCGTCGGCATGATCGCCAGGCCGTCGAGGCCGTCGGTCAGGTTGACCGCGTTGCTCGAACCGACGATCACGAAGTAGGTCAGGATCACGAAACCCACGCCCAGGGGAATGCTGACGTCCTTGAGCATCGGCACGATCAGGGTGGTTTCCACCGGGGTCTGGGCGGTCATGAACAGGAAGATCGCCGCCCCCAGGCCGAACACCGACTGCCAGAAGTACTTCCAGCGGCTAGGCAGCCCGCGGGAGTTTTTCTCGATCACCTTGCGATAGTCGTCGACCCAGCCGATGGCGCCGAACAGCAGGGTGACCAGCAGCACCACCCAGACATAACGGTTATGCAGATCCGCCCACAGCAGGGTGCTGACGCCGATGGACGACAGGATCAGCGCGCCCCCCATGGTCGGCGTGCCGGACTTGGACAGGTGCGATTGCGGGCCGTCGTTGCGAACTGCCTGGCCGATCTGCAGGTTCTGCAGGGTACGAATCATCCACGGGCCCAGGAACAGCGACAGAGACAACGCGGTCAGCACCCCGAGAATCCCGCGCAGGGTCAGGTACTGGAAGACCGCGAAGCCTTTGTAGAACTGTTGCAGGTACTCCGCTAGCAGCAGCAGCATTAATGCGTCTCTCCCTTGATATGAGGCGCAGGTCCGCACAGAGCCGCCACGACGTTTTCCATCGCCGCGCTGCGCGAACCCTTGATCAAAATGGTGGTGTTGGTGTCTTGCTCGGCGCCAAGCGCCTCGATCAGATCGGCCTGGGTGGCGAAATGACGAGCGTGCTGGCCAAATGCGTCGACGGCGTGGGCCATCATCGGTCCCACCGCATACAGCGCGGAAACCTTGCCTGAGGCGTAAGCCCCTACTTCACGATGCCCCTGCTCCGCCCACTCGCCCAACTCGCCGATATCTCCGAGCACCAGGACGGTGCGGCCGGAAAAGCCGGCAAGTATATCAACGGCGGCGCACATTGAGGTGGGGTTCGCGTTGTAGGTATCGTCAATCACACGAATGCCATTGATTGCCAACTGCGCGACCGTCCGACCCTTGACCGGCTGCACCGCTTCCAGGCCGGCGACGATGCCCGGCAGGGACACGCCCAGCGCATGGCCGGCGGCGGCGGCGGCCAGGGCATTGGCGACGTTGTGGGTACCCAGCAGATTCAGTCGAACCGTCGCCGAGCCGTCAGGAGCGCGCAGCTCGAATTGCGGGCAGCCACGCGGGTCGCGGGAAACGGCGCTGGCGTGGAAGTCGGCGCTGTCGTTGTCCAGGGCGAAGCTCAGCACCTTGCGGGCACCGGCCCGGAGCTTCCAGATAGGGAAAGCCTTGTCGTCCAGGTTGAGCACGGCAGTGCCGTCGACCTCCAGCCCCTCGATGATCTCGCCCTTGGCCTCGACGATCTTCTCGGGGCCACCGAACTCGCCGACATGGGCGGTTCCGGCATTGTTCAGGATCGCCACGTGGGGCTTGGTCATGGCGACGGTGTAGGCAATCTCGCCAATGCGCGAAGCGCCCAGTTCGATCACTGCGGCGCTGTGCTCCGGCGCCAGCTCGAGCAGGGTCAGCGGCACGCCCAGATCGTTGTTCAGGTTGCCCCGGGTCGCCAGGACCAGACCGCGGGTACGCAGGATGCTCGCGAGCATCTCCTTGACCGTGGTCTTGCCGCTGGAACCGGTCACCGCCGCCACCGGCTGCCTGAACAACCCACGATTCAGTGCCCCAAGCTGCCCCAGGGCCAGTCGGGTATCGCGAACCACCAACTGCGGCAGCGGGCTGTCGGCAACTTCGCGCTCAACCAGCGTCGCGACGGCGCCCTTGGCCGCCACGTCATCCAGGTAATCATGACCATCGAAACGCGGCCCGGTCAGGGCAACGAACAGTTGTCCAGGCTGAATCGACCGGCTGTCGATGCTCACCCCGGAGAAGTCGGCATCGGCCGCCCTCAGGCGACCGGACAAGGCATTGGCGACAACACTCAACTTCATGGTTTCAAGCATCGGCGGCCTCCCAGGCATCCAGAGCCTTGGCGGCCTCGACCAGATCGGAGAAAGCGTGGCGCACGCCATTGATTTCCTGATAGTCCTCGTGGCCCTTGCCAGCCAGGACAAGCACATCGTCGGCACTGGCGGCAGCGATCAGCTGGGCAATCGCCAGGCCACGACCGGCCACGAAACGCACGGCATCGGGCGCGGCAAAGCCGGGACGGATGTCATCGAAGATCTGCCGGGGATCCTCGGTACGCGGGTTGTCGTCGGTCACCAGCACGCTGTCGGCCAGACGCTCGGCCAGTTCGGCCATCAGCGGGCGCTTGCCGCGATCGCGGTCGCCGCCACAGCCGAACAGGCAACGCAGTTGCCCCTTGGCGTGCGGCCGCAAGGCCAGCAGGACCTTTTCCAGGGCATCCGGTGTGTGTGCATAGTCGACCACCACCAGCGGACGCGTACCGCCGCCCAGGCGCTGCATGCGGCCGGCCGGGCCCTCCAGTTGCGGGAGTACCCGCAGGATTTCATCCAGGGCGTAGTCCAGGCCCAGCAAGGCGCCGACGGCCGCCAGCACGTTACTCAGGTTGAAGCGGCCGAGCAGCGTGCTGCGCAGATGATGCTCGCCCTGCGGGGTCACCAGCGTCGCGCGCACGCCTTCGTCACCGAACTGGGCGTCACGGCAATACAGGTAGGCACTGCTGTCCTGCAGGCTGTAGGTGATCAGTCGCGATTCGTGCTCGCGAGCAGCCAGTTGCCGGCCGAAGTCGTCGTCGAGGTTGATGACCCGGCAACGCAGGTTGGCCCAGTCGAACAGCTTGGCCTTGGCGGCACCGTAGGCCTCCATGGTGCCGTGATAATCGAGATGATCGCGCGAGAGATTGGTCAACACCGCCACGTCGAACGCCAGGGCGCTGACACGGCCCTGATCCAGGCCGTGGGAGGAAACCTCCATGGCTACAGCCTTGGCACCGGCGTTTTTCAAGTCCGCCAGGGTCGCCTGCACGGCAATCGGGTCCGGCGTGGTGAGCATGCCGCTGTTCAGCGCGCCATGAAAACCACTGCCCAGGGTACCGAGAATCCCGCAATGCTGGCCGAGCAGGTCCAGGGCCTGGGCCACCAGTTGGCTGACACTGGTCTTGCCATTGGTACCGGTGACACCGACCAGGTTCAACTGCCGGCTCGGCTCGCCATAAAAGCGCCCGGCGATATCAGACAACTGCGCGGTCAGGCCCTTGACCGGAATCAGCGGCGCATCGGTGATCGGCAGTACGGTCGCCCCCTCGGCCTCATAGGCGACCGCCGCCGCACCACGTTGCAGGGCATCGGCAATATGGCTGCGGCCATCGACCTTGCCGCCGGGCACGGCGAGGAAAAGGTCCCCGGCGCGAACCTTGCGGCTGTCGAGCGCCAGTTCGCGAATCAGCAGATCGCGGCCGGCATGGGGGAAAATCTTGTTCAGGCTCAAGGACATCAACCACGTCCTCCTTTGACAGGTTCCGGCGCGGCGATGGCCTGCTGCTGCGGAATACTCGACAGGTCATCCGGGCTGACGTTCATCAGCCGCAGGGTACCGGACATCACCTTGCTGAAGACCGGCGCCGACACCAGGCCACCGAAGTAACCGGCCTTGCTCGGCTCGTCGATCACCACCACGATGGCATAGCGCGGGTCGCTCATCGGGCCGAAGCCGGCGAACAGCGAGCGATAGGAGTTTTCGGCATAACCCTTGGTGCCGACCGAAGTCTTGCGCGCGGTACCGGACTTGCCGGCGACATGATAGGCCGGGACCTTGGCACGCCAGACCCCCCGCGGCGCCTCGATCACCTGTTGCAACATGCCCTGCATGGTCTTGGCGACCTTTTCCGGGATGACCTGGGTACCCTCGGGCATCTTATCGGTCTTGATCAGGGTCAGCGGCACGATCTTGCCGTTGTTGGCCAGGGCCGAAAACGCGTGCACCAGTTGGATGGCGGTCACCGACAGGCCGTAGCCGTAGGACAGCGTCGCGGTTTCGGCCTTGCGCCACTCACGGTAGTTCGGCAGGTTGCCCACGCGCTCGCCGGGGAAGCCGAGGCCGGTGTCCTGGCCCAGGCCGACTTTCTGCATGACACGGAAAATCGCCTCGCCACCGATATCGAAGGCGACCTTGCTCATCCCCACGTTACTGGAATTGATCAGGATACCGGTCAGGTCGAGCACCGGGCCTTCGGTCTTGGAGACGTCGCGGATAGTGTACTTGCCCAACTGCAGGGTGCCGGGATAGACCTCGACCGTGTCGCTGGGCTTCCAGCGTCCGGTTTCCAGGGCAGCACTCATGGAGATCGGCTTCATGGTCGAACCCGGTTCGAACACGTCGATCATCGCGCGGTTGCGCATCATCGCCGGCTGCAGGTTGCGACGGTTGTTCGGGTTATAGGTCGGCTGGTTGACCATGGCGAGGATCTCGCCGGTCTTCACGTCCATGATCACCAGGCTGCCGGCTTTCGCGCCGTTTTCCACCAGGGCGTTGCGCAGTTCGCGATTGGCCAGGTACTGCAGGCGCAGGTCAATGGACAACGCCAAGGGCTTACCGGCCTTGGCGTTCTTGGTTACCTGGACATCCTTGATCAGCCGACCGCGCCGGTCCTTGATCACCTGTCGCTTGCCGGGCACCCCGGCCAGCCACTCGTCGTAAGCCAGCTCCACCCCTTCGCGCCCGTGGTCGTCGATATCGGTAAAGCCGACCATATGAGCCGCCACTTCACCGGCCGGGTAGAAACGCCGGAACTCCTCGATGCCATAGACGCCCGGAACCTTGAGGTCGAGCACGGCCTGGCCCTGCTCCGGGGTCAGGCCACGGACCAGATAGATGAACTCCTTGTTGGCCTGTTGCTCCAGGCGCTCGGCCAGTTGTTTGGGATCCTGCCCAAGCGCCTGGGCCAGGGCCGGCCAGCGGTCCTTGGCAAATTGCATTTCCTTGGCGTTGGCCCACAGCGTGGTCACCGGCGTACTCACCGCCAGGGGCTCGCCGTTACGGTCGGTGATCAGCCCGCGGTGCGCGGGAATCGGGATGTGACGCATGCTGCGCGCGTCACCCTGACCGATCAGGAACTCACGGTCGATGACCTGCAGGTCGACAATCTTCCAGCTGATATAGCCGACCATGAGCGCCAGTGCGCCGAGCACCACGCGGAAACGCCACGGATAAAGGGCTCCCTCGAGCTTCATCATGGCGCCACCATCCTGACTTCGGACGGGCTGGGAATGCGCATCTTCAGTTGCTCGGTGGCCAGGGTCTCGATACGGCTATGGGCGGTCCAGGTGCTCTGTTCGAGGATCAGCCGCCCCCACTCGGCCTGGGCCTTGTCACGCACGCTCAGCTCGTTGTAGAGCGAGTTGAGCAGTTGACGGTTCCAGTGCGCGCTATAGGACACGCCGATGGCGGACACCAGCACGGCGACAAATAGCAGGAACATGAAAAAGCTCCCACCTGGAAGTGGCTTGGCGTAGAGCTTGCTCACCGCAATTTCTCCGCAACGCGCATGACGGCACTACGGGCACGCGGGTTGGCCTTGAGCTCGGTTTCGGAGGCGAACTGGGCCTTGCCGTGTACCTTGATGCGTGGTTCGAACGCCTGATGGCGGACCGGCAGATTACGCGGCAGGTTATCTTCCTCGCCCTTGACCAGACGACGCATGAACAGCTTGACGATGCGATCTTCCAGCGAGTGGAAGCTGATCACCACCAGGCGACCGCCGACTTCCAGAGCTTCCAGCGCCGCTTCGAGGCCGGCTTCGAGATCGCCCAGTTCATTGTTGACGTGAATGCGCAGGCCCTGGAAAGCCCGCGTTGCGGGGTTCTTGCCCTTCTCCCAGGCCGGGTTGGCGACCTTCAGCACCTCGGCCAGATCGGCCGTGCGTTCGAAGGGTTTGATTTCACGGCGCTCGACCACGGCACGGGCCATGCGACCGGCGAAACGCTCCTCGCCGTACTCCTTGAAGACCCGGGCAATTTCCTCCACCGGCGCGGTGGCGATGAACTCGGCGGCACTGATACCCCGCGAGGGGTCCATGCGCATGTCCAACGGGCCATCGTTCATGAAGCTGAAGCCACGCTGCGGGTCATCCAGCTGTGGCGAGGAGACGCCCAGGTCGAGCAGGATACCGTTGACCTTGCCCGACATCTGACGCTCGGCGACCTCCAGCCCCAGCTCGGCAAAGCTGCGCTGCACAACGACAAAGCGGCCGTCTTCGGCCGCTAGCGCTTGCCCGGTGGCAATCGCCTGTGGATCCTTGTCGAAACCGAGAAGCCGACCATCCGGTCCGAGCCGGCTGAGAATCAGGCGGCTATGCCCGCCCCGACCGAAGGTGCCATCCAGATAGCAGCCATCAGGGCGTACGGCGAGAGCCTCGACAGCTTCGTCAAGCAGTACGGTGATGTGGTTAAAGCCGCTATCAATAGTCACAGGATCAGATCACGCAGTTCATCAGGCATCGCGCCCGGTTGTTGAATGGCCGCCAGGTCCGCTGCAGCAACAGCATTCCAGGCGTCCTCGTCCCACAGTTGAAACTTGTTCAGTTGGCCCACCAGCATCGCGCGCTTATCCAGCTTCGCGTATTCACGCAGGCGCGGCGGCACCAGAAAACGGCCACTGCCATCGAGCTCGAGATCGACGGCATTACCAATCAGCAAACGCTGCAGGCGGCGGTTCTCCTCCCGCAGCGATGGCAGCGCACGCAACTTGGTTTCAATCACTTCCCACTCGTCGAGTGGATATACACATAAGCAGGGATCGACCGCATCGATGGTGACGATCAGTTGTCCGGAACTACGCGAATCGAGCTCGTCACGGTACCGACTCGGCATGGCGAGACGGCCCTTGGCATCGAGACTGATAGCGTTGGCTCCGCGAAACACAGCTGCGTTTCTCCAAATATTAGCGTTTTACGTCCAAAAAACCCACTTCATGCCACTTTCCTCCACTTGCGCACACTATAGGAATGCGCCCACCACACCGTCAAGGCGCGGTCTTAAGGAAAACCCTTACAGAACGGAGATTTAGGAGCGTAAAAGGAGACTTTGCGAGAATTTGGAGAGGTTTCTTCCGGGCAAACTCGATGCACCTCAGAAACTTGAGCTCAGAAGTTAAAGTGTTTTCTTAAGAGTAAGATTTTTTCGATATTACAAATGCGCTTCTGCCAGCGATTGCGGGCAGGGAGGGAAAGAAGTGGAGAGTCGATCTGTAAGCCGGGTTCTGTCGAGGACAGTCATTCCTCTACGATGGCCATCACTGGACATCTTTAGCAACCTACCCGGTTCCAGCGCGGGCCACGCCTTGGAACCCTATTTGGTCTTGCTCCGAGTGGGGTTTACCTAGCCACGAACTGTTACCAGACGTGCGGTGCGCTCTTACCACACCTTTTCACCCTTACCGGCACCGAAGTGCTTAGGCGGTTATTTTCTGTGGCACTTTCCGTAGGCTCACGCCCCCCAGGCATTACCTGGCACTCCGCCCTATGGAGCCCGGACTTTCCTCCCCCCTCCAATTTTCATGAAGGGCAGCGACTGTCCAATCGACTCTCCGCCGCGCAGGTTACCGGCACATGGCCAGAAGGACAAGCCTTAAAGCCGCCATCGCCCCGACTTACCGGGACAAGAGGCACCACCCAGGACCATTCCGACATTAATAGCAGAATGTCCCCACGCAAAAAATCGTCAGTCGTTTTTCTGCTTATCCAGCGCCACCTGATAAAGCAGGTTCTTGCGCACGCCCGTGATCTGCGCCGCCAGGGCTGCCGCGCGCTTGAGCGGCATCTCCTTGAGCAGCAGATCGAGAATGCGCATGGCTTCGGCACCGACGGCCTCGTCGCCTTCCGGGACACTCCAGCCGGCGACCAGCACCACGCACTCGCCACGCTGCTGATTGGCATCGGCCTCGACGAAACTGCGCAACTCGGCCAACGGCAGGCCCTTGAGCGTCTCGAAGGTTTTGGTCAGCTCACGTGCCAGCAGCGCCGGGCGCTCGGCACCGAACACCGCCTCCATGTCCTGCAGGCATTCGAGGATGCGGTGGGGCGCCTCATAGAAGATCAGTGTCCGTGGTTCTTCCCGCAATTGTTCGAGACGCGAACGACGCCCCACCGCCTTGGCCGGCAGGAACCCCTCGAAAATGAACCGGTCGGAAGGCAGGCCCGCCGCCGACAACGCCGCGATCAATGCACAGGCACCCGGTACCGGCACCACCCTGATCCCCGCGGCACGCGCCTGGCGCACCAGGTGATAACCGGGATCGGAAATCAGCGGCGTACCGGCGTCGGAGATCAGCGCCACATCTTCGCCCGCCTGCAGCTTGGCAATGAAACGGCTGCCTTCGTCGCGCTCGTTGTGCTCATGGCAGGCGGCCAGGGGCGTGGTGATACCGAAGTGCTGCAACAACCGCAGCGAATGCCGGGTGTCCTCCGCCGCGATCAGCGCCACCTCGCGCAGCACCTTCATCGCTCGCGCACTGATGTCATCCAGGTTGCCAATGGGCGTCGCCACCACATAAAGCGAGCCCATCGGGGAATTCAAAACACCTGGAACAGTCAAAGCGCACACCTCAAGAAGAACGGAAAAACCCATTGTAGCGCGTAGAAGCCCGGCCGATATGCTCCAGGACAGCACGATGGCCCCGCCCAGGCGAATGGAGCCGGGCCCCTGAAATGACTTGTACGACCAAAATCGACGGTTTCACGCCAGCGACATCGCGCCCCGGCCAGTGCTTGGGTACAATTCCACGCTAATTTGATCGAGTATCAGGAACACTTACATGATCGCTTGCCTGCGGCTGTTCTCTGCCCTCTGCCTCGCTGCCTTGCTGGCGGCCTGCGCCAGCTCGCCCTCCTCCAGCCTTGGCGAACTCCCACGGACCCCGGATGCCAGCATCGAGCAACTGCTCGAACAGGCCTCTTCCAGCAAGACACCGGACAAGGCCGCCCTGTTACGCCTGACTGCCGCCGACCTGGCCTATCGCCAGAAGGACACCGGTCGCGCCGCGCAGATCCTTGCCCAGGTGCCGTTGGACCAGCTCAAGCCGGCCCAGCAGGTATTCGCCAGCACCCTGGCCGCCGAACTGGCGATGACCCGCAACCAGCCCAAGGCGGCCCTCGCCGCCCTGAGCCACCCAAGCCTGG
Source organism: Pseudomonas fuscovaginae SE-1 (assembly GCF_000364705.1). Classification (GTDB taxonomy): domain Bacteria; phylum Pseudomonadota; class Gammaproteobacteria; order Pseudomonadales; family Pseudomonadaceae; genus Aquipseudomonas; species Aquipseudomonas fuscovaginae_A. The sequence continues at coordinate 48,980 of NZ_AQOH01000201.1, read as the reverse complement.
AACACCTGGGTGAACTGCCGGTGGATCAACAGATCCGTACACACACCGTGCGCGCCCGCGCCCTCGAAGCCGACGGCCAGACCCTGGCCGCCGCTCGCGAGCGCATCTTCATCGCCCCGCTGCTCAGTGGCGATGCCGCCCGCGCCAACCACGAGGCGATCTGGGCACTGGTCGCCGCCCTGCCGACCGACCAGTTGCAACCCAGCGGCAACGACGACCTCAGCGGCTGGCTCAGCCTGGCACTGGCGGTGAAAACTTCCGGGACCCTGGAACAGCAACAGGCCGCGATCGACACCTGGCGGGCACAGAACCCCAAGCATCCGGCAGCCCAGCAGTTGCCGCAGGCGCTGGTGAAACTCAAGGAACTGGCCAGCCAGCCGCTGAACAAGATCGCCCTGCTGCTGCCTAGCGAGGGCCAACTGGCCTCGGTCGGCAAGGCACTGCGCGAAGGCTTCATGGCAGCCCAGTACCAGGCCCAGCAAGCCGGCCAGAAACCACCGGCCATCGAATTCTACGACAGCTCGCGCCTGACCTCCCTCGACGATTTCTATCGCAAGGCCCAGGCTGCCGGCGTGCAACTGGTCGTCGGACCACTGGAGAAACCGCTGGTGAAGCAGCTCAGCGCCCGCCCGCAACTGCCGATCACCACCCTGGCGCTGAACTACAGTGAAAGCGCGCAGAACCCACCCCAACTGTTCCAGTTCGGCCTCGCCGCCGAGGACGAAGCCCGCGAAGTCTCGCGTCGTGCCCGTGCCGACGGCCTGCACCGCGCTGCCGCCATGGTGCCGAAAGGTGAATGGGGTGACCGCGTGCTGAAAGCCTTCCGCCAGGATTGGGAAGCCAACGGCGGCACCGTGATCGGCGTCGAGCGTGTCGACCAGCCCGTCGCGCTGGCCCAGCAGATCGCCGACCTGTTCCAGCTGCGCCAGAGTGAAGGCCGCGCCAAGAGCCTGCAAAGCACCGTGGGCGGCCAGGTTGCCGCCCAGCCTTCGCGTCGCCAGGACATCGAGTTCATCTTCCTCGCCGCCACACCGCAGCAGGCCCAGCAGATCAAGCCGACCCTGAACTTCCAGTACGCAGGGGACGTTCCGGTATACGGCACCTCCCACCTCTTCAGCGCGACCGGCGACATCAACCAGTACAACGACATGAACGGCATTCGCTTCTGCGAAACCCCATGGCTGCTGGACGCCAACGACCCGCTGCGCCAACAGGTCACCGCACAGTGGCCCCAGGCCGCCGGCAGCCTGGGACGCCTGTACGCCATGGGTGTCGACGCCTATCGCCTGGCACCACGCCTGGGCCAGCTCAAGGCCCTGCCAGACAGCCGCATCGAAGGTCTCTCCGGCAGCCTGAGCATGGACCAGGGTCAGCGGATCGAGCGCCAACTGCCATGGGCACAGTTCGTCAGCGGCCAGGTCCAGCGCCTGCCGGATACGCCACGCTGATGCCGCAAGGCTCGCACCTGGAAAGCGGCAAGGATGCCGAAAGCCTCGCGCTCCGGCATCTCGAGCAACAGGGACTGCGCCTGCTGGCGCATAACTGGTTATGTAAACGCGGCGAGCTTGATCTGGTCATGCTCGACGGCGATACAGTAGTATTCGTCGAAGTTCGTTATAGAAAAAACACCCAATGGGGTGGCGCCGCGGGCAGTATCGATGCCCGCAAGCGCAAGAAGTTGATAGTCGCGGCACAGTATTTCCTGCAACGCGAATCGCGCTGGTCCGGCAACCCCTGCCGTTTCGACGTGGTTGCCATAGAAGGCGCCCTTGACGCAGCACCCCGATTGAACTGGCTACGGAATGCCTTCGACAGCTGAACCAGACTGTCGACCCGGTTACTTTCATTCACCGTTTTTGCTCTTTGCTTTGCGGGCGGCACATGACTTGCGCCGAACGGCCCCGGAACCTCCGGGCAGTATTCGAGCCAGGCAACCGCCCCACTTAAGGTCACCTACATTGATGGACATGCAATCCCGAATTCGCCAGCTTTTCCAGGCCAGTATCGACACCAAGCAACAGGCGATGGACGTTCTTGCACCTCACATCGAGCAAGCCAGCCAGATCATGGTCAACGCCCTGCTCAACGAAGGCAAAATGCTCTCTTGCGGCAACGGTGGCTCGGCGGGCGACGCCCAACATTTTTCCTCGGAACTGCTCAACCGCTTCGAACGCGAGCGACCGAGCCTGCCAGCCATCGCCCTGACCACCGACAGCTCGACCATCACCTCGATCGCCAACGACTACAGCTACAACGAAGTCTTCTCCAAGCAGATCCGTGCCCTCGGCCAGCCCGGCGACGTCCTGCTGGCCATTTCCACCAGCGGCAACTCGGCCAACATTATTCAGGCAATCCAGGCCGCACATGATCGCGAAATGGTTGTCGTAGCCTTGACGGGACGTGATGGTGGCGGCATGGCTTCACTGCTGCTGCCAGAGGACGTGGAGATCCGCGTTCCCAGCAATGTCACCGCACGTATCCAGGAAGTCCACTTGCTGGCGATCCACTGCCTGTGCGATCTGATCGACAGCCAACTGTTCGGGAGTGAAGAATGACTGTTAATCGCCTTAGCCTGCTGGCTTTGACTTTGTGCCTGGGCCTCAGTGGCTGCAGCTCGGTATTGACCGCAACCCGCGACGGTCCGATCAATGACGACCAGGGCACCCGCACCCTGGGCAGCAAGATCGACGACTCGGTGATCGAAACCAAGGTCGCGGTCAACGTCGCCAAGGCCGACCCGGATCTGGACGCGGCCTCGCACATCGTCGTGAGCAGCTACAACGGTATCGTCCTGCTCGCCGGCCAGACCCCACGCGAAGACCTCAAGGCCAAGGCCGAGCAGGCCGCGTCGAGCGTCCAGCGGGTGAAAAAGGTGAACAACGAACTGCAGATCCTGCAACCCTCCTCGTTCGCCGCACGCAGCAACGACACCTGGCTGACCAGCAAGATCAAGACCCAGATGCTGACCGACAACACCATCCCCGGCTCACGCATCAAGGTGATCACCGAAAACGGCATCGTCTACCTGATGGGCCTGGTCACCCAGCAGGAGGCCACGCGCGCGACCAACCTGGTGCAAGGCGTCGGCGGCGTGCAGAAAATCGTCAAGCTGTTCGAGTACATCGACTGAGGGGCATCACCCCACAACGTAGGAGCCAGCTTGCTGGTGATCCGCCAGAGGCGGCCATCCAGCAAGCCTTGTGACGATAGACATATCGCTATCGCCAGCAAGCCGGCTCCCACAAGGAATGGCAAGCACTCCAACCTCTTGAAAAAAGCCCCTGCCATCTTGCGATGACAGGGGCTTTTTCGCACACAGGCCCGACGATTACTTCACAACCTTCAGGCTCGGACGCCCGCTCGGACGTGGCGGCTCCGGCCCATCGTCATCCGGTTCCACCGCATTGTCGTCCTCTTCCATCGGCGACTCGAGATCAAAGACCATGCCCTGGCCATTTTCCCGGGCATAGATTCCCAGAATGGCCCCGATGGGCACGTAGAGCGTATGGGCCACACCACCGAAACGGCCTTCGAAACTGACCGCTTCGTTATCCATATGCAGATGACGCACGGCACTTGGAGAAATATTCAGGACAATCTGCCCGTCGCTGGCAAAGCCTTGTGGCACCTGGACCGAGGGAGCCTCGGAATTGACCAGGATGTGCGGCGTGCAATCGTTATCCACTATCCATTCGTACAGGGCACGAACCAAATAAGGACGGCTGGAGTTCATTAAACAGCTCCTTGGCGCATATCGCGTTCGACACCAGACAGGCTCGCCTGGAAAGCCTCACGCGCAAACTGGCGCTCCATATAATCAAGCAACGGCTTGGCTTGCCGCGGCAATTCAATACCCAGAGTCGGCAAACGCCAGAGTATGGGCAATAGACAGCAATCGACCAGACTTTGCTCCTCACTGAGAAAGAAAGGCTTGTCGGCGAACAACGGAGACACTCCGGTCAGGCTCTCACGCAGCTCCTTGCGCGCCTGCGCACGCGCCGGCTCCTTGGTTCGCGAATCCAGGATCAGATCGACCAGCCCGCACCAGTCGCGCTGGATGCGATGCATCAGCAATCGGCTGTTGGCCCGCGCCACAGGATAAACCGGCAGCAGCGGTGGGTGCGGATAGCGCTCATCCAGGTATTCCATCACCACGGTCGACTCCCACAACGCCAGGTCGCGATCGACCAGGGTGGGCAGGCTGCCGTAAGGGTTCACTTCGGCCAGTTTCGCGGGCTGGCGTCCAGCCTCGACACTGATGATCTCGGCACTGACACCCTTTTCCGCCAACACAATACGCACTCGGTGGGAATAGTGGTCGGCGGGGTCGGAGTAACAGGCCAACCGATTGGTCACGCCCATGGCGGTCCTCCTCGCTTGTTTGAAATGGTCGAAACGCAAAAACGAACGCGCCCAAGGGAAGCCTCCCGTAACGAGTGGAGGGACAACCGGTGAAACCGTTTCGGATTCACCCCCTCCACACCAGCTCGCTACGTCTCAGAGGCACCCTTGGGCGCGCACGATTGACTGACCGCTATATTACAACGTTATCAGTGCACATCCTTCCAGTATTCGCGCTTGAGCAGATAAGCGAATACGAAGAGGAAGGCCAGGTACAGCAGAACGTAAGTACCGATGCGCTGATGCTGCAGCTTCACCGGGTTGGCCGAGTAGGCCAGGAAGGTCACCAGGTTCTTGACCTTCTCGTCGAACTGCTCTTCCGTCAAGGTACCGGTTTTCGGCACGATGGTCAGCTGGTCACACGCTTCATGAGTCAGTGGCGTGCCGGTCAGCGGATCATACTGCTTCTTGCCGTCCTCGACGATTTGCACCTGCTTGCAACCGACGACCTGGCGCCCCTGCAGCCCGACCAGGACATTCGGCATGCCGACGTTCGGGAAAACCTTGTTGTTCACACCCCATGGGCGCGCCGGGTCCTCGTAGAACGAACGCAGGTAACCATAGAGCCAGTCGGTGCCACGTACTCGCGCCACCAGGGTCAGGTCGGGCGGAGCCGCGCCGAACCAGGCCTTGGCGTCCGCCGGCTGCATGCCGATATTCATGTGATCACCGATCTTGGCACCGGTGAACACCAGGTTCTTGAGCATCAGGTCATGGGGGATGCCCAGGTCATCGGCCACCCGCTCATAACGCTGGAACTTGGCACTGTGGCAACCCATGCAGTAGTTGGCGAAGGTCCGCGCACCATCCTGCATGGCAGCCTTGTCGGAAACGTCGATATCGACCTTTTCAAGCTCGGGGCCACCATGTTCGGCAGCGAAAGACAGAACCGGCAGAGCCGCAAGCATCAAAACAGCGAATAGTTTTTTCATCAGCCAGTCACCCTTTCCGGAACCGGTTTGGTCTTCTCGAGCCGGGTATAGAACGGCATCAGAATGAAGTAGGCGAAATACAGCACGGTGCACACCTGCGACAGCAGTGTACGCCCCGGCGTCGGCGCCATGACGCCCAGCCAGCCAAGGATCAGGAAGGACACACAGAAGATCACCAGCCAGATCCGACTCAGCCACCCCTTGTAGCGCATCGACTTGACCGGACTGCGGTCCAGCCACGGCAGCACGAACAGCAGGGCGATCGAGGCGCCCATGGCGAGAACGCCCATGAGCTTGTCCGGCACCGCCCGCAGAATCGCGTAGAACGGCGTGAAGTACCAGACAGGAGCAATATGCTCCGGTGTCTTGAAGGCGTTGGCCACTTCGAAGTTCGGTTTTTCGAGGAAGTACCCTCCCATTTCCGGGAAGAAGAACACCACGGAACAGAAGATGAACAGGAACACCACCACACCGACGATGTCTTTCACGGTGTAGTACGGATGGAACGGAATGCCGTCCAGCGGTACGCCGTTTTCGTCCTTTTTCTTCTTGATGTCGACACCATCGGGGTTATTCGAACCCACTTCGTGCAACGCCAGGATATGCAGCACCACCAGGCCGAGAATCACGATCGGCAGCGCAACCACGTGCAGGGCGAAGAAGCGGTTCAGGGTGATTCCGGAAATCAGGTAGTCACCACGGATCCACTGGGTCAGGTCGTTGCCGATGACCGGAATCGCACCGAACAGCGAGATGATCACCTGTGCGCCCCAGTAGGACATCTGCCCCCACGGCAGCAGGTAGCCCATGAAGGCCTCGGCCATCAGCGCCAGGTAGATCAGCATGCCGAACAGCCAGACCAGCTCACGCGGTTTCTGGTACGAACCGTAGAGCAGGCCACGGAACATGTGCAGATAGACCACGATGAAGAACGCCGAAGCGCCGGTTGAGTGCAGCAGACGCAGGATCGCACCGTACTCGACATCACGCATGATGTACTCGACGGAGGCGAAAGCCTCTTCCGCCGAGGGGGTGTAGCTCATCGTCAGCCAGACGCCGGTGACGATCTGGTTGACCAGCACCAGCAATGCCAGGGAGCCGAAGAAGTAGAGGAAGTTGAAGTTTTTCGGTGCGTAGTACTTGCTGAGATGGTCTTCCCACATCTTGGTGGCAGGGAAGCGCGCATCAACCCAATCCATGAACTTGCTCATCACGCTTTCTCCTGATCGACGCCAACGACAATGATCGTGTCGGACTCATAGGAATGCGGTGGAACCGGCAGGTTCAAAGGCGCGGGTTGAGCCTTGTAGACGCGACCGGCGAGATCGTAGTGAGAACCGTGGCACGGGCAGAAATAGCCACCTACCCAGTCCTTGCCGAGGTCGGCGGGCGCCACTTCCGGACGGAAGGTGGGAGAGCAACCCAGGTGGGTACAGATACCGATCAGCAGCAGGACTTCCGGCTTGATCGAACGCGTCTTCGGATCGACGTAGGGGGGTTGTACCGAGTTCTTGGAGGTTGGATCGGAGAGCTGCCCCTCGATCTTCGTCAGATTTCCCAGGATCTCCTCGGTGCGGCGCACGATGAAGACCGGCTGGCCACGCCACTCGGCAATCATCTGCTGTCCCGGGTCGATCTTGGCGATATTCACTTTCACCGGTGCACCGGCGGCTTTCGCCTTGGCACTGGGAAACCATGACCCCACGAACGGGACCGCAGCCCCCACCGCTCCTGCAGCTCCTACCACGGATGTGGCTGCTACGAGAAAGCGACGCCGGCCTGCATTCACGCCGTCATTGCTCATTCAGTCCTCTCCCATCAGCTTTGTGGCCTGTTAAATCAGGCGTCTAAGTAAAAATCTATCGTTATAAAAATTTTGCCGAATGGTAATGAAAAGCCCCACCTCTGACAAGGTAATTACCCGGCACACAGTGCCCCAGGCCTTGTAGTATAGGGGGTCTACGGATGTGGCAAGTTGTCACAGCAAATATTTCGCCCATAAAAAAAGCCCGGTTCCACATGGAAACCGGGCTTCTTTTGAAGCTGGGAGCGAATTAACGCTTCGAGTACTGCGGACGCTTACGCGCTTTACGCAGACCAACTTTCTTACGCTCGACTTCACGAGCGTCGCGGGTAACGTAACCAGCTTTACGCAGGGTGCTGCGCAGGCTTTCGTCGTAGTCCATCAGGGCACGAGTGATGCCGTGGCGGATTGCGCCAGCCTGGCCACTCACACCGCCACCGATGACGGTGACGTAGACGTCGAATTTCTCGACGGTCTCGGTCAGTTCCAGCGGCTGGCGAACGACCATGCGGGCAGTTTCGCGACCGAAGAACGTGTCCAGGGAGCGGTTGTTGATGGAGATGTTACCGGTACCTGGACGCAGGAAAACGCGTGCGGTTGCGGTCTTGCGACGGCCAGTGCCGTAGTTTTGAGTCGCCGACATAATGAACTATTCCGTTAAATCTTCAGTTCTTGGGGCTGCTGAGCAGTATGAGGGTGTACAGCGCCCGCATAGACTTTCAGCTTACGGTACATGTCGCGACCCAGCGGGTTCTTAGGCAGCATGCCTTTTACCGCGGTCTCGATCACGCGCTCAGGGGCTTTTGCGATCAGCTTTTCGAAGTTGATCGACTTGATGCCGCCCGGGAAACCGGAGTGGGAGTAGTACATCTTGTCGGAGGTTTTAGCACCGGTCACACGAACCTGCTCGGCGTTGATGACGACGATGTAGTCACCGGTATCGACGTGCGGGGTGTATTCGGCTTTGTGCTTGCCACGCAGACGGCTCGCGATTTCGGTGGCCAGACGACCCAGGGTCTGACCAGCAGCGTCGACGACAAACCAGTCGCGCTTAACTGTTTCCGGTTTAGCAGTAAAAGTTTTCATTCTTTATAGCCTCAGGGGCCGCCTGTAAATAAGACGGCGGATCTTACTGAATAGTGCGTACTTTGACAAGGTCAAAGGCAGCCGGATACAGACGCTATCGGGGGCTCGGGTCGGCGCGTCCGTTCAACGGCAAGATTCTTTGGCGGCGGCGCATCACTTCCACTGCATAAAGAGGTGCGCAATTATCCAGATTGCCAAAAAAAATTCAACCTGCTTTTATGGGTGTTTTCCCACGGGAGCAGCCAATGGAATACCGTCAGCTAGGCCGGACCGACCTGAACGTGAGCGCAATTTGCCTGGGGACCATGACCTGGGGCGAGCAGAACACCGAGGCAGAGGCCTTTGCCCAGATCGAACGCGCGAAGGCGGCCGGCATCAATTTCATGGATACCGCCGAGATGTACCCGGTGCCGCCCAAGGCCGAAACCTACGCCAGCACCGAACGCATCATCGGCAACTGGTTCCGGCAGCGTGGTGATCGCGACCAGTGGGTCCTGGCGAGCAAGATCGCCGGCCCCGGCAACGGCATCAGCTACATTCGCGACGGCAACCTCAAGCACAACCGCCGGCATATCGTCGAAGCCCTCGACGCCAGCCTCAAGCGCCTGCGGACCGACTGGATCGACCTGTACCAACTGCACTGGCCGGAGCGCAGCACCAATTTCTTCGGGCAACTGGGCTACAAGCACAAGACCGACGAGGATTTCACGCCCATCGAGGAAATCCTCGAAGCGCTGGACGAACAGGTCAAGGCCGGCAAGATCCGCCACATCGGCCTGTCCAACGAAACACCGTGGGGCACCATGAAATTCCTGCTCGAAGCCGAGCGGCGCGGCTGGCCGCGGGCGGTGTCGATCCAGAACCCCTACAACCTGCTCAACCGCAGTTTCGAGGTCGGCCTGGCGGAAGTCGCCCTGCGCGAGCAATGCGGCCTGCTGGCCTATTCGCCGATGGCGTTCGGCTTCCTTTCGGGCAAGTATGAAGGTGGCGCCCGCCCGGCGAAGGCCCGCCTGAGCCTCTACAGCCGCTTCAGCCGCTACTTCAACCCGCAGTCGGAAGCGGCCTGCAGCCGCTACGTCGCCCTGGCCCGCGAACACGGCCTGGATCCGGCACAGATGGCCCTGGCGTTCGTCACCCGGCAACCCTTCGTGACCAGCAACATCATCGGTGCCACGACCCTGGAACAACTGGACAGCAACATTGCCAGCGCCAGCCTGGAACTGTCGGAGGAAGTGCTGGCAGGGATCGAGGCGATCCACAAGGATCATCCGAACCCGGCACCATAAGCCGCAACCCAGGCCAGCCCCAGCCTTGTGGCGAGCAGGCTTGCCTGCGCTGGGGCGCGGAGCGCCCCCCCCCACAACCGGCCAACGCGGTGTATCAGGAAGAATGGGGAATCCGGGGTTGCGGCTGCTTTGCAGCCGAGCGCGGCGGTGCGGCGTCCCGACAAGCCCGCTCGCCATAAAGGCTGCGGCGTGCCCCTTTTCGGTTTTTACCGGACACTAGTGACGCTCCGCGTGGGAATGCCTCCCAGGACGCTCGGTGTCCGTTCTTGTGACGCAGAGCGTCACGGGCTGCGTTTTGGGAACGATCAAACGGTCGCCCCTCACAGCGACCGTGCAATGATCTCCTTCATGATCTCGTTGGTCCCCGCATAGATCCGCTGCACCCGCGCATCCGCCCAGGCCCGGGCCACCGGGTACTCCCACATGAAACCGTAGCCGCCATGCAACTGGACGCACTCGTCGAGCACCTTGCATTGCAGGTCCGTGCCCGAGTACTTGGCCATCGCCGCGGTCGGCACATCGAGCTTGCCGTCCAGGTGCAACTCCAGGCAGCGGTCGACGAACACCCGGCCGATCTGGATCTCGGTGGCCATCTCCGCCAGCTTGAAACGGGTGTTCTGGAAGTCGGCGATCGCCTTGCCGAAGGCCTTGCGCTCACGGGTGTAGTCCAGCGTCCACTGCAATGCCGCTTCGGCCGAGGCCAGCGCCCCGACCGCCACGGTCAGGCGCTCCTGGGGCAGCTCCTGCATCAGGTAGGCGAAGCCCATGCCCGCCTGCCCCAGCAGGTTCTCCTTGGGCACCCGGACGTCCTGGAAGAACAGCTCGGAGGTGTCCTGAGCCTTCATCCCGACCTTCTCCAGCCGCTTGCCCTTGGCAAAGCCCGGCGTGTCGGCCTCGACCAGGAACAGGCTGGTGCCCTTGGCCCCGGCCTTCGGATCGGTCTTGGCGACCACGATCACCAGGTCGGCGAGAAAACCGTTGGTGATGAAGGTCTTCGAACCATTGAGGACATACTCGTCGCCATCGAGCACCGCCGTGGTCTTGACCCCCTGCAGGTCGGAACCGGCCCCCGGCTCGGTCATCGCGATGGCCGTGACCATCTCGCCACTGACCAGCCGCGGCAGGTACTTGAGCTTCAGCGCTTCGCTGCCGTAATGCAGGATGTACGGCGCGACGATGTCCGAATGCAACGAGAAGCCGATCCCGCTCAGGCCCAGCCGACTGATCTCCTCGATCACCACCGCGCTGTAGAGAAAATCCGCCGCCATGCCACCATACGCTTCCGGCAGATGGGAGCAGAGCATCCCCGCCTCCCCCGCCTTGTTCCACAACTGGCGATCGACATAACCCCGCTTTTCCCACTGTGCATGGAAGGGCAACGCCTCCTGCTCGAGGAACTTGCGTACGCTGCTGCGGAACAGCTCATGTTCGGAACTGAATAGGGTTCTGGGGATCATGCGGGCACCTTGCAGACACACTGAAGCCGGGATTGGCCCAACGAGCCTATGCCAGGGTTCTACCTCTAACCACTGGACACATCCGACAAAAAATAAGACGATCCAGCCGTTTGTTGACCACTATCCCTTATAAGAATAATCGAATCATGGCTAACACCTCCCCGACGCCCTTGCGGCGCGTCAGCATCCTGGCTACCGACCGGGTCTTCGCCTCAACCCTCATGCAAGCCAAGGACTTCTTCCATCTCGCCAGCCTGCGCTACGGCAAGCAGCTTGGCCAGGGGCTCACGCCCGCCTTCGAAACACGCCTGGTCAGCCCCGACGGTAAGCCCGTAGGCAGCTTCAGCGACGTGACCATGCCGGTGGACGGCGGCCTGGCCGATACCGACGTGATCATCCTGCCGGCGTTCTGGGACGACTTCGACAACCTCTGCCAACGCTACCCACAGGTCCTGCCCTGGCTGCGCGAACAGCATGCCCGCGGCGCCGTGCTCTGCGGCGAGGCGACCGGGGTCTTCTGGCTGGCAGAGGCCGGCCTGCTCGACGGCAAGGAAGCCACCACCTACTGGCGTTTCTTCAACACCTTCAGCGAACGCTTCCCCAACGTCCAGTTGAACCAGGACAAGCACCTGACCGATGCCGACAACCTGTACTGCGCCGGCGGCACCACCTCGGCCTGCGACCTCTACATCTACCTGATCGAGCGTTTCTGCGGGGCCAACATCGCCCAGGCGGTGGCCCGCGACATCCTCTATGAAGTACAGCGCAGCTACGCGCCGGGACGCATCGGTTTCGGCGGCCAGAAGCTGCACCAGGACGTGATCATCCTGCAGATCCAGCAGTGGCTCGAAGAGCATTTCGCCGACAAGTTCCGCTTCGAGGACGTGGCCCGCGACCACGGCATGAGCATCCGCAACTTCATGCGCCGCTTCCAGACCGCCACCGGCGACAAGCCGCTGCACTACCTGCAGCGCCTGCGCATCGAGACTGCCAAGGGTTTGTTGTCCGGCACCCGCAAGAGCATCAAGACCATCAGCTATGAGGTCGGCTACGACGATGCCAGTTTCTTTGCACGGCTGTTCCGCCAGCACACCGAATTGTCGCCGAACCAGTATCGGCAACAGTTCCAGCAGGCGGCCTGAGCCGCAGGGAGGGAGGCTGAGGGGCGTCGAGCGACGCCCCGGACGCTGTCCTAGGGCTTGTGCGCCCGCGACAGGAATTCGTGGGACTGCATCTCCAGCAGACGGCTGAGGGTCCGCTGGAATTCGAAGGTCAGGCGACCACCGGTGTAGAGATCCTTGAGCTCGACTTCCGCCGAAATGATCAGCTTGACGTTGCGATCGTAGAACTCGTCGACCATGTTGATGAAGCGACGGGCAATGTCGTCGGTGGTGACACTCATCTGCTCGACGCCGCTGAGCAGCACGGCGTGGAAGATCTTGCCCAGCTCGATGTAGTCGTTCTGGCTGCGCGGACCGTCGCACAGTTCGCGGAAATCGAACCAGGCCACGTCATCGCAGGTGCGCAGGGCACGGATCTCGCGGTTCTCGATGATCAGCACATCGTTTTCCACCGCCTGGGTGCACTCCGGCGTCAGCGCGCGGAAGCTCTGGCGCAGGCTTTCGTGGGCCGCTTCATCGAGCGGGAAGTGATACAGCTCGGCCTGCTCGAGGTGACGCAGGCGATAGTCGACGCCGCTGTCGACGTTGACGATCTCGGTGTTCTGCTTGATCAGGGCGATCGCCGGCAGGAAGCGCGCACGCTGCAGGCCGTCCTTGTACAGGCCGTCCGGGACGATGTTCGAGGTGGCGACCAGAGTCACGCCGTTCTTGAACAGCTCTTCCATCAGCGTGCCGAGGATCATCGCGTCGGTGATGTCGGAAACGAAGAATTCATCGAAGCAGATCACCCGGGTCTCGGCGGCGAAACGCTTGGCGATGATGGTCAGCGGGTTTTTCTCGCCGCCCAGGGTCTTCATTTCCTCGTGCACGCGCTTCATGAAGCGATGGAAGTGCGTACGGGTCTTTTCCTTGAAGGGCAACGCTTCGAAGAAGGTGTCCACCAGGTAGGTCTTGCCGCGACCCACGCCACCCCAGAAGTACAGGCCCTTGACCGGTGCCTGGTCCTTCTTGCCGAACAGCTTGCCGAGCAGGCCCGGTTTGTTCTGCGAGGCCGCGACCAGATCGTCGTACAGGCGCTGCAAGTGGCGCACAGCCGTTTCCTGGGCCGCGTCATGAAAGAACTCGGGACGTTTCAGATCAGCTTGATATCGTTCTAGGGGCGTCATAATTTCGTTAGCGAGGTAACAAAAACGGGCCGTCACTTTAGCGATGGCCCGGGGGAATGGCAATCGGCCCTTGGTCGGGCCGGGCGCTGGATCAGTCCTGAACCGGCGTGAGTGCCACGCGCAGGGCCTCGATGGCCGCGTCACGGGCCGCTTCGTCGGCGAACTCGGGGCTGTCGGCGACACATTCACCTTCCAACCAGACGCTGAAACGAGGGCGCCCGCTGCGAATCTCAAAATTGCCAGCCTGAACCGGCCCTCCCTGGCTGCGAATGTCCAAGACTTGTCCGGACTGCAACTGCTTGGTCACTGCGCCAGCGGCCTTGCCATCGGCAAACTTGCGCGACAGCAGCAGTTGCTCGCCGTCGGCCGCCAGCAGGCGGAAGCGGAAGCTGTCGTCCTCGCGGAAGCTGACGAAGCGCGCGGCCTTGGGGGCCTTCTTCTTGCTCGTCTCGGCCACCTGCACCTGATTGACGAACGACCGCAGACCGACCGCTTCGCGCAGTTGCGCGAGGAACGGCGTAGCGACCTTGCGGGCCTTCTGCGCGCCGGCCTGGAGGATGTCTTCCAGGTCCGCCGGCCGGGCAATCAGCTCGTGGTAACGCTCGCGCTTCTCGCCCAGTTCGGCATCGAGCAACTGGAACAGACGGTTCTTCGCTTCGCCCCAGCCCAGGCCGCCCAGCAGCTCGTCACGGAAACCGTCAGCCTGCTCGGTCGTGGCGAACGCCTGGTACAGGGTGAACAGGTGCGAGTTGTCCGGGTCCTTCGCTTCACCCGGCGCGCGCGAGTCGGTGACGATGCGCGAGATGGCGTCTTTCATGTCCTTGGCGCTGGTGAACAACGGAATGGTGTTGTCATAGCTCTTGGACATTTTCCGGCCATCCAGGCCCGGCAGCGTCGCCACGCTTTCCTCGATCAACGCCTCGGGCATGACGAAGAATTCCTTGCCCTGGCCGAACAGGTGGTTGAAGCGCTGGCCGATGTCACGGGCCATTTCCACGTGCTGGATCTGATCGCGACCGACCGGCACCTTGTGCGCGTTGAACATCAGGATGTCCGCCGCCATCAGCACCGGGTAGCTGTACAGGCCCATGGTGATGCCGGCATCCGGGTCTTCACCGGTCTCGACGTTCTTGTCCACCGAGGCCTTGTAGGCATGCGCGCGGTTCAGCAGACCCTTGGCCGCGACACAGGTCAACAACCAGGTCAGCTCGGGAATTTCCGGGATGTCCGACTGGCGATAGAAAGTCACGCGATCCACATCCAGCCCACCGGCCAGCCAGGTCGCGGCGATTTCCAGGCGCGACCGCTGGATGCGCAGCGGGTCGTCGCACTTGATCAGCGCGTGGTAGTCGGCCAGGAAATAGAAGGAATCGGCATTGCTGTCACGGCTGGCCAGGATCGCCGGGCGGATGGCGCCGGCATAGTTGCCCAGGTGCGGAGTGCCCGTGGTGGTGATGCCGGTGAGGATACGCGTACGAGTCGTCATGGGTAATCGCTTAGTCAGACTGCTATCAATTCGAGAGGCGCGGCAGGAGCAGATCCTTCAGATCGGTCAGCTTGCCATGAAAAAAGTGTCCGCATTCTGCCACTTTCAGCAGCTCATGGGGACGGTCGAGGGCGGCGGACCAGTCGTAGACCACCTGTGGGTCGATCACCTCGTCGGCTTCCGGCTGGATCAGTGTCAGCGGGCAGCCTTCGGGCAGGCGATCGTCAGCGCGTAGGCGCATCACCGCCGCCGCCACCATGAACAGGTGCTTGAGTGACTGACCACGGGCTTCCAGGCGACCGCCGAGGCTGGCCGCGACGAAACCGCCGAAGGAGAAACCGAACAGCGTCAGCGGCAGGTCGGGATGTTTCGTCAGCAACCACTGCGCGGCGGCCTCGGCGTCATCGACTTCGCCGCTGCCCATGTCGTGGCTGCCGGCACTGGCGCCAACGCCCCGATAGTTGAAACGCAAGGTGATCAGCCCGGCGTCGCGGGCGGTGCGTTGCAGGGTCGAGACGACCTTGTTGAGCATGGTCCCGCCCTGCACCGGGTTGGGATGGCAGATCAGCGCCAGGCCACGGGGCTCGGGGTTGTCCAGGTACAGGGCTTCCAGTTGACCGACCGGGCCGTCGATGAAAAAAGCGGTTTCACGCATAAGCAAGGAATGAACTCCGTGACCTCTCTAGGGGTCGACTCGTCTAGCTAAAAGTCTGTGCCTGACAGCTTGCGACCAGAAGATCGCGGTATACAGCGCAGGTCCGAGCCGTTAACGTAAAGCAAAGCCGTTTATAGAGGAAGGACTCGTGGAACACTCGCTCTTAGTTTGGTTGTTGCCGACTCTCGCCCTGGTTGCCGGTGTCGCCATCGGTTTCCTGGTCGCCCGTCTGGTCCCGAGTGCCGCGCCCAGCAGCACGCAGCGTCAGCTGGACGATATCCAGGAACGTTTCGACACCTATCAAAATGAGGTGGTCACCCACTTCAACAGCACCGCTGCCCTGGTCAAGAAACTCACCCAGAGCTACCAGGAAGTGCAGGACCATCTCGCCGAGGGCGCCAACCGCCTGGCCCTGGACGAGCTGACCCGTCAACGCCTGCTGGCCGCCCTGCACTCCGAAGCGTCCCAGACGCCACGGGAACGCCTGACCCCGCCACGGGAAAACCAGGAGCCGCCGCGTGACTACGCGCCCAAGGCACCCAACTCGCCCGGCATGCTCGACGAGCATTACGGCCTGAAGAAGTAACTCGACTTCAGCGCTACGAAAAAGCCCGCCCGATCTGTGATCGGGCGGGCTTTTTTACATCCGGAGTCAGTCAGGCCTTCAAGGGTACTGCTGGACGGGCTGACCGTACACCGGCCCCTGCGGCTGCTGATACTGCTGCTGGTAACCCTGCTGCTGTTGCGGATACTGGCCCTGCTGCTGCGGCTGGCCATACTGCTGGCCAGGAATGGCACGCAGGTTGACTTCCACCCGGCGGTTCTGCGCCCGGCCATTGACATCGGCGTTGCTGGCGATCGGGTTGTCCGGGCCGGCACCACGGGCCGACAGGTTGGCACCGTTGACGCCCTGCGAGGTCAGGTAGTTGGCCACGCTCTGCGCCCGGCGCTGGGACAGGTCCATGTTCAACTGGCGGCTGCCGGTGCTGTCGGTGTAACCGACGATCTCGATCTGGTTCTGGTTGAACTCCTTGAGCGAGTTGGCCAGGTTGTTCAGCGGCTGGTAGAAGCTGCTGGCAATGGCGTCGGAGTTGGTGGCGAAGGTGATGTTGCCCGGCATGATCAGCTTGATTTGATCACCTTGACGCTGTACCTGGACGCCGGTATTGGCCATGCTTTGCCGCAGTTTCTTTTCCTGCTGGTCGGCGTAGTAGCCATAACCGGCAGCGCCCGCACCGGCGACCAGGGCACCGATCAGCGCGCCCTTGCCACGGTTATTGTGGTCGATGGCGGCACCGGCGACGGCACCGGCCAACGCGCCCAGGCCACCATACTTGACGGTTCTGCTCATGCCCGAGGAGCCACCCTGCTCCACCTGTCCCTGGTTGTCATACGGGTTTTGCGTTGCACAGCCGGACAGCAGGGCAACGGTGGTAGCGACGATAATCAAACGACGCGAGGTGAACATGGATCTAGCTCCTACTCATTGAAGGTGCAGAGGCCGTTGGCGATAGACCTGTGCTGGCGTTTGAACACGACGGACGGCAAAAATTCCATGAAAGCTATCAACCGCGAACGAACGGGTTGTCACGCATCTCGTCGCCCAGCCGGGTGTCGGGACCATGCCCGGTGACCACTGTCGCCTCCTCGTCCAACGTGTACAGCCGCTGCTTGATCGAACGGACGATGGTGGCCTGGTCGCCACCCCAGAGGTCGGTCCGGCCGATACCACGGCGAAACAGCGTATCTCCGGCAATCAACAGTCTAGCCTCGGAAAACCAGAAGCTCATGGAGCCCGGCGTATGTCCCGGCGTATGCAGGGCCACCCCGCAGCCACAGGCCAGCTCCTCGTCATCGGCCAGCCACTTGTCCGGCGACGGCACCGGCGTGTAGGGCACGCCGAACATCCGGCACTGCATCTCCAGGTTGTCCCAGAGGAACTGGTCGTCCTTGTGCAGGTGCAGGGTGGCGCCGGTCTTCTCCTTCAACTGGCCGGAAGCCAGGAAGTGATCCAGGTGCGCATGGGTATGGATGATGCTGACCACCTTCAGGCCCAGCGCGTCGAGTCGTGCCAGGATCAACTCATGGTTGCCGCCCGGGTCGACGACAAGGGCCTTTTTCGTGATCGGGTCACCGATGATCGTGCAGTTGCACTGCAACGGGCCGACGGGGAAGGTTTCGCGGATCAGCGCGGGTTTTGCGGCGTCCATGGGCTGCTCCTGCAACAGGTTCGACAGACAATGAAAAGCCCCTGGCGATTCAGGTGCCAAGGCACGGGAACCGCCAGGGACCCTGTTGCGAAAAGTATAAGGAGTCGCTCCTGCCTCCTTCAAGAACGCGGCCCGGCCGCCATGTCGCGGGCCGATTCGCCGCGGTAGCCATTACCGAACGTCGCCTGCAACTGCTCGACGCTGCGTACCAGCAGTTGCCGGAGTTCAGGCAGCCAGTGCGGATCGTCGAGCACCCGGGCAATCGCGGCGGCATCGCCATACAGCAACTCGCGCTCAAGCGCACCGGCACGCTGCGACAGCGCCTGCGCCCCCATGGTGCCGGAGCTGCCCTTGATCGCATGCAGCACGGCGGCCAGGGCCGGTCCGTCGCGCTCCTGCAGATGGGCGGGCAACAGCGACAACTGCTTCTCCAGTTCCGCGCCGAAACCGTAGAGGACGGTGCAGATCAGTTCGATATTGCCGCCGAAACGGGCCATGATCGACTGACGCGCCTCCAGCACCGTATCCGCCGCCGCTGCGGCTTCGAGCACTTTCGGCTGCACCGTTTCGCGCCCGGTCTGCACCCGCAGGGTCAGTACCAGTTCCTCCAGGTCGATGGGTTTGCTGACATGGTCGTTCATCCCCGCCGCCAGGCAGGCTTCGCGATCGCTGCTGGAGGCGTTGGCGGTCATGGCCAGGATCGGCAGCGCGGCAAAGCCGGGTTGCCGGCGAATGCGCCGGGTCGCCTCCATGCCGTCGATATCCGGCATCTGGATGTCCATCAGCACCGCATCGAAAGGTATCGAACTGGAGAAAACCTGGCTGACCCCCTCCAACCCGCCCTCGGCCAGGACCACCTGCGCGCCCTCGCCCTTGAGCAGTTCGTCGGCGACCTGGCGGTTGAGCGCATTGTCCTCCACCACCAGCAGACGCATGCCGGTCAGACGTCGCTGACGCACCGGCTCCTGCCGCGCCTGCGGAACCACCTCGCTGCTGAACGCCCGCTGCACCGCATCAGCCAGTTGCAGGGGTGTCACCGGCTTGGTGAGGAAGCCGACGAAAGGTGCATCGCCCTCGTGGTGCACATCCGCCAGCACCTCACGACCATAGGCGGTGATCATGATCACCATCGGCGGCGGCACGCTCTGCTCCTGCAGGCTGATCAGGCGGGCGGCACTGAGGCCGTCCATGTCCGGCATGCGCCAGTCCATCAGCACCACGTCGTAGGGTTCGCCACGCATCTGCGCATTGCGTACGCTCTCCACTGCCCGCGTGCCACCATCCACCGTATCCGCCGTCCAGCCCAGGGAGCGCACGGTACGCAGCAGCAGCTCACAGGCCATGGAGTTGTCGTCGGCCACCAGCAGACGCATCCGCGAATCCACGCCGGGGCAGGACAACCGCAACGGCTCGGTACGGGCCACGTCGAGGGTGATGTCGAACCAGAACCGGCTCCCCCTGCCCTCTTCGCTCTCGACCAGCAACTCGCCCCCCATCAGGCCGACCAGCCGCTTGCAGATCACCAACCCCAGCCCCGTACCACCAAACCGGCGGGTGGTCGACGCCTCCGCCTGGGTAAAGACCTCGAAGATCCGTTGCAACTGCTCGGCGTTGATGCCGATGCCGGTGTCGCACACCTCGATCCGCAGCGCTACCTGACCTTCCAGGCGCTGCAACTGGCGCACGCTGACCACCACCTGGCCATGCTGGGTGAACTTCAGGGCATTGCCCGCCAGGTTGATCAGCACCTGCTGCAGACGCATGCTGTCGCCGACCAGGCTGGCCGGCAGTTCGGAATCGAGGTCGAACATCACCTCGACTTCCTTGCTCCCCTGGTTGCCCGCCAGCACCACGGCCAGGTCGCGCATCAGCGCTTCGAGTTCGAAGGGGTGCAGGTCCAGGCGCAACTTGCCGGCCTCGATCTTGGAGTAGTCGAGAATATCGTTCAGCAGCCCGAGCAACGACTTGGCCGCCGTCTGGGCCTTGACCACATAGTCGCGCTGACGGGCATTGAGTTCGGTGTGCTGCACCAGTTGCAGCATCCCCAGCACCGCGTTCATCGGCGTGCGGATTTCATGACTCATGTTCGCCAGGAAGAACGACTTGGCCGCACTGGCGCTGTCGGCGCGGTCCCGGGCCTGCAGCAGATGCGCCTCGAGTTCGCTCTGAGTGGTGATATCACGGTTGATCCCGGTCACGCGCAGCGCCCTGCCCTGGGCATCACGCTCGACTTGCGCACCGGCCTGGAGGATGCGGATCCGGCCATCCGGCGCCAGCACCCGGAAGACCGGGTCGTAAACGCCCTCGCCAGCCACCGCCACGGCCAGTTGCGCGGCCACCGCCTCGATGTCATCGGGATGCACGCGCTCATACCAGTGCGCATAGGTCAGGCCATTGTCCCTCAGGCTCAATGGCTGGCTGTAGAACTCGAACATCCGCTCGTTCCATTGCAGCGTGTCGTCCGCCAGATTCCACGTCCAGATGCCCAGTTCGGCCACATCGGCGGCCATCAGCAACTGATCGCGGATCAGCCGCGTCGCCTGCAGACTGAGGTCCAACTGATGCTCGGCCGCCCGGCGCTCGGTGATGTCGATCGCGATGCCCAGGAAACCGGTCGGTGTGCCAGACTCATCGCGCAACGAGGTCACCACCAGGCTCACCGGGACATGGGTGCCGTTCTTGTGCACGTAGGTCCATTCGCGGATTTCCGAGTGCTCGAACTCCGGCTTGTGGGCAAACACGCGGAAACCTTCGATGGTTTGCCCATACTCCCTGCTCAACTCGACGCTGCGTTCGATGATTTCCTGCTCGAGATGCAGGATCGCCGGCGTGGCCTTGCCCACCAATTCCGCGGCGCGATAACCGAGCATCTGCTCGGCGCCTTCGTTGAAGAGGCTGATGACGCCATCCAGGTCGGTGGCGATGATCGACACCTTGGACGCCGAACGCAGCACGCTGCTGAACAGCAGGTTGATACGCCGCAACTCCGCCGTCCGCTCGACCACCTGCTCTTCGAGATTGGCATTGAGCTCAAGAATCCGTGCCTCGGCGACCTTGTGCGCGGTGATGTCGCGCAGAATCTTCGAGGAGCCGATCACCGTGCCGCTGTCATCGCAGATCGGCGAGACATTCGCCGAGACATTGATGCTGCGACCGTCCTTGGTGTGACGCACGGTGTCCAGGTTGACGATCGTCTCGCCGAGGGCGATGCGCCTGAGGATCTCGGCCTCTTCCGCCGCCTGCCCAGGTGGTACGATCAGCTTCAGCAACGACTGGCCGACCGCTTCCTGGGCGGTGTAGCCCAGCAGCTTGCGCGCGCCGCGGTTCCAGTTGGTCACGACACCGTCCAGGGTCGTGCCGATGATCGCATCCGCCGAACTTTCGACGATCAGCGCCAGGCGCCCCTGCTCGGCCAGCACCTGCAGACGCCGCTGGGCACTGACCCCGGCAATCGCGGCCAATGCCGCCACCAGCACGCTGGCCAGAGTACCGAGCAGGAAAACCACCAGCGGCGAAACCTGATGCAGACGCTCGATGAACAACGGCAGGGCCTGCAGCTCGATCTGCCAGCGGCGACCATAGATCTCCCGTTCCAGAGTCTGGCTCAGCAGCCCTGTCGCCTCCGCGTCCGCGCCACGGGCCGTCTGGTAGAACTCCACCGCCGGCCCCGGGCCGGTGATATCGCGCAGGCGCAGGTTGACCGCTTCGCTTTGCGGCACCAGGCCATTCAGGACACTTTCGATCATCAGCGGTGCATAGCTCCAGCCCATGACTTCCGCCTCCCGCTCCGCCTCGGTCTTCGGCACGATGCCGTTCCTGTAGATCGGCAGCAGGATCAGGAAGGACTGCTTCGGCTTGCCCACCGCCTGCACCAGCGTGATCGGCGAAGTGAGCCGCACCTCGCCGGTACGCGCGGCCAGCCGCGCCGCTTGCGCCCGGTCAGGTTGCGAGGCGATATCCAGACCAAGGGCCACCGCCTGATCGCGGTTGGGCTCCAGGTACTGGATGACATACAGATCCCCCTCATGGGGAGCGAACTGGCGAATGCTGAAATTGGGCGAGCTGTCGTCGCGGGCACGCTGCAGGAATGACTCCAGGTCCTGCGCCGGAACCCGCCGGATGAAACCGAACCCGCGGGCTCCGGGAAACTCGCTCGGTACATCACGGGTCAGGCTGTAGCGATGAAACGTCTCGCGCGTCAGGTTCTCCTCGCCACTGGCGACAATGGCGCCACGGGTTCCGCGCAAGCCGTACTGATACTGCTGCAGTCGACCGACCACCGCCTCCACCGCACCGTCGGCAGCACTGGCAAGGGCGTCCCGGGCGCGCTGCTCGTTGAGGTTCTGCAGAACCTGGCAGCCGACGAAAGTCGCGACCAGGCCGATGACCAGGAGCGCGACGGCGCGCCCATTCAGCGCATACAGATGGAATCGGTTCAACTCAGGCTCCCTCGGGCAATGGCGGTTGGGCGGGGCAGTGCGTGCCGATCAGTGACTCATGTCGTCGTTGACCAGGAAGCCAGCAGCGTGCGTATCTGGGCGAACGGCACCGGCCGGCAATACAGATATCCCTGCATTACCCGGCAGCCCAGTTCCAACAACAACTCGGCCTGCTGCCAGGTTTCCACGCCTTCGGCCACCAGTTCGAGGCCCAGCGCCTGGCCCAGCTTGATGATCGCCTCGACAATCGCCAGGTCGCTCTTGTCGGTGAGCATGTCGCGCACGAAGCTCTGGTCGATCTTCAGTACATCGATAGGAAAGCGCTTGAGGTAGGCCAGACTCGAATAGCCCGTGCCGAAATCATCGATGGCCACGTGCACGCCCAGTGCCTTGAGCGCCATCAGGGTTTCGCGGGCATTGTCGGTGTCCCGGGCCAGCACCCCTTCGGTGATTTCCAGCTCCAGCCACTGCGGGGCGAGGCCGGAATCGAGCAGGATGTCCTTGACCATCCCCAGGAACGACGACTCGCGGAACTGCACGGCACTGATGTTGACGCTGACGCAGACCGCAACCCCCTGCTCGTGCAATTTGCGCGTGTCCTTGCACGCCTGGAGCATCACGTATTTGCCAATCGGAATGATCAGCCCGGTTTCCTCGGCCAGCGGGATGAAATCCGAGGGCGAAACCAGATTGCCGCCGCCATCGCGCCAGCGGATCAGCGCCTCCATGCCCACCACTCGATGTTCACGGACATCGACCTTGGCCTGGTAGAAGACCTCGAACACCCCGTCGTCGATGGCCGCGCGCATGTGCCGCTCCAGCAAATGCCGGGCGCGCATGCCGCTCTCGATGGCCGGCGAGAAGAACTGGTAGCGATTACGTCCGGCCTGCTTGGCCTGGTACATCGCGGAGTCGGCATGACGGTAGAGCGACTCGAGGTCTTCGCTGTCCTCCGGGAACACTCCGATGCCGATACTGACACTCAGATCGTAGCGGTTGCCTTGCAGCGAAAAGGGGTTGGAGATGGTGGTCAGCACCTGCTCGGCAAAATCCCCCACCGCCTCGAAACTGTCGACCTCCGACAGCAGGATGATGAACTCATCCCCACCCTGCCGGCTGAGAGTGTCCATGCTGCCGAGGATCAGCGACAACCGGGTGGCGACGTACTTGAGCATCTGGTCACCGACCGAATGCCCCATGGAGTCGTTGATGGCCTTGAAGTTGTCCAGGTCCAGCAGCAGCATCGCCAGCCGCCCATGATTGCGCCGGGCCATTTTCAGCGCCTGCTCGGCCCGGTCCTGCAGCAGCATGCGGTTGGGCAGACCGGTCAGGACATCATGATTGGCCAGGCGCTTGGCCTCGTTGCGCAGGGTGAGATGGGCGTTGATGTGGGCCCTGGCCACCGGCAGGTTGAGAGGTTTCTGGATGAAATCGATGCCCCCGTAGCCCAGGGCCTGCAGCTCATAGTCGACCTGGGCATGGGAAGTGACGAAAATCACCGCGGCATCGGACAGCTTGGGATCGGCCTTCAGCGCCCGACAGACTTCGAAGCCGCTCATGTCCGGCATCTCTATGTCGAGCAACACCACATCCGGGCGAAACTGGCGGGCCACCCGCAAGGCTTCCTCACCACTGCTGGCGACATACACCTGCGCCAGGTCCCGCACCGACTCACTGAGAATAAGCGCATCGGTTGTCTGGTCATCGACTATCAGCACAACCGGAGCGGGATTGAAGGAGGTTTCACGCATTCCTTGCTCCCAGACATTCCTTGGTAACTCATGATCGAAGGGCGCCGGAGGTTTCCCGCCCCTTGGGCCTCACAGAAGGTGCGGCGCGTCAGGCGCCGCAAAGGAAATCACACGCCTATTGGTTATAGCGCAGACAAAGCGTATAGCCACCCCCAGGATGGGGATTACGCCGAGAAATGCAGGAGCCGGCCTGTGGGCGCTGGCGGTGCATCGGGGGGGAAGAAGTCGAAAGTGAAACCACTCTCGCCAGCAGGCCGATCGCCTCCCGCTGGCAAGTGGCGGGAAATTTCAGCGCGGCTCGCCCAGCAGCCCCAGCTCCTGGGCCCGCGCCACGGCCTGGGTTCGCCGTTCCACACCCAGCTTGCTGTTGATATGGCTGGCATGGGTTTTCACGGTATGCAGCGAGATGAACAATTGATCGCTGATTTCCTGGTTCGAGCAGCCCTGGGCAATCAATTGCAGAACCGCCAACTCGCGGGCACTCAATTGTTCGCTCGAATGGGTAGGTTCGCGTGCCACCTGGACCGGCAACAGCCCCAGCAGACTCTGGCGCAGGGGCGTATCCGGCCCTGCCAGCAACTGCTCGCGCATCCACTCAGGATGGCTGGCGCTCAAGGCCTGGAACGGCAGCAAGGCCCCACCGGTCCCCGCCGCCACGGCTCGGGCGAACAGCGACCGGGCCTGGGCATCCTGCGACTCGGCGAGGGCCAGCACCACCTGTTGGTTCCAGGCCAGGATGCAAAGCAACTGGCCACCACTGGCCTGCCCCTGCGCCACCAGCTTGCCCAGCCGCTGTCGGGCGGCCTCGGGCCGGCCCTGGCGGGCATCGAGTTGTGCCTGCTGCAATTCGATGTGCGCCGGCAACTGGGGATGAAACTCGGGTGCGGCGGCCGGCTGCTCACCGGTGTAGGTCTGCCCGAGGCGGCCGAGCCAGGCCTCGGCCAGATCGACACGCCCTTGTGCCAGCCACAGCTCGCATTTGACCAGGGTGATCATCGCCAGGTAATAGATCGGCGGCACGTCCCAGATATGCATCAGCCGCTCGGCTTCGGCCAGCTCGGCAAAGGCCTTGGCAAAGTCGCCGCCCTGGCCTTCCTGGCAGGCGATCACGCAGTAGCCGATCAGCACGCTGACATCACGACAGGCCCGCGCCTCCTGCAATCCGGCCAGCAGGCGCTGGCGCGAGGCCTGCGTTTGCAGGCGCAGGTTCAGCAGGTAGCCCTCATACATCGTCAGCCGCGCCCGTGCCGCGTATACACGTTGCGCGGACAGGCCCTGCAGGCGCCGCAAGCCCTGCCGCACCTCATCCAGCGCTCGCGACACCTCGCCGCGCGCCTGCAGCACCCGCGCCCGGTCGTAATGGGCCAGCGCCTCGAACAGGGGGTTGCCGACCCGCTGTGCCAACTCCAGCGACTCCCGGTTCAGGCTCCGGGCCCGCCACAGGTCGCCCTCGGCAATCGCCAGGTTGGACAGCGTCGACAGACACAACAGGCGCTGCCCGTAGCGCTTGTGCGGCAGGCTGAGCAAGGCCTCGCCGCAATAGGCCAGGGTCCGCTCGCGATCACCGCGACCACGGGCGATGATGCCACTCAGGGCCAGCCACTGGGCCAGCATGGACTTCTGCGCGGTGGCCGAAGGCGCCGGCAGGAAGTGACTCAGGTGGCTGGCCAGTTCCTGCGCCGCATCCAGTTGGCAGGCCAACCCCAATGCCCAGGCGTACAACACGATCAGCCTGGGCGAACTGATCAGCAGGCTGTCGGGCAGGTCCATTTTCCAGCGCAGCAGCATGCCGATGTTCTGCTCGGCCAGCAGTTGCTCCTCGGAGAGGTTCTGCACCAGATTGGCCGCCACATCCAGATGCCCGGCGCGCAACGCCTGCTCCACCGCCTCATCGAGCAGACCCTGGGCGCTGAACCAGCGACAGGCGCGCAGGTGCTGGGTAGCGGGTGGAACCAGGGTGTTGGGGGCGGGCCGGCTGCGCAGCAGATCGGAGAACAGGTGGTGGTAGCGAAACCAGTGGCCGTGCTCGTCCAACGGCACGAGGAACACCTGGTGCGACTGCAGGTAATCGAGAATCTGCCCGCTGTCATGGGACTCGCGGATCGCATCGCACAGCTCTCGGCAAAAGCGCTCCTGCGGCGCAGTATCGTAGAGAAAGGCCTGGACGTGCGCCGGCAGGAAGTCGATCACCTCCTCCAGCAGATAGTCGCGGATCAGCCCCTCCCCGCCATGCAGGACCTGGGACAGTTCCTCGTCGTCGGACTGTGCCGCCAGCAGCCAGAAGCGCAATCCGGCGACCCAGCCTTCGCTGCGTTCGATCAGGGTCTGCAGAGCCTCGCCGCTCAACGAGTTGCGGTGCCGGTCGAACAGCGCCATGGACTCGCCGAGCGTCAGCCGCAGGTCCTGTTCGTTCAATTCCAGCAATTGTCGCGACAGGCGCAGGCGCGCCAGGTGCCATTCCGGTCGCTGGCGGCTGGTGACCAGCACCAGCAGCCCCGGCGGCAGGTGGTTGAGGAAGAATTGCAGGCAACGGTCGAGCACCGGCCCCTGGGCCAGGTGATAATCATCGAGCACCAGCAGCAAGGGCGTGTTGCTCGACAACTGCAGCGCCAACTCATCGAGCAGCCCGTCCAGCCACTCCTCGAAGGCGAACGGCTGGTGACGCTGGCGCATCTTCAACAGGCCCAGCGCCCGCCCGCCCAGGTCGGGGAAATACTGTTGCAGGCCATCGAGCAGACGCTCCAGGAAACGCCCCGGATCGCTGTCGCGCGGGCTGAGCCCCAGCCACAGGCTTTGCCAGTGCCACGGCAGGCTCTGGCAGAACTCCACCGCCAGTGAACTCTTGCCAAAACCGGCCGGGGCGCTGATCAGCAGGAGGCGACCGTGCAGACCCTCTCCCAGACGTTCGCACAGACGAGGTCGCAGCACATGCCCCTCAGGCAACGGCGGTCGGTAGAAGCGTCCTTCCAGTGCTGGTATGGCCGGGCCCACGGGGCCCTGCATACGGAACAGATCAGTCATGGCCGGCTCTTGTCTAAGGCTGTTATCGGCAAGGCACATCAACGCAGACTAGCGGGAACTGTCCGCGTACTGAAGGCTTTTTTAGCGCAAATGTGTCGAAATGCCTTCATATTGAAATATCTAGCCACAGTTTTCACCGGCAAAAAAACGCCCCGAACCTGTCGGGGCGTTCTGACAGAGGATGCGCCTCTGTCCTACGACCAACCTCAGCGAACGCCGTCCTGGCGCAGCGCTGCCGGGGTGAAATCGCTGGTGCTGGCGGTGAAACCGAAGTCATACGCCTGCTTCTCTTCGTTCTTCATGCCCAGCGCCAGGTAACGGCCGGACTGCAGGTCGTAGAGGGTTTCCAGGGCGTACCACGGCACCTGCTTGTCGTAGTAGTTCTCGGCATGGGCCTCGGCCACGCGCCACAACTGACCACGACCGTCGTAGTGGTCGATCACCGCCGCCTGCCAAGTGTCCTCGTCGATGTAGAAATCACGCTTGGCGTAGATGTGGCGCTGGCCTTCCTTCAGGGTCGCGACCACATGCCAGACCCGGCGCAGCTCGTAGCGGGCCAGGTCCTGGTTGATGTGGCCGGCCTTGATGATGTCGGCGTACTTGAGCTTCGGATCGTCGAGCCGGTAGCTGTCGGAGGCGATGTACATCTCCTTCTTGCCTTCGAGCTTCCAGTCGTAGCGATCCGGCGCGCCGTTGTACATGTCGAGGTTGTCGGAAGTGCGCAGGCCGTCGGCCGCCGTACCCGGGCCATCATAGGAAACCTGCGGGGCACGCCGCACGCGACGCTGGCCGGCGTTGTAGACCCACGCCGAACGCGGTTCCTTGACCTGGTCGAGGGTTTCGTGGACCAGCAGCACGCCACCGGCCAGACGCGCCGGCGCGGTCACCTTCTGCTTGAAGTAGAACAGGATGTTGCCCGGGTTGGCCGGATCGTAGTCCTTCATCTTGTCGCGGAAGACGAACTGGTCCTGGAAATACACCAGGCTGAACGAACCGTTGGCCTGCGGCGTGGCCTGGGTCACCAGGCGGGTCACGCTGCCGCCGCGATAACGGGTGATGTGGTTCCAGATCACTTCCACGCCGCTTTTCGGAATCGGGAACGGGATCGCCGTCTTGAAGTTTTCCAGACCGTTGCCGCCACTGACCAGATTGGTCTTGGTGGCGTTTTCCTTGATCGCGGCAAACACGTCATCCGGCACGGTGGCACCGCGGTGGGACGGATACACCGGCATCTTGAAGGTGTCCGGGTAGCGCTTGATCATCGCATACTGGCCTGGCGCCAACTGATTCTTGTACTGCTCGACGTTCTGCGCGGTGATGATGAACAGCGGCTTCTCGCTGGCATAGGGGTCGGAGAGGAACCCCTTGCTGTCGACGCTGCCGATGTTCTTCGGCATCGGTTTCCAGGCCGGGATGGTGCCCGCCGCGTTACCGGCCATTTCCGCGCCCATCGGGGTCAGGCTGGTGCCGAGCTTGGCCGCTTCGTCGGCCGATACCGCCGCCATCACGCTGCTCGCCAGCATGGACAGTCCGAGTACGCCGACCTGCAACAGATTCTTGGTCATCTTCATGTTCTTGTTCTTCCTGAAGTTCAGCCTGCTTAGAAGTTCACACCGACGCTCAGCGCCACGAAGTCACGGTCATCCACCGTGCTGTAGTCGCCACCGAAGAAGTTGGTGTAGGCCAGGCTCGCGGTGTAGGTGTTCTGGTACTCGGCATCGAGGCCCAGGCTGACGGCCTTGCGACCTTCCTCGAAGTTGCCGCCAGGGCCTGGCGAGTAGCCTTTCACGTCGTGGGACCAGGCCACGTTCGGCTTGAGGTTCACCCCGGCGAACACATCCGGGTACTCCCAGATGGCCCGGGCGCGATAGCCCCAGGAGGTGGCGGTGGTGAAGCCGTCGTTGTTGCAGTTGGCACTGCGATTACTCGCATCGGCGCCTGGCCCTGCACCGTTAATGGTGTTGCCGTTGAGCGTTGAACAAAATCCATTGGGCAAGGTGCCCGGGCCGAAAACGGGGTCTCGACCGTAACGGACATCGTGCTTGCTTTCCAGGCCACCCACATGGGTGACGCCGACTTCGCCCACCAGGGTCAGGCGGCTGGCGCCCATGACCTGATCGAAGAAGTGTGTGAAAGTCGTCTGGAACTGTGTGATTTCCTTACGGTTGTAGCCGTGAACAGTTTGACCGGGCGTCCCCTTGATAATGGAGGCATTACCCAGGCCCAGCGCCGTCAGTGGCGTTACGCCCGCATAGAGAATGTCGGTTGAGTTGATCTGAACGGGTGCATTCGGGCGATAGCTGAGCTCGCCGCTCCAGGCAGTACCTGTAGGCAATGTGGTGGAGAAGCTCAGACCGTAGAGACGAATGTCTTCGGGATATTCAATGAAATAATTGGAGTTACCCGCGACCACCAATGGGCGTAGCTGTGCCGGCAACCCCGGAGTTGCTCCGGTATAGGCCGATTGTGGCGCCCCTTGTGCACTGAAGATCGGCGCACGACTGTGATAGTTCATGAAATAAGCGCCGAACTCCGTGTCCAAGGGTTCGAAGTTGTAATGGAAAGCGACGCCGAACTGGCCACTATCACGTGCATCGCGATCGGCGCCACGACGGACGAGAACGCCCTCGCTATTGACATCCACGCCATTGGCGATCAGAGCCGGTGTCAATGCAGCAGGCAGTGTGCGGGAGCTGTTGAGTACACGCAGATTATCCTTGCAGCCGTCGGATACAATGTCCGGCTGGGAGAAGAACGTACCGCAGTTATCCGTCACCGTCTGGTCCCACTCCAACTGGTAGAACGCCTCGGCCGACAGGTTGTCGGTCAGGCTCTGGGACACATAGAACATGTTGACCGGAATCAGGCCTTCCTTGATCTCGGCCCCCGGACGACGGAAGGCCGACACATCGATCGGGTTGATCGAGTTGATGCCGCCACCGATGAAGGTACTTTCACCCCAGCTCACGACCTGCTTGCCGAAACGCACGGAGCCCGGCAGATCGGCAATGGAATAGTTGTGGTAGACGAAGGCGTCGAGAATCTGCCCGCCGGAAGACTTGGCGCCTTCCTTGCGGTTGTCGTTGCTGACGTTCTTGAATCTCAGGTCCTCGTCTTCCAGCTTGAAGTCATACCAGTACTTGCCACGCACGAACACGCCGGTATCGCCGTACTTCAGTTCCAGGTCGTGGATCCCCTTGAAGATCTTCGAGAAGGTATCCCCGGCCTTGAAGTTCAGGTGCCCGTCATCGGAGGTCTGCGACAAGCCCTTGCCGCCATTGTTGACACCGATCAGGTTCCTGTTTGGATTCTGGGTCGACCAACTGGCCCCCAGCGACAGCGACGAGTCGAAGCTGCCCTCGATTTCACCGATGTTGAAACTGACACCGAATGCGGGGCCAGCGAGCGTAGAGGCGAGGCTGACGGCGACGGGCAACTTCGCCCGACGCCAGAACTGGTTTACTGAGATCATCGACGCTACTCCATGTGCTTTATTTTTATGGCAGTGAGCACTTTCAAGAACGCCTCGTCATACGGAAAGCCTGCTTCCCTGTCTCGTTCGAGGTGGCACGTTCATAGCGCGTGCCTGCTCCGTTATTGAAAATCCCTGGGCGGACTATAGCCAGCAGGTAGTACTGCTTGATCCCTCTAAAGTGTGATTTGCAGTCGCAACCACTCTGGCACAGCCGTTTGGCCCGCCTCGCCACAATCGGCTTGGCAAGCATGGCCGAAAAAAATCATTTGGCAAGGCAAGCGCTTGCTTGGTGGGGGATCGCCACGCCCTCGCGGGCGTGGCGAGAAGGCATTACAAGGTGGAAAGGAAGGCGCTGTTGCTCTCCTGCCATTCGACGATGTCGAGACGGATGCGTTTCTTGTCGAGCTTGCCGACGCTGGTCTTGGGAATTTCAGTAACAACGGCGATCTGGCTCGGAATCGCCCACTTGCTCAGGTGGCCAAGCTCGACGAACGGCTTTAGGTGCTCCTTGAGTTCCCGCGCATCGAGCTGATGCCCCTCGTGCAGCACCAGCAAGGCAAAGGGGCGCTCGCCCCATTGCGGGTCGGCGATGCCCACCACGGCCACTTCGCGGACTCCCGGATGGCGACTGACCAGGTCTTCCAGGGCCAGGGACGACACCCATTCACCGCCGGTCTTGATCACGTCCTTGATCCGGTCGCGGATGTCGATCACGCCCATGCTGTCCAGGGTCGCGACGTCACCGGTGTGCTGCCAGCCGCCGGTCCAGAGCTGGGCGCCCTTCTCCGGCTCGTTGAAATAGCCTTCGCTCAGCCATGGCGCACGCAGCACCAGTTCACCCTGGCTTTCGCCATCGGCCGGGAGGAAGTTGCCCTCATCGTCAATGATCGCCGCCTCGACCAGCGGGCCCGGCACGCCGGCCTTGATCCGGTAGGTGGTGCGCTCGTCCTCGCTGCCGGCCAACAGTTCCTCGTTGAGATGGGCACAGGACACCAGTGGTCCGGTTTCCGACATGCCGTAGGCGGCCGTCAGCTGGATGCCACGGTTCTTGGCCGTTTCGTACAGCGTGCGATTCAGGGCGCTGCCGCCGATGACCATCTTCCAGCCCTTGAAGTCGGTGCCCTGCGCCGCCTTGGCATTGAGCACCATCTGCAGGATGGTCGGCACGCAGTGGGAAAAGGTCACCTTTTCCCGCCGCCACAGCTCCACCAGGTACTCCGGGTCATAGCGGCCGGGGTAGACCTGCTTGAGCCCGAGCATGGTCGCCACGTAGGGTAGACCCCAGGCGTGCACATGGAACATCGGGGTGATCGGCATGTACACGTCGCTGGTGCCCAGCAGGCGCACGCTGTCGACACTGCCCATGACCGTCGCCACGCCCATGGTGTGCAGCACCAGTTGCCGATGGCTGAAATACACGCCCTTGGGATTGCCGGTGGTACCGGTGGTGTAGAAGGTGGTGGCGACGGAGTTCTCGTCGAAATCCTGGAAGTCGTAGACCGGGCTGGCCGCCGCCAGCAGTTGTTCGTACTCGCCGACCAGGTTCGGCAGATCGGCCGTGGTCGCGTCGGTATCGGTGAGCAGCAGGGTCTTCTCCACGGTGGTCAGTTGCCCGGCAATCGCCTGGTACAGCCCGACGAACTCGCTGTTGACCAGCACGAAGCGGTCATCGGCGTGGTTCATGGTGTAGAGGATCTGCTCCGGCGACAGGCGCACGTTGATCGTATGGATCACCGCCCCCAGCATCGGAATGGCGAACATGCACTCCAGGTAGCGATGGCTGTCCCAGTCCATCACCGCCACGGTATCGCCAGCCTTGACGCCAGCGGCGGTCAGCACGTTGGCCAGGCGGGCGACCCGCTCGGCCAGGGTCGGATAGCTGTAGCG
Source organism: Pseudomonas fuscovaginae SE-1 (assembly GCF_000364705.1). Lineage (GTDB taxonomy): Bacteria > Pseudomonadota > Gammaproteobacteria > Pseudomonadales > Pseudomonadaceae > Aquipseudomonas > Aquipseudomonas fuscovaginae_A. Next base: position 16,803 of record NZ_AQOH01000201.1, on the reverse strand, counting down.
CACCTTGTCGCGGTAGACGATTTCGCGGGTCTTTTCATAGCGGCTGCCGGACATCAGCAGCCGCTTGATCAGCAGCGGGTATCGATAAGCCCCTTCGGCGGGCGGAATTACGCGTGTCTGCAACATGGAGTTCCCTTTCTCTGACTGCACGGTCGTGGCTGGCTAAAGATAGGCACTCTAGAGACGCCGCGCACTCTCTAAATCAGCCAAAGGGATGATTTGCAGACGGACGTGATTAATGGCCATGGGACATTTACGCCGGAAACCGCGTGCAACCATTGGCCAAGGCTTGCGGCTTCGACAACAAAGGGCATTGAGTCCGATATTTCGCCGCTTGCTCGGGGAGAACCCGCAGGATCATGTCGCCCGCCTGAACCCCTTCGGCGAACTCAATGCATCTCGCTGAACGCCAGCTTCACCCCAATGGCGATCAGCACCGCGCCCATGGTCCGGTCGAACCAGTGGCCCATGCGGGCGAAGCCGGCGCGGACCCGCGGCTGGCTGAACAGCCTCGCCACCAGGCAGAACCACAGGGCGGTGGCCGCGGCCAGGTAGACACCGTAGCCGGCCTGGATCATCAGCGGCGTGTGCGGATTGATCACCACGGTGAACAACGACAGGAAAAACAGCGTCGCCTTGGGGTTCAGACCATTGGTCACGAAGCCCGCGACATAGGCCCCAAGCGCCGTGCGCTCGCCAGCCTCCCTGGCCAGTGATTCGGTGCTCGCTGCCGCCGGCCTGGCCCGGATGGCCTTGAAGCCGATGTACAGCAGGTAGGCCGCCGCCAGCCATTTCAGTACGTTGAACAGCACGATCGACTGCGACACGATCAGGCCGATGCCCAACAGCGAATAGCCGACATGCAGGAAGATCGCGCTGCCGACGCCCAGGGCGGTCCAGGTACCGGCACGGCGTCCGTGGGTCACGCTTTCGCGCACCACCACGGCAAAGTCGGGCCCCGGGCTGGCCACCGCCAGCAGGTGGATCAGCGCAACGGTCAAGAATTCGGTCAGGTACATGGTCACGCCCGTGGACTCCTCGGTAACTGGTCAGGTCATCTGTTAGGCTGGCTACCTTACGCGTTCCCCCGACAGCACAAAAGGTACAGTTGATGAGCCACCCTCGCCGCGCGGTATTTCTCGATCATCCCTCCCTGGACCTCGGCGATCTCGACCTCGAACCGCTGCGCAACTGCTTCGATGAATTGCGCCTGTGCAGCCGGACCACGCCGCAGAATCTGCTCGAACACCTGGCCGGGGCAACCGTCGCCATCAGCAACAAGGTGCCGCTGGATGCCGCGACCCTGGCAGCCTGCCCCGATCTGAAACTGATCCTGGTGTCCGCCACCGGCACCAACAATGTCGACCTGGTCGCAGCCCGGGAACGCGGCATCACCGTCAGCAACTGCCAGGCCTATGGCACGCCGTCGGTGGCCCAGCATACGCTGATGTTGCTGCTGGCCCTGGCGACCCGCCTGAACGACTACCAGAAAGCCGTGGGCGAAGGCCGCTGGCAGCAGGCGACGCAGTTCTGCCTGCTGGACTTCCCGATCGTCGAGCTGCAGGGCAAGACCCTCGGCCTGCTCGGCCATGGCGAATTGGGTGGCGCGGTAGCCAGGTTGGCCGAGGCCTTCGGCATGCGGGTGCTGCTGGGACAGATTCCCGGCCGGCCACAGCGTGACGACCGCATCCCCCTGGCGCAGTTGCTGCCACAGGTCGACGCCCTGACCCTGCACTGCCCATTGAACGAACACACCCGCCACTTCATCGGCGCCGCCGAACTGGCCCTGCTCAAGCCGGGCGCCTTCGTGGTGAATACCGCGCGGGGTGGCCTGATCGACGAGCAGGCACTGGCCGAGGCCCTGCGCAACGGCCATCTCGGCGGTGCCGCGACCGACGTGCTCAGCGTCGAACCGCCCAGCGCCGGCAACCCGCTGCTGGCCGGCGACATTCCACGCCTGATCGTCACCCCGCACAACGCCTGGGGCAGCCGCGAGGCCCGGCAGCGCATCGTCGGCCAACTGGCGGAAAATGCCCTGGGCTTTTTCGCCGGGGCAGCGCTGCGGGTCGTCAATTGATAGACTGCCGAACTTTTTTCAGGGAGCAGACCATGGATCCGCGCAGTGAAGTACTGCTTCGTCAGGCCGAATATTTCCAGGGCAACCTGCTGCTGGTCGGCCTGCCCGCCGATGACCTGCTCGGCCACTTGCCCAATGCCCGCGGCTGGTGCTGGCATGCCGGTGACCAGGCGGCGCTGGAGGCACGTTTCGCCGGGTGCAGCCACTTTGGCGTGAGTCCGCCGGAGGCAGCGTTCGACGCCGCCGTGGTGTTCCTGCCCAAGTCCCGCGAACTGGCCGACTACCTGCTCAATGCCGTCGCCTCGCGGCTGCCCGGCGGCGAGGTTTTCCTGGTCGGTGAAAAGCGCGGCGGCATCGAAGGCGCGGCCAAACAGCTGTCGACACTCGGCAAGCCACGCAAGCTCGACAGCGCCCGGCATTGCCAGCTGTGGCAGGTTGGTGTCGCCGAGGCACCACAGGCCAAACCGCTGGAGAGCCTCGCCAGGCACTACCAGTTGGAACTGGCCGATGGCCCGCTGACGGTGGTCAGCCTGCCGGGCGTGTTCAGCCATGGCCGTCTCGACCGTGGCACGGCCCTGCTGCTCGAACACCTGGACAACCTGCCCGGCGGTCCCCTGCTCGACTTCGGCTGCGGCGCCGGTGTCCTCGGCGCGGCGGTGAAGCGTCGTTACCCGGACAACCCCGTGGTCATGCTCGACGTCGATGCCTTCGCTGCGGCCAGCAGTCGCCTGACACTGGCGGCCAATGGGCTGGAAGGTGAAGTGCTGACCGGTGACGGCATCGATGCCGCCCCCCTCGGATTGAGCACGATCCTGAGCAATCCGCCGTTCCACACCGGGGTTCATACCGATTACCAGGCCAGCGAGAACCTGCTGAAAAAATCGGCCAAACATCTGCGAAGCGGCGGCGAACTTCGCCTCGTGGCGAACAGCTTCCTGCGCTACCAACCGCTGATCGAGGAGCACCTGGGCAACTGCGTGACGCGGGCCGAAGGCGACGGTTTCCGAATCTACAGCGCCAGGCGCGGCTGAAAAATAAACGCTTGCGCAATGGATTTTGCCTAGGCAGAATCCGCTCCGTCCTAGGGGAGTAGTCTCCCACGAGCGCCACGCTCGTCCGGCATGCGTCAACATACTTGGTCCTCAGACCATGGCGCATGCGACCCACGGTTCGCACAGACGAACCCGGGGTTTGACAAGACCTATGACACGCACACCTTACCCGGGGCGGGAAGGCTGTACGTGTCATAGCCGTGTCGACCCGCCCCTTAGGAAAACCTGATGCTGGATTCTCTTCTCGTTCCCACCGCAATCGTTGCCTTGGCCGAAATCGGCGACAAGACGCAATTGCTCGCGCTCATCCTGGCAGCTCGTTTTCGCAAACCCTGGCCGATCATCGCCGGTATCGTCGCCGCGACCCTGGCCAACCACGCGGCAGCCGGCGCGGTAGGTGCCTGGTTCGGCAGTTTCTTCTCGGATGCGGTGTTGCACTGGGTGCTGGCCGCGAGCTTCACCGCCACCGCACTGTGGACCCTGGTCCCGGACAAGATGGACGATGACGAAGCCAGCACCAGCCGCCAGTTCGGTCCGTTCCTGACCACGCTGATCGCGTTCTTCCTGGCGGAGATCGGCGACAAGACCCAGGTCGCCACGGTCATGCTGGCGGCCCAGTATCCGGAACTGTGGCTGGTGATCATCGGCACCACCCTGGGCATGCTGATTGCCAACGTACCGGTGGTGCTGGCCGGCAACTTCGCCGCCGACAAGCTGCCGCTGACCCTGATTCGCCGCCTGGCCGCCTCGGCGTTCTTCATCCTGGCGATCGTTGCGGTGTACAAGGCGATGCAGAGCAGCGGCTGGATCTGAAGACGGTGCCCTCCCCCTGCTGGATGACCAGACCAGGGGAGAGGGTTTATGTGGCGAGCGGACTTGCCCGCGCTGGGCTGCAAAGCAGCCCTGAACCTGGCCTACTCGTACGATCGGAAAGAACGAGGCAGCAGGTTTGCGACTGCTACGCAGCCGAACGCGGGCAAGCCCGCTCGCCACAGGTACTGCTCAACCACGAGTCCTGCTCAACCACTGGAACAGATCCTCAGGACTTGCGGGCCTGCTGGTACAGCGGCATGACCTTCGGAATGGCCGCCTGCAACGAGGCGATCCGGCTGCTGGAGGCCGGGTGCGTGCTCATGAACTCCGGCGGTGCGCCTTCAGAGGCCTTGCTCATCTTGTTCCACAGGCTGATGGCCGCGTTCGGGTTGTAGCCCGCGCGGGCCGCCAGTTCCAGGCCGATCAGGTCCGCCTCGTTCTCATTCTCGCGGCTGTTGGGCAGGGTCATGCCGTAATTCGCCACGGTATCGGCCAATGCCAGGCTGTCCTTGCCCAGGCCGAACAGGGCTCCCGCCCCCTGCTTGGCCATTTCGATGCCGTAAGCCTTGGACATCGCTTCGCGCCCGTGCTCACGCAAGGCGTGGGCGATTTCATGGCCCATCACCGCGGCGATCTCGTCGTCAGTCAGCTTGAGCTGATCGATCAGGCCACTGTAGAAGATGATCTTGCCGCCAGGGCCGCAGTTGGCATTGAGCTCGTCGCTCTTGATCAGATTGACTTCCCATTGCCACTGGGCCGAATCCGGACGGAACGTCGGCGCCTGGGCGATCAGCCGGTTGGCGATGGCCTGGACCCGCTTGGCATTGGCACTGGTTTTGTCCAGCACGCCCGTTCCCTTGGCCTCGCCCAGGGTCTTCTGATACGACTGGGCGTACATCTGATTGACTTCCTGGCTCGACAACATACTGAACATATATTGTTGGCGCTGAACGCCAACGGCACCGCCGCTGGTGGTATTGACCGCCTGGCACCCGGCCAGCAGCAGTCCCGTCGTCAACGCACACAAAACCAATCGTTTAGTCATGAACACTCTCCCTGAAAACTGCCGGCTATCCTAGGCGGTGATTTGTATCGACGCCAGATACAAAACTTCTGTCGTTCCGGATTTCAGACGAGCTTCAACATTTGTAGGAAAAAATTCACGACTCATTGCTCGGCGCGGCTGGCAGGGCCTGGAGACTTATTCATTTACGACATGGGCGCACTCAAAACGGTCATTTCCAGCCACGCCCCTCATGCCCGAACAAATCCTTGCCGATACAACCGGACAGACGTCATCTCCCGCGTCCGGAGCTCCCATGAAATTCAAGTCGATCCAGTTTTCCGTCGCGGCCCTGGCCGGCGCCATCGTTCTCAGCGTGGTCGCCGCCCTGGTGATCTACGCCCTGGTCTCCGGCGCCAAGACCCAGGAGATGGTGCAACAACGCACCCAGGAGCAGTTCGAACAGGTGATCGAACAACGGCTCAATGCCCTGGCCCGAACCCAGGTCAGCCAGATCCAGCGCGAGCTCGAGGCCCCCCTCCTGATCGCATCCGGGCTGGTGCATGTCAACGCCCTGCTCGGCACCGCGGACGCCGACGGCAAACCGGTCCTGGGCATCAGCCGTGAACAGTTGATCAGCCTGATCAAGGAAAACGTCGAGCAGAACCCGAAGGTGCTCGGCGCCTACATCGGCTGGGAAAAGAACGCCCTGGATCACAACGACGCGGCCTATGCCGACAATGCCAAGGCCGGTGCGGCCAAGGACGGGCGTTTCCTGCCCTGGTGGTTCCGCAATGACGATGGCAGCCTGGGTTTCTCGACCCTGGTCGACGTCGACGACCAGAAGGTGCTCTCCACCGGCGTGCGCGCCAGCGAGTACTACCTGTGCTCCAAGGAAACCCGCAAGACCTGCGTGATCGACCCGGCCCCCTACAAGGTCGGCGACAAGATGGTGATGCTCGCCTCCTTCATCCAGCCGATCCTGGTCAATGGTGCGTTCCAGGGCATCGTCGGCGCCGACCTGTCGGTGAACTTCATCCAGGACATGCTGGTGGCGGCCAACCAGAAACTCTACAACGGGGCCGGCAACATGGCCCTGGTCGGGACCAACGGACGCCTGGTGGCGTACACCAAGGACACGAGCAAGTTCGGCGAGAAGGTCAGCGACATTCTCGATGCCGACAAGGTCGCCACCCTGGGCAAACTCAACCGTGGCGAAGTGACCTACAACGTCGACAAGAGCAAGGGCCTGATCGAACTCTACCTGCCCTTCGGCATCGGCCAGAGCGATGCGCGCTGGACCCTGATGATGCAACTGCCGTTGAACGCGGTGATGGCCGACCTGCAGAAACTCCAGGGCGAACTGGACGAGCAACGCAAGGCCGACGTGTTCGGCATGGCGGTGGTCGGTCTGATCATCGCCGCGCTCGGCCTGCTGGTGATCTGGCTGGTCGGCCACGGCATCGCCCGGCCGCTGCGGCAGATGGTGGCGATGCTCGACGACATCGCCCAGGGTGAAGGCGACCTGACCCGCCGCCTGAGCAGCGACCGCGCCGACGAACTGGGCTCGATCGCCAAGGGCTTCAATACCTTCCTGGTGAAACTGCAGGCGATGATCACCCAGGTGGTGACATCAGTGCAGAGCGTCAGCGACTCCTCGGAGCACACCGCCGACATCGCCATCCGCACCAACCTCGGCGTGCACAAGCAAATGGCCGAGATCGACCAGGTGGCGACCGCCGTGCAGGAAATGACCGCCACCGCCCAGGACGTGGCCCGCAACGCCACCCAGGCGGCACAGGCCGCCAGCCACGCGGACACGGCCGCCAGCGACGGCATGCGCATCGTGCGCGATACCTCCGCCGCCATCGGCGACCTGGCCGTGGAAATCGGTCGTGCCGTCGGTGTGGTGCAGACCCTGGCCAAGGACAGCGAGAACATCAACGCGATCCTCACCGCGATTCGTGGCATTGCCGAGCAGACCAACCTGCTGGCGCTCAACGCGGCCATCGAGGCAGCCCGGGCCGGTGAGCAGGGGCGTGGCTTCGCCGTGGTCGCCGATGAGGTGCGCAACCTGGCCCAGAAGACCCAGCAGGCCACCGAAGAAATCCAGTCGATGATCCAGCAGCTGCAGCAGGGTACCCGCGAAGTGGTCAAGGTCATGGAGGACAGCCAGCACAAGACCGACGAAAGCGTGCAGCATGCGGCCAAGGCCGCCGAGGCACTGGAAACCATCACCCAGGCGGTGTCGGTGATCAACGACATGAACACCCAGATCGCCAGTGCGGCCGAGGAACAGAGCGCGGTGGCCGACGACATCAACCGCAACGTGATCAACATCGGCCAGGTGGCGAATGAGGTGGCAGGCGGCGCCGACGAGTCGAGCACGGCCAGTGCGCAACTGACCAAGCTGGCGGAGCAGCAGCGCCGGCTGATCAACCAGTTCAAGGTCTGATACCACCCGGTGTGATGACTTGCACTAAACCTGCTGGTAGACCGATCGTTCCCACGCTCTGCGTGGGAATGCCCCCTGGACGCTCGGCGTCCGCTCTTGTGACGCACAGCGTCACAGGCTGCGTGCCCACGCGGAGCGTGGGAACGATCATCAACGAGCGCAGGGCCTCAACCCGGCGTCAGGCACTCCGGCGCATTGAGCTTCGGATCATTCACCAGGTTGGCCAGCAGACGCTCGCGCAACGGCATCTGTGGACTCGCCAGCAACCCCTGCAACACGTGCAGCGGAGTGTCTTCGGCCAACCAGGCGGCCTGTCCGGCCTCGTCGAGGATCAGCGGTCGACGCTGGCTGGCCGCCGCTTGCGTGACCACTGCGGTACTCAGCCAGACCTGCTCCTGCACCGGGTAGGCCTCCCAGACCGCCGCGAAGAACAGGCTCGAGCCCTCGGCCGGTGTCAGCCAGTACGGGCGCTTGCGCTGGGTGCCACGCCATTCGTAGAAACCGTTGGCCGGCAACAGGCAACGCCGCTCGCGAAACGCCTGGCGGAACATCGGCTGCTCGGCCAGGGTTTCGGCCCGCGCATGCGCCGGTGTGCGCGACAGGTCGGTCAGCCAGGCCGGCGTCAGTCCCCAGCGGGCCCTGGCCAGTTCGCGCTGCCCGGCGTTGGCACGCAGGATCAGCACCGAATCGTTGGGCGAAATGTTCCATTGCGCCTGCTGATCGGCGGGAAAACCGGGCAGTGCCGCAAAGGCGGGGTTCCAGCGAAACAGGGCAAAACGTCCACACATGGGGCAATACGACTCGTTCTGTAAACTCGATCAGGGGTCTGCGGGCCACTAGCAGAGCAGCACCCCGGCAAGCGGCTCCGCCTCGTCGCCAGGCAGCGGCAATGCGGCATTGTACGCGGCGATCAGTTCGCGTGCGTACTGTGCCTGCTCATCCTCCACGGCCAGGGCCAGCAGGCCGAACACCGGTAACTCGCCGACACCACCCAGCAGGTCGCGCCCGACCAGGTGCGCCTCCACGCCCTCACTGGCGAGCATGCCCAGCAGCAGCTCGCCTTCCATCAGGTTTTCCGGCTCATAGATGCGCTGCATCGGGGCGCTCCCATCACTCGTTTTCCGTGTGCACGTCGAGCATCCACTCCTGACCGTCGGTCTGCAGAGTGAACACGATCGGTCGACAACACACCGGGCAGTCCTCGATATAGGTCTGGTCGCCGCCGGAAAGATCCAGCACGGCCTCGGCCTCTTCACCACAATAGGGACAGGAGTAGTACTCAGTTTCCAGCATCGCGGCCTCCGAAGGTGACTTGTGCGTATAATTGCCGGTCTATTTGCAAGGCTGATTTTTGTCCGAGCCTTATTTTTCCAATCGGGCTTTGTTATTTATCACTCAACCCTCTACTTACCCTAGCCGTTTCCAACAAGAGAGCATGATGGGCGAATTCGATGCCATCCGACCTTACGACGACTCCGAGGTGCCAGCCGTGCTGGCCCGGTTGCTCGGTGACAAGGCTTTTCTGGATATTCTCACGCACTTCCGTTTCCCCCGCCTGGTCGGTGCCTTTGGCTGGCTGCTCAGGCCGCTGATCGCCTATCGGCTGCGTCGTGAGTTCGCCGACGTCAAATGCGTGGCGACCCTGCAGGACAAGATCGAGGTCTACGTCGACAACACCATCGAGCGGGCCACCGACGGCGTGACCTATACCGGCGTCGAGCAGTTCAGGTCCGGCACCGCCTATCTGTTCCTGGCCAACCATCGCGATATCGTCATGGATCCGGCCTTCGTCAACTATGCCGTCTACCATGCCGGCCTGCCGACGCCGCGCATCGCCATCGGCGACAACCTGCTGCAGAAGCCGTTCGTCAGCGACCTGATGCGCCTGAACAAGAGCTTCATCGTGCATCGCTCGATCAGTGGACGTCGGGAAAAGATGGCGGCCTACCAGTTGCTGTCGGCCTACATCAACCATTCGATCCGCCACGACTGCCAGTCGATCTGGATCGCCCAGGCCGAAGGCCGGGCCAAGGACGGTGACGACCGCACCGAGTCGGCCATCCTGAAGATGTTCCACATGAGCCGCAAGGACGAGCCGTTCGCCGAGGTCATCCAGTCGCTGAACCTGACCCCGGTGTCGATCAGCTACGAATACGACCCCTGCGACCTGGCCAAGGCCCGCGAGCTGTACATTCGCGCCACCACCGGCAGCTACAGCAAGGCGCCGGGCGAGGATGACGTGAGCATCGCCAAGGGCATCACCGGCTACAAGGGGCGGGTGCATGTGAACTTTGCCGCACCGCTGAGCGGGGTTTTCGAAGACACCAAGGTGCTGGCCCAGGAAATGGACCGGCAGATCCTCGGTGGCTACCGGCTGTTCCCGGTGCATTACCTGGCCTATGCGCAGTGGAGCGAAGCCGATCCGCAACTGCAGGTTCCGAAGGCCGCCGAGCTGTTCCCGGCCGAGGAACTGGACAAGGCCCGGGAGCAGTGGCAAAGCCGTCTGGACGCCTGCCCCGCCGAACACCAACCGTACCTGGTGCAGCAATATGCGACCCCGGTGCGCAACCAGTACCGCGTCAAGGCCGGACTGCCGCTATGATGGCATGAGGGGGCAGGCCGGGCTGGCAAGCCCCCCAGAGGGGCGGCATCCATCCGGACTGCCCCCAGAAAGCTGCCCCCTACCCAACCCTTGGGGCATCCGTGGGAGCCGGCTTGCTGGCGATCCGCCGAAGGCGGCCACTCACCGCGCAAGCGTGCCCAAGTGGCAGCCGCCCTAAAACCGGGTGCTGATCCAGGACACCAGCAGCGCCACCCCCAGGCAGGCAAACCCGAACCGGTAGAAAAACCGGTTGGCCCGCACCACCCGCGAGTCGAGCAGCAGCAACGGCTGATCGATCGAACGCCCTTCGCTCTGCATTTCCAGCTTTTCCAACGCCCGCTGCTCCCGGCGCCGCGTGAGCTGCAAGAGCCACGCACCGGGGCACGCCACCAGCAAGGCGAACAGATTGAGCCATTTGCCCGGATGCCCGGCGAATACGCTCCAGATCAATTGCAACGACATCATGAACCCTCGGATGAACCAGCGCCTGCCCAACACCCGGACGAACGGCGGATAGCCGTCGCCGCGCACGCTGGTATGGGAACACCCGTGCGTTACAGTTTCCTGTGTCCGGCTCCCTACAATTTACGGATTAATTTGCGCTGTCACCTGAACGTCACCTTAACAGGCCACCCTGTCGCCCTCGAACATTCACGGAGCTTGTCATGCTGCACGCCAACAACCAGGATCGCCTTTACCTGATCGCCCCCAGCGATGAACAGGAAGCCCTGGTGGACGCCATGTCGTTCAACGTCCAGGACCGCCATTGGCTGGTCTATTGCGCCCTCGGCGGCCATCAGCACGCCGACCTGCCCGAAGCCGACCTGACCACCGGCGTGAGCCTGCTGGACTTCCACATCGAAGCCGCCTGACCCTGAGCGGGCAGCAAACAGACAGGCAATAAAAAGCCCGGCTGCCAAAGCCGGGCTTTTTATTGCTGCGCCGGGTTACTGGCTCAGCAAGCGGCCGATACTCGGGTCCTTGAAGACCCGGGTCAGCGCGTCGCTCAACACGTCGCTGATCAATTTGGTGTTGGTCTGCTCGTTGGGGGCCATGCCAAAGCGCTGGTTCAGCGATGCGCCATACTGGCCGCTGTAGCGCTGGTTGGCGTTGGTCACGTCGGAACGGAAGTTGGCGCCGATGGTTGCCTCGGTCACGTAGGTGGTGTCCTTCGGCGACTGGTAGGTCAGGTCGGACAGGGTCACGGTCAGGGTCGGTGCGTTCATCGCGCTCGGCGTCGGGGTGAAACCCAACAGACGAACGGCGGCTTCAGCCTGGGCCTGCAGCCTTGGCACCAGGTCGGCGCCCTGGACGGTGATGGAACTGGTTTCAGGGTAGAGGCCACCGCGGGTACCCAGCACCGGCGAACGACGACCGTCGACGACCCTTACCACCACCTGCTGACCATGTCCCACCGGGGCGAGCTGGGTAGTCAGCGTGGGTTGCGGGCTAAGCTGCTGAGGACTGTTGGCACAGCCGACCAGAGTCAGGCTGGTCACAGTGATCAAACCGAACAACAGGCGTTGCAACATGCGCATCTCTCCAAGGACTAGGCTGTGTACGAAATTGTTTGAAACGCAGGTTGGGCAAGCAAAAACCGGCGAGGAACGGCCGGGGTCGCGCCCGACTTTACTGCAGCAAGTGGGCATTCCGAGCCGGTTTTTAACGCCGCATAACCCAGTTTCAAGCGATTTCGTACATAGCCTGGGCACAATCAGGCCATCAGTATAGCCGTGCACATGCGCCGCTCACCAGACATCGCCCCGCAGCCGGCTGTGGATACCGCGAACCGGACGAGTCATGTCACATTTAATTCATCGCTCTTACATAGGCGCGTAACCGCCCTGCTCCAGTATCCGCAACATAACGGGACAACAGGTAACGTGACGATGGAATTCTTCTGGCAACTGTTCTTCCCTCGCAAGCCCAAGCGCTGCTTCGCCCGGCTCGGTGACGACGGCCGCTGCCAGGGTTTCAAGCAGTGCGACCTGCCGCCGTCGGGCGATGGCTGGGTCGAAATCGAGGAAATTCGCCTGGCCTGGATGCACCAGCCACTGCCTGCCGGGGCCCGCGTCAGCCCACGTACGCAACATCCGCGACGGGCGCAGCCGTTGACCGTCTGACCAAACGGCTAATAAAAGTCATTCAGCAGGGTCATTTCTGCGCATTTCTTGGTTACAATCTCCCCCCGATTATAAGGACGTCTCCTGATCGGGCCTCGCAGTATCGCTGATGCATACGCATCGGTCCCCCGCACCGCCCACAGAGAGCCGCCCACACAGATCGAGTGAAGTCGGCGTGCTTGCTGCTGCACCTACCGTTTTACCGAATCTGCCAGAGCTGCCTTTGTGCTCGTTCACTGAGCTGTTTGCCCGTACGCCAGCCTTGCTTCCCGGCCGGCATTTGCTTCGCGGGCCCGGTGACAGGCCGCGGCAGCCCTTTTTTGAGGTTCACGTCTTCAAAAGAGCGTGAAAAAACGGGTATTCACTACTTCACGAGAGTGTGGCGAGCAAATGAAAAGTTTTGCCTCTGGAAATGCACCATTAACGTCCTTGACGACTCGATCACATGGGGCCCGATATTCCCAGGCAGGTGCTTGAAGCCTGTCCGCCTACGAATTTGGTTGCACGATCGGATGCTCTCGACCATAAGTCGAATTGCCGGAGGTCGCCTGAAATGCGTTCATACGCAACTCACGCCCGCCGACAGCGTCCGCTGAAGTTGCAAAAAATTGCGAAAAATCGGACATGGCGAACCTGGCCATGAGTGACAGCGGGCTGACCTTGCCCTGTCAATTCCTGGCGGCCATGCCGTCAATGTGGTGCTGCAGATTTTGGAGACGCGTTAATGGCGCATAACGAAGCAGTCGATGTGGTCCTGGTTGGGGCCGGCATCATGAGTGCGACCCTCGCGGTGCTGCTCAAGGAGCTCGACCCCGCGATCAAGCTGGAAGTCGTCGAGCTGATGGACTCCGGTGCCGCGGAGAGTTCCAACCCATGGAACAACGCCGGTACCGGTCACGCCGGGCTGTGCGAGCTGAACTACACGCCACAGGCTGCCGACGGTTCCGTCGACATCAAGAAAGCCGTGCACATCAACAGCCAGTTCGAAGTGTCCAAGCAGTTCTGGGCCTACCTGTCGAAAAAAGGCACCTTCGGCTCGTGCAAGTCATTCATCAGCCCGGTGCCGCACCTGAGCTTCGTCCAGGGTGAAAAGGATATCGGCTTCCTGAAGAAGCGTTTCGAAGTGCTGCACCAGCACCACGCCTTCGCCGAGATGGAATACACCGAAGACCGGGCAAAGATGGCCGAGTGGATGCCCTTGATGATGCCGGGCCGTCCGGCCGATCAGCCGATCGCCGCGACCCGCGTGCTCAAGGGCACCGACGTGAACTTCGGCGCGCTGACCAACCAGTTGCTCAACCATCTGACCAGCGCCCCGGACACCCAGGTCAAGTACTGCAAGCGCGTGACCGGCCTCAAGCGCAACGGCAACGGCTGGACCGTGAGCATCAAGGACGTCAACAGTGGCGGCAGCCGTGAGGTCGACGCCAAGTTCGTCTTCCTCGGCGCCGGTGGCGCGGCCCTGCCCCTGCTGCAGGCCTCGGGCATCGAGGAAGGCAAGGGCTTCGGCGGCTTCCCGGTCAGCGGCCAGTGGCTGCGTTGCGACAACCCGGAAGTGGTCAAGCATCACCAGGCCAAGGTCTACAGCCAGGCGGCCGTGGGCTCGCCACCGATGTCCGTACCGCACCTGGACACCCGCGTGGTCGATGGCAAGAAATCCCTGCTGTTCGGGCCTTACGCCGGTTTCACCACCAAGTTCCTCAAGCACGGCTCGCTGTTCGACCTGCCGAGCTCGATCCGTCCCGGCAACATCGGCCCGATGCTGGCCGTGGCCCGCGACAACATGGACCTGACCAAGTACCTGATCAGCGAAGTGCGTCAGTCGATGGAACAGCGCCTGGAATCCCTGCGCCGCTTCTACCCCGAGGCGAAAGCCGAGGACTGGCGCCTGGAAGTGGCCGGCCAGCGGGTGCAGATCATCAAGAAGGACCCGAAGAAAGGCGGCGTGCTGCAGTTCGGTACCGAACTGGTCGCAGCGGCGGACGGTTCGCTGGCCGCCCTGCTCGGCGCCTCGCCAGGCGCCTCGGTGACCGTGTCGATCATGCTGGAACTGATTGAACGCTGCTTCGCCGACAAGGCCAAGGGTGAATGGGCCGCCAAGTTGCAGGAAATCTTCCCGGCGCGGGAAAAGGCCCTGGCCACCGATGCGGCGCTGTATCGCCGGATCAACGCTCAGAACAACATCAGCCTGGAGCTGGTGGAGCCGAGCAGCGAGACCGAAAGCTACGCTTGAGGTTGCGCGCCATGAAAAACGCCCCGGCCTGTCGAGGTCCGGGGCGTTTTTTTCGGCTGTGAAAAACTCAGCCGCGAGCGTTGTTGATCAGCTCGATGTAGTCCGGCGCGTGACGCTGGTCCTGGATCAGGGCCACGAAATCCTGGCCGTGCTCATCCTTGCCGTCGAGGTCGTAGCCGGCTTCCTTGAAGAACACAAGGAACCGCTCGAAGTCGTCGATACGTAGGCCGCGATAGGCCTTGATCAGCTTGTGCAGGGAAGGCGAAGTCGCATCGGCCGGTTCGAAGTCGAGGAACAACTTGATCTGCGCATCGCCGATCTCGTCACCAATCACCTGTTTCTTGTCTTTGCGCATTACCGACTCCAGCCACAGATTTTACACGGGGCGGGCAGTTTACCCCCGCATCTGCTCCGCTCTCAACGAGTACGAACTGATCCGGTATGCAGGTCGGCCCAGATGTGGCCGTTGGCGTAGCTCAGGAACTGACAATACACCGTGTCGTTGCGCAACAGGTCCATGACAGCCCGGTACTGGCTCAGCGGGTAATACAGGTTCAGGGTCTTGCCCGCTTCGTCGAACGTCGGTTTTTTCAGGCTCTTGCTCTCACCGTCGAAACTGAGCAGCACCTGGCTGACGGTCGCCCCCTTGCTCAACGGCTTGCCCTTGAGGCGCACCAGCAGCGCCGAGGTCACCGGAATGGGTTGCTGGTTGGACTGGCGCTGGCTGCCGATCACCACCGAATATTCGGTGACCTGCAACAACTGTTGCTGTTCAGGCTCGGCGCTGCGCAGGGACAGGTCATCAGGAGGCAGGTATTGCCCGTGCAGGGGGCCGTCCGGCGCGGCGTCGACGGTCAGGGGCAGTCCGGCGAACAGCAACAGGGTCGCGGCATGGCGGATCGAAACGGGCATGGCAGGCTCCAGAGCGCTTGGCAGGGCACTCTAGCACAGAGCGACGCAACGCTTACCCGGCGATAAAAACTGTGCTTCAAAGCCCGCGCCCGGCGTCTAGCAGCTTGTAGTCCCGCAACCCGCGGGAAGTGACTGCGAGCCCGAGCATGCAAGCGCTGTTGAACGAAATCCTCGATGAAGTGCGTCCCCTGATCGGCCAGGGCAAGGTGGCCAATTACATCCCGGCGCTGGCCGACGTACCGGCCAACCAGTTGGGTATCGCCGTGTACGGCAACGACGGCGAGCTGTACCACGCAGGTGACGCGCAGACGCCCTTCTCGATCCAGAGTATTTCCAAGGTGTTCAGCCTGGTCCAGGCAATCAACCACTCCGGTGAAACCATTTGGGAACGCCTGGGCCACGAGCCGTCCGGCCAACCGTTCAACTCGCTGGTACAGCTGGAATTCGAACGCGGCCGGCCGCGCAACCCGTTCATCAACGCTGGCGCCCTGGTGATCTGCGACATCAACCAGTCTCGTTTCGCCGCTCCGGCCCTGTCGATGCGCGACTTCGCGCGACGGCTGTCCGGCAACATGCAAGTGATGGTCGACGGCAAGGTCGCCGACTCGGAATACCAGCACCGCGCCCGCAACGCCGCGATGGCCTACCTGATGCAATCGTTCGGCAATTTTCACAACGATGTGGAGACGGTCCTGCGCAGCTACTTCAGCCATTGCGCCCTGCGCATGAACTGCATCGACCTGGCCCGCGCCTTCGGTTTCCTGGCCAATGACGGTTTCTGCAAGCACAGCGGCGAACAGGTCCTGACGCCACGCCAGACCCAGCAGGTCAATTCGATCATGGCCACCAGCGGGTTGTACGACGAGGCGGGCAACTTCGCCTACCGGGTCGGCCTGCCGGGCAAGAGTGGCGTGGGCGGCGGGATCGTCGCAGTGGTACCGGGACGCTTCACCATCTGCGTGTGGTCGCCCGAACTGAACACTGCCGGCAACTCGCTGGCGGGCATGGCGGCACTGGAACTGCTGAGCCAGCGGATCGGCTGGTCGGTGTTCTGAACCAGGGCCGTGCGCGATGCACGGCCCTGATATCGGCGGCGGTTACTGGGCGCCCTGCTTGTCGATCAGCGCGGCCAGGGCCTCGTACTCCTGCGCGGTCAGATCGGTCAGCGGGGTACGCACCGGGCCTGCATCGTAACCGGCAATCTTCGCACCGGCCTTGACGATACTCACGGCGTAGCCGGCCTTGCGGTTGCGGATGTCCAGGTACGGCAGGAAAAAGTCGTCGATCAGCTTGCCGACAGTGGCGTGGTCGTCACGGGCAATGGCGTTGTAGAAGTCCATCGCGGTTTTCGGCACGAAGTTGAACACCGCCGACGAGTAGACCGGTACGCCCAGGGCCTTGTAGGCAGCCGCATAGACTTCCGCGGTCGGCAGGCCACCCAGGTAGCTGAAACGATCACCCAGGCGGCGACGGATCGACACCATCAGCTCGATGTCGCCCAGACCGTCCTTGTAGCCGATCAGATTCGGGCAA
>NZ_AQOH01000200.1 GCF_000364705.1 Pseudomonas fuscovaginae SE-1 | reverse complement strand
CAGGCGCTCGGCTTCCTGAGCGTATTCGATGGCCTGGCGGGTCGCACCACCGACGCCGGCGAGGATCGGGACCGACTTGGCGCAGGTATCGACGGCGGTCTTGATGACCTGGCTGTATTCGCTGGCCGCCAGGGAGAAGAACTCACCGGTGCCACCGGCGGCGAACAAGGCGCTGGCGCCGTAAGGGGCGAGCCATTCCAGGCGCTTGATGTAGCCCGCGGCGTTGAAGTCGCCCTGGGCATTGAAATCGGTGACCGGGAATGACAGCAGCCCGGAGGAGAGGATGGACTTCAATTCTTGTGGATTCATTATTCGAACACCCTGGAGAGCACGTTGTGATGAAGACGACTGTCAGCCACGCTTAAGTCGTACGTCATCGTACAACTAAAATAACAAAGGTCAACAGCAATCGATCAAGAGATCTCACAGACTTTTCCGTCCTT
The DNA here is from genome assembly GCF_000364705.1 of Pseudomonas fuscovaginae SE-1. GTDB lineage: Bacteria > Pseudomonadota > Gammaproteobacteria > Pseudomonadales > Pseudomonadaceae > Aquipseudomonas > Aquipseudomonas fuscovaginae_A. The sequence continues at coordinate 5,856 of NZ_AQOH01000200.1, read as the reverse complement.
GACGTAGGAAATATTCCATCTATGCTCACATTTAACTGTATATGCATACAGTTAAATTGAACAAAACGATGACATATCAAGGAGCTAGAAATGTCAGTCATTGAACGCCCGCAGCCGCAAATCCCGCTGCACGACGGAAAACTCATTGCCGAACTGGACAGCCTGTTCGGCCCACAGGGCATTGCAATCCCCGGCGATGGCAGCGCTGTCGTCCTGCTCGCCGAAGGACACCACACCCTCAAGTATCACCGCCCCGAACACCTGCCGAATGGGCCCGCAGGCCAGCTCAAGAGATCGCCCCAGGTCCGTTTCGAAGGTGGCGAGCACACCGCCATCGGCGATGGCACCCTGCTGCGCTTCGCCGAAGACGCACCGGCCATTCCCGCCTGGCAGGTGGAACTGCACCTGGACAACGGCCTGGCCCTGACCTACGGTCAGGTCATCGCTCTCGGTGGCGACTTCTACGGAATCCCGGATCGACCGATTGCCGACGGCAGCACCGCACAGGAGCGCCAGACACGTTTCCGTGCCGCCTTCGACTCACTGGCCGTGCTCCCCGCATCCCGGGAAGAAGCGCAGCAGATCCTGCAAGTGATGAAAACCGAGATCAACGCCGCCAACCAGGCGATCCGCGATGGCCGGCAACCCCACGAGGCCTACGATGAACTGGGCGATACCCTGTCGGGCGAATGGAACAGGATCACCGGTGGCGGCAGCATCGCCTCGCCGCTCTTTCCCCTCGGTCGCTACCTGAAGCTGGCCGCCAGCAACTGGGATCACTTCGGCCCTTGGGCCCTGCTCGCCTACCAGGCCGGGCATGCCGTAGCCCTGCGACAGGCGCTGCTGGCCCGCCAGAGCGGTCGTGACCAGGACCTCGAACTGGCCTACGCGCTGAACGCCTTTGCCGACCACTTCCTCACCGACCTGTTCTCCGCCGGCCACCTGCGCGTGCCCCGCAAGCAACTGGCCGACAGTGTCACCCCGAGTGACGTCGGCTCGCTGATATCGCGGTTCATGCACGACGAGGACAGCCAGTACGGTTTGAAAGTCGGCAACGCCCGTGGTGAGCAGTGGAACTGCTACGGCGACAAGCGCTATTTCGACACCCTCGACGACCGCAACCGGCGCCAGGTCAAGCAGGCGGTGCAACAATCGGCGGACGAAGTGTTCGCAACCTTCCTCAGCGGTGTGGTGGTCCCTGCCGAAAGCTATGCCGCCCTGCGTTCGGTGCCCGACCTGGCCCGGCTCGCCGACAGCCAGGACCGCCTGAACTTCGCCCCGTTGTTCGCCCTCAAGGGCAAGACCGTGCTGCGCCGCAAGGACGTCAACGACCTCAATGACCGCAACCGGAGCGACAGCTGGTGGGGCTGGAGTACCTACCTGCTGCTCAAGGACTATCAGCCGAACAAGCCCGCGGGCTACCTGAACCCACCCACCGTGGCCCCGACCATCAGTGCCGATGGCTGGCAGAGCCACACCGCCAGCGAACCCAACTGGCTGCCGGGAAATGCCGTGCGTTACGCGTTCAGCTACAGCAAGGGACTGGACGAATCCTACATCGGCCCGTGGACGGCCTATGTCGAATTGACCGATCGCTTCCAGCCGACCCTCGGCGTGCCGGCCAGTACCGCCTCCGGCGCGACCGGGCGCAACGTGTTCCGTCAGTTCCGCGGCGGTTCACCCGAATTGATCGGCACGCTGGACAGCCAGACGACGACCTTTATCGACAACCATCAATGACAGGGAGATCAGCGATGACCTTTACCGTAAGACTCGAACTGGCGTCCGGCCAGTCGCTCAGGGACATGCCGCTGGAGCTGCTGGCCGACGGCGTGGCCGTCGCCCGGGCGCAGGCGGACGAAAGCGGGAAAGTGGTGTTCGACGTGTCGGCGAAAGCCGCGCAGTGGGCAATACGCGTGGATCGGACGATCCTGCAGGAGTAAGCGGCCTGTCGGACCGCTATTCGCAGACAAGCCACGCTCCGACAGTCACCGCACCTCGCTGGAACCTGGCTTGCCCGCGAAAAAACGCTGACGCCAACCGACTAATTCTGCGCCTCTGCCTCTTCATGGGCCTGGCGCAACCGCTCGCGGCTGTTGGTCAGGTGCAGGCGCATCGCCGCCCGTGCCGCATCGGAGTCCTGGCGGGCGATGGCCTCATAGATCTCCTCGTGCTCGCGCCCCAGTCGATTCATGTAGTGCTGCTGATCGTCATGGGCCAAGCGCGCGGAGTTCAGGCGCGTGCGCGGAATGATGCTGGTGCCCAGGTGGGTCATGATGTCGGTGAAATAGCGGTTGCCGGTGGCCAGGGCGATCTGCAGGTGGAACTGGAAATCCGAGGCCACCGCATCGCTGGCATGGGCCACGCTGTCGCTCAACGCATCCAGCGCCGCACGCATCGCCGCCAACTGCTCGGACGAACGCCGCTGTGCCGCCAGCCCAGCCGACTCCACTTCCAGACTGATACGCAATTCGAGGATCGCCAGCACATCGCGCAGGGTCACCACGGTCGCCGGGTCGATACGGAAACCGCTCGGGCTCGGCGTGTCCAGCACGAAGGTGCCGATGCCATGGCGGGTCTCCACCTGCCCGGCCGCCTGCAGGCGGGAAATGGCCTCGCGCACCACCGTGCGGCTGACTCCATGGGCATCCATGATGGCCGACTCAGTGGGCAGCTTGTCGCCACGCTTGAGTTGACCGTCACGGATCTGCTCGGTCAGGACCGTAACCAATTCCTGGGCAAGACTGCGGCGCTTACGAGGTGCGCGGAGCGCGGCGCTCTGGTTTTCCATATCGAACATCTATCTCGGCTGAACGGCTGAGCCCCATGATAGCTCAACCCGGTTGTACGATCACCGTCTGACTACGCGCCAACGGGCTCCTGAGTGACCAGATGTCCCTGGTCGATACGCAAATGCCGCGGATGGAACTTGTTCAGGCTGCTGCGGTGGCCAACGCTGATGATACTCAGGCCGGGGATCTGGTCGATCAGTGCCTGGTACAATGCCGCTTCGTCTTCCTCGTCCATGGCCGCCGTGGCTTCATCGAGGAACAGCCATTGCGGGGTATACAGCAGTGCCCGGGCGAAAGCCAGGCGTTGCTGCTCACCCGGCGACAACATCCGCTGCCAATGATTGCTCTCATCCAGCCGGCCGGCAAGATGCGTAAGGCGGCAGGTCTGTAGCACCTCTTGATAACGCGGGTCCGGATAAGCATCGCCGGACTGTGGATAACTCATCACCTCGCGCAGGCTGCCGATCGGCAGGTAGGGTTTCTGCGGCAGGAACAACGAACGTGCAGCCGGTAGACGGATGCTGCCGGAACCCCGTGGCCAGAGCTTGCCCATGGCCCGCAGCAGGGTGCTCTTGCCGCTGCCGGACCGCCCGCTGAGCATCAGCCGTTCGCCCGCTGCCACCGTCATGCTGGCACCGGCCAGCAGGTGCCGGCCATCCGCCAGGTCCAGCGCCAGGTTACTCACCTGCAAGGTATCGCCCTGGGTCTGCACGTCGATTGCCGCGACGTGTTCCTCGTTGTCGAGCATGGCCTGGCGGAAACTCAACAGACGATCACACGTGGCTTTCCAAACGGCGATGTTCGAATAGGCGTCGATGAACCAGCTGAAGTTTTCCTGCACGTTGCCAAAGGCCGAGTTGATCTGCATCAGCTCGCCCAACTGGATCTTGCCGGCGAAATAGCGTGGCGCGGCAACGATGAAGGGGAAGATGATCGCGATCTGCGCGTAGCCGGCCGTGAAGAACGTCAGCCGCTTGGTCACCCGCATCAGCGCCCAGTAGTTCGACCAGACCTTGCCGAAACGGCTGCCCAGGCGTTGTTTCTCGTTCGGTTCGCCATCGTACAGCGCGATGCTTTCCGCGTTCTCGCGCACTCGCACCAGGGAGAAACGCAGGTCGGCCTCGAAGCGCTGTTGCTGGTTGTTCAGCGGGATCAGGTTGCTGCCGATCACCCGCGTCAGCCAACTGCCGACGGCCGCGTAGAGAAAGGCACACCAGAACATGTAGCCGGGAATGGTGATGCCGAAGACCTCGATGCTGCCCGAGACGCCCCAGAGGATGATCGAGAACGACACCAGGCTGACCAGCGTGCGGAACAACCCGAGGGTCAGGGTCAGGGTGTCGCTGGTGAAACTGTTGAGGTCTTCGCTCAGCCGCTGGTCCGGGTTGTCGGTGTGCCCGCCCGACTCCATCTGGTAGTAGTTCTTGTGCTCGAGCCAACGCCGGAAATGCTGCTCGGTCAGCCAGCGGCGCCAACTGATGGTCAGCATCTGGGTCAGGTACAGGCGGTAGACCGCACCCAGGATGGCGACGGCGGCAATCACGCCGAAATACAGGATCAGGTGCCAGAAGGCCTCGCTGTTCTTTTCCTGCAGCGCGTTGTAGAAATCCTTGTACCAACTGTTGAGCCAGACCGAGATGCCGACGCTGAACAGCGTCAGCACGACCACGCTGATCAGCAGCAGCCAGGCCTTGCCCTTCTCTTCACTGCGCCAGTAAGGCGAGGCCAGTTGCCAGACCCTACGAAAGAAATGCCCTTTTACTGCATCGTTGACCGCGGAATATTCAGCGTTCTTAGTCATTCTAAGGCTCGGTTGGCGTAAGAAATTTCACCAACCGATCATAGATGATTCGCCCGTGCAGGCGTGCAGATTGAAAGGGTTCCGTTCAGCGCCGGTTCAGCGCCGCACCGGCCGCTTCTGCAATTTGCGCTGCAAGGTCCGCCGGTGCATGCCCAGGGCACGGGCCGTCGCGGAGATGTTGCCCTCATGCTCGGTCAGCACCCGCTGAATGTGTTCCCACTGCAGGCGATCCACCGACATCGGGTTTTCCGGTACCAGAGTGTCGAGGTCGGCGTGCTCGGACAGCAGCGCCGCCAGCACGTCATCGGCATCCGCCGGCTTGCACAAATAGTTGCAGGCACCGCGCTTGATCGCTTCCACCGCGGTGGCGATGCTGGAATAGCCGGTCAGGATCAGCACGCGCATCTCCGGGTCCAGCTCCAGCAGCTTGGGCAGCAGCACCAGGCCGGAATCGCCCTCCATCTTCAGGTCCAGGGCGGCGTAATCCGGCAGGTCCTGCTGGGCCAGGATCAGCCCCTCTTCGGCGGAACCGGCGATGCTGACGCGAAAACCGCGGCGGCTCATGGCCCGCGCCATCACACGGGTAAAGGTGGCATCGTCGTCCACCAGCAACAGGTGCGGCAGTTCCTCGCCTTCGACCTGGATCTCGTCACTCATGCTTCGTCTCCTCGGGCAACACGGGGCAGGCGCAGCTCGGTGAGCGTGCCGCCTTCCTCATGACTGTAGAGTTTCACCGAGCCGCCGGCGCGTGTCACGCTGGCCTTGCTCAAGAACAGGCCGAGGCCGAAGCCTTTGCCCTTGGTGGTAAAGAACGGCTTGCCGATCTGCTCGGCAATGGCCAGCGGCACACCGGCGCCGTGGTCGCGAATACTGATGGTGAAGTTTTCCTCATCCCAGTCGAGCCGCACTTCCAGGCCCTCGGGGCAGGCGTCGGCGGCATTGTTCAACAGGTTGAGCAGGGCCTGGGTCAGGTCCGGCGGCGGCGCCAGGCGTGGCACCTCGCCCTGGCCGAGGCGCTGGAAGCGATAGCTGGCTTCCGGGCGCATCAGGTGCCAGCGGTTCAACGCCTCGTCGAGCCAGACGGTGACGTCCTGCTCCTCTACCGCCAGTCGACGATTGGCCTCGGCCGCGCGCACCAGTTGCTGCAGGGTTTCCTTGCACAGCTTGACCTGGTCCTGGAGCACGCTCAGGTCATCCTGCAGCAGCGGGTCCGGGTGGTCCTGGCGCATCTCCTTGAGCAGCACGCTCATGGTCGCCAGCGGC
>NZ_AQOH01000199.1 GCF_000364705.1 Pseudomonas fuscovaginae SE-1 | reverse complement strand
GCCAGCCTGCGTCGCCACGGCCAGCAGTTGCTGGTCGCGCAGGCCTTCCTCGCGACGCAGCGCACGCAGCTCTTCCTGGCGGCGCAGTTCCTCGGCCATCTTCGCCGCGAAGAAGGTGATCACCGCGGCGGCCAGGGCGAAGCTCAGCCACATGCCGTAGATCTGCAGTTTTTCCCGCGAGATCGGCAAGGTTTCCAAGGGGTAGAACTGCACCAGCAACAGGGTGTACAGCGCCAGGGCGACACCGGAGAGCACCAGCGAAAAACGCCAGGGCAAGGTCACCGCGGCAATGGTCAGCGGCACCAGGTAATAGGACACGAAGGGGTTGGTCGAACCGCCGGAGAAATACAGCAGCGCACTGTGGATGAACAGGTCGCAGGCCAGTTGCACGGCATACTCGAGTTCGGTGACCGGCCAGGTGGTGCGCAGGCGCACCACGGTGAAGGCACACAGCACCGCCGAGCAGGCCAGCGTGGTCCACAGTTGCAGCCAGGGCAGCGGCAGCAGTTCGAAGCCGTAGGCGATGCCTACCGAACCGGCCTGGGCGGCCAGCACCAGGATACGGATGAACGTCAGGCGCCAGAGGTTCTGGCGAGTCGCGGACAGCAATTGAAAGGGGGCGAGCATGAGCTCTCCTGATGAGCGCTCCAGGCGGACCATCGGAAGTATACCCAAGCCGGGGCCCCGGCTGGGAAAAGTGCGGCAAACGGCCACATCCCCCGTCACCGCTCCTTACAGTTGTATGGAAGTTGTAATTGGGTGAACCCGGGTATAAAAGCTAGAGTCTCAAGGATTAACGCGACATCGCCCGCCGATCATCGCGTCCCGTATCCCAAGGAGTCCTTATGCAACGGTTCACTCGCAGCGCCACCCTGCTCGCCCTCAGCACCGCCACCCTGGCCAGCCTGCCGGCGGTGGCTGCCGATGAGCTTCACTACAACCAGGTCTCCCTGCGTGCCGAAGCCAGCCAGGAAGTGGCGCGCGACCTGATGATCGTCACCCTGTACACCGAGGCGCAGAACGCCGACCCGGCCAAGCTCGCCGCACAGATCACCACCACGCTGAACAAGGCCCTAGGCGAGGCCCGCGAAGTGAAGGCCGTGACCCTGCGCCAGGGCTCGCGCAACAGCTACCCGATCTACGACAGCAAGACCCAGAAGATCACCGGCTGGCAGGAACGTGCCGAACTGCGTCTGGAAAGCCCGGACTTCGCCGCCCTGTCCAAGCTGACCGGCGACCTGATGCAGACCCTGAAGATGGACAGCATGAACTTCACCATCTCCAACACGGCCCGCAAGACCAGCGAAGACGCCCTGCTCAAGGACGCGGTCAACGCCTTCAAGGCCCGCGCCCAGATCGCCACCGAAGCCCTCGGCGGCAAGAGCTACAAGATCGTCAGCCTGAACCTCAACAGCGGCGGTTATCCACAACCCTACGCCCGTGCGCCGATGATGATGAAGGCGGCGATGGAGATGGCACCGGCACCAGCACCGGAAGTCGAGGCCGGTACCAGCGAAGTGAAGATGAGCGCCGACGGCGTGATCGAAGTCCTGCAATAAGCCCGGTGAAAGCCTCCACAAGTGCTTTATAAGCGGCCCGCAACGGCGGTAACCTCGGTGACCGCCGTTTTTTTCGCTCGCTGAAAGCACTCCCAGGGGACTCCATGGAAAGAACCGTATTCAAACCGCTGCTCCTTGCCGCCGGCCTATTGGCCTGCGCTCCACTGGCCCAGGCGGCCAGCACCCTGGTCTACTGCTCGGAAGCCAGCCCGGCCGGCTTCGACCCCAGCCAGTACACCAGCGGCACCGACTTCGATGCCTCGGCGGAAACCGTGTTCAACCGTCTGACCCAGTTCAAGCGTGGTGGCACCGAGGTCGAACCCGGCCTGGCCACGAGCTGGGAAGTTTCCCCGGACGGCCTGGCCTACACCTTCCACCTGCGCCAGGGCGTGAAGTTCCACACCACCGACTATTTCACCCCGAGCCGCGACTTCAACGCCGACGACGTGCTGTTCACCTTCAACCGCCTGCTCGACAAGGACATGCCGTTCCGCAAGGCCTATCCTTCGGAGTCGCCGTATTTCACCGACATGGGCCTGGACACCACGATCAAGCGTGTCGAGAAACTCGACGAGCAGACCGTGCGCTTCAGCCTGAACAATGTCGACGCGGCCTTCGTGCAGAACCTGGCGATGAGTTTCGCCTCGATCCAGTCCGCCGAATATGCCGACAAGCTGCTCAAGGCGGGCAAGGCCGAGGAGCTCAACCAGAAACCGGTGGGCACCGGGCCGTTCGTGTTCAAGCGCTACCAGAAGGATGCGCAGATCCGCTACAGCGCCAACAAGGCCTACTGGAAACCCGAGGACGTCAGGCTCGACAACCTGGTCTTCGCCATCACCCCGGATGCCGCCGCCCGCCTGCAGAAGCTCAAGGCCGGCGAATGCCAGGTCAGCGGCTACCCGCGCCCGGCCGACATCGAGGTGATGAAGCAGGCTCCGAACCTGCGGGTGCTGCAACAGGCCGGCTTCAACCTGGGCTTTTTGGCCTACAACGTCACCCACAAGCCGCTCGACCAGCTCAAGGTCCGTCAGGCACTCGACATGGCGATCGACAAGCCGGCGATCATCAAGGCGGTGTACCAGGGCGCCGGGCAACTGGCGCAGAACGCCCTGCCACCGGCGCAGTGGTCGTTCGATCCGAACATCAAGGATGCACCCTACGATCCGACCAAGGCCAAGGCATTGCTCAAGGAGGCCGGCGTCGCACCCGGCACCCGCATTGATCTGTGGGCAATGACCGTCCAGCGCGCCTCCAACCCGAATGCGCGGATGTCGGCGCAGATGATCCAGCAGGACTGGGCCAAGGTCGGGATCAAGGCCAACATCGTCAGCTACGAGTGGGGCGAGTACATCAAGCGCGCCAAGAATGGCGAACATGACGCGATGATCTACGGCTGGACCGGCGACAACGGTGACCCGGACAACTGGCTCGGCGTGCTGTACAACTGCGCCGCGGTCAAGGGCAGCAACTACGCCAAGTGGTGCAACCCGGACTATGACAAGCTGATCCAGAAGGCCAAGCTCTCCAGCGACCGCGACGAGCGGGTGAAGCTCTACCAGCAGGCGCAGAAAATTCTCAAGGAACAGGTACCGATCACGCCGATCGCCAACTCGACGGTGTTCCAGCCGCTACGCAAGGAAGTCCGTGACTTCCGTATCAGTCCGTTCGGCCTGACCCCCTTCTATGGCGTGAGTCTGGATAAGTAACGGCAACGCCCCGATCGGGTGCGCCAGACACCCCGGTTGCCCGCTCGCAGTGCGCCGTTTGCACCGGAAAAAACCTGTGCAAACGGTCAAATGCGTCAGTATTTATACAATTGCGACATTCGTGTACGTTCGTGCCACACTTTGAGACTTGCGGCCTCTCTGCATCTTGCAATGGGTACAGGGCCTGCATAAGTATCCGCAGGTCGACTCACGAGGTCGTCCTCACAACCAAAAATGACAACAAATCATGAGGCCACCAATGCTTAAAAAAGCAGTCATTCCGTTTTTAGTTGGCGCAGGCCTCCTGGCCGGCGCACCGTTCGCCCTCGCAGCGACAAACCTGGTGTACTGCTCCGAAGGGAGCCCGGCCGGTTTCGATCCAGGCCAATACACCGCCGGAACCGACTTCGATGCCTCTGCCGAAACCGTCTTCAACCGTCTGAGCCAGTTTGAACGTGGCGGCACCGCCGTGATTCCTGGTCTGGCGACCAGTTGGGACATTTCGCCCGACGGCCTGACCTACACCTTCCATCTGCGCGAAGGGGTCAAGTTCCACACCACCGACTACTTCAAGCCGACGCGCAACTTCAACGCCGACGACGTGCTGTTCACCTTCAACCGCATGCTC
>NZ_AQOH01000198.1 GCF_000364705.1 Pseudomonas fuscovaginae SE-1 | reverse complement strand
AGATAATCCGAGCTCATGAACTGCTTGAGGTCGGTCAACACCGGATTGGTTTCGATCAGGTACTTGTGGGGAGAGGAGCGGCCAGAGGTATCCGGCAACCCGACGACCCGGTTGGCGCCCGTCCCTGGGATCGGAGCAATCGAGTCGGCTGGATTCGAAAGCGGAGCCGTAACATTGACCGCGCTGCCACTGACATTGGCGTCTGTCCCCTGACGGGTCATCTGCTCGAACTGCGCCTTGCCCTGGGTAGCATCAGCAAGCAGGAGTGACCGCCCCTGAGCGTTATCCGTTGCCTGTTGGCGCTGAATATCGGAACCGATGTTTGAGTCTTGTGTCGTAGGGCGGGCATGACCGGCCTGTGGAGCGCTACCACCCTGCCCATTCAAACGGAACAGACCATTCTGCCCGGTAGGCAGGCTGAAGCCCGGCAAGGCCAGCGGGTTGACCTGCTGCTGGGCCAGGTCAGGGGACAGTTGAGGGCTCAGCCTGATAACTACAGGCGCACCGGTACCACTGACCCGGGTTTCCTGAACCTGGTTTGACCCGGTGCTGATCGCGTAGTCCTGGTGGATGGCGCTGTTTTCCAGTTTCTGGGTAGCGGCGATCGAGACTTTACCGCCCGCCTGGATCACCGCACTGCGACCCGTACCAGCACCGTCCTTGGAGACTTCGACATCACTGGTCAGTGAGTACTGCTGCAACTGACCTGGCAAGGCTACGAGGTTGTTACGGTCGTATGCCGACTGAGGAATATTTCCGTAGCTATAACCCGAAAGCGTGTTCTTCACAGGTGTGCCAGTGACTGCATCTCGCAACGAAACGGAATAGATGATCCCGCCATCGTGTCCACCTTCACGCCCAGTTGTAGATTTGGGTATAGCCAGGCTCAACCCCCCTGAGCCGTTGACATAGTAGACATATGGGAAGTTGGGGTTATTGCGCTGGTTGTAGCCAACAACCCAGGACATCGAACGATTGGCCGTACCATCGGTAATTTCGTATGTCCGATAAACACGCGTACGCTCGATCGTGCCGCCCACGGCCCCGACGTTCTTCAGGTCATTTGCCTGAATATCGATATTGCCACCCGCACTGATCGTGCTTTTGCTGTTGAGGAAACTGCTACCCTTGAAGGTGAAGTCTCCTCCGGCCGTCAACGTGGCAGAAGCACTGGTGTCGGTATCACGCCCCTCGAAAACCTCTCGCGCGACGTAGTTGAGATCGTAGTGATCACCCGAGCAGTCCAGGCACTGAACAGCGATGGCGCCCGAAACCAGCGTACGGCCCATGCTGAAGCTTTCCGTACGGTTCTCGAAGGTGGCCGCGTTAACTGTAAATTTTCCCGCGCTCTCCAATCCACCCGAGATATTGCTGACCTGGGTGGCTTGGGTTGCGCCGCCATACCCACCGATGCTGACCGCTCCGAGGGAATACAGTTGCGCCGTGTGATTGGTGAAGCTGTTGACCTGCAGGTTACTGTCACCCGCACTGAAGATCAGGCCATTTTCGTTCAACAGACTGGGAGTACTGAGGCGCAACACAGCGTTGCTGCCCAAGGTTCCATAGTTGTTGATGGCTGCTGCAGTAACATCCAACCCGGCGGCTGACGTGATTCGACCCGAGTTGCCCAGTGTG
>NZ_AQOH01000197.1 GCF_000364705.1 Pseudomonas fuscovaginae SE-1 | reverse complement strand
CCGTCGTTGTTCCAGTTGCCGCCGCTGCCGGTCAGGCTGTCGACGGCCAGCAGTTGCCCGCCTGCCGTCTGGTTCAGGGTGCCAACGTTGAGGCTCAACCGACCGGCCTGGATCACGCTGCTGTTGGTCCAGTTGTCCGCCGTCAGGCTCAGGCCACCACGGGTGGTCACGGTGCCACCGGCGTTGAGCAGCTTGTCGGTGGCGATATCGAAGGTGCCGCTGCCCACATGCAGCAGGCTGCCGCCCTGGTTCTGGAAGCCACCGACGTTCAGGGTCAGGTCGCTGTTGGCGGTTTCCAGCTTGCCGTTGCGGTTGTCGAACAAGCCGCCGATCTGGAAGTCGGTCTTGCTACTGGTGCCCAGGGCGCGCAGTTGGCCGGTCTGGTTATCCAGGCTGGCGGCGCGCACGCTCAGGGTGCTGTCGCTTTCGATGATGCCCAGGCGGTTGTTCAGGGCACCGTTGAGGCTCAGGTCGATGCGTTGGCCGGCGATCTGGCCATCGTTGTCGCCGCTGTTGTCGAAATTGTTGCCGGTGACCTGCACCAGGCCCTTGGCATAGATGCCGCCGTTACGGTTGTCGACGTCAGCCGTGGTGATCAGGGCATCGCCGGTCTGGGCCGAGATACGACCGCCGTAGTTGTCGAGACCACCCAGCGCCTTCAGCTTCAGGCTCTGGCCCTGGATGATCCCGCCCTGGCGGTTGTTGTTCAGGTCGTAGCCGTTTTTCAGCACGCCGACGATTTGGGTTTCCAGTGCACCCTTGAGGCTGCTCAGGGTACCGCCACGGTTGTCGAGGCTGGCCGCACGGGCAGTCAGGTTGCCGTTCTGGGCCAGCAGCTTGCCGCTCTGGTTGTCGATGTCGCCGGTCACGGTCAGGTTCAGGGCGCCCTGCCCTTGCAGCGCGCCCTTGCCGTTGGCCAGGCTGCCGGCGTTGACGCCGAGATCACCGTTCTGGCTGTAGATCAGGCCGTCGGCGTTGTTCTGTACGGCGCCGCTGCTGGTGATCTGCAGGTTGCCGTTGGCGGCGACGGTACCGCCATGGCTGTTGTCGAGGCGACCGGTCAGCAGGCTGAGCAGGCCCTGGCTGACCAGTTGGCCGCCCTGGTTGCTGATCTGGCTGCTGCGGCTGATGACCAGGGGGCCGGCGCTGGCCAGCTTGCCGTTGCTGTTGGTCAGGGCGCCGAGCAGGTCGAGGCTGATCGCGCCGTTGCCGGTCAAGGTGCCGTTGCTGTTATCCAGGTCGGTGCCGGTGAAGTCGATGGCCTGTTCGGCGCTGATGCTGCCAGCGTTGTTCAGGGCCATGGCGTTCAGGGTCAGGGCCGCGCCGCTGTCGATGGAACCACCCTGGGTGTTGTCCAGCAGGCCGGCGACGGTCAGCTTTTGTCCGGCGCCACTGGAGAGGATGCCGGCGCGGTTGTCGAGGCTGTCGGCTTTGACGGTCAGGGCCTGTTTGCTGACCAGTGCGCCGTCATTGGCGTTGAGCAGTGCACCGCTCAAGGTGACATCCAGGTTACCGCTGCGGCTGGACAGGGTGCCGCTGTTGCGGTTGTCCAGGCTCGCAGCACTGACGCTCAACCCCTGCCAACCGGAGATCAGGCCGCCCTGGTTGGTCAGGGTGTTGCCGGTCACGCCCAGTTGGTCGTTGCTGATCAACTTGCCGTTGCTGTTGTCCAGGTTGCGCCCGGCGACGTTGAAA
>NZ_AQOH01000196.1 GCF_000364705.1 Pseudomonas fuscovaginae SE-1 | reverse complement strand
CGGCTGGAGAGTTCGCCGTTCTGGTTGTTCAGGTCGCGCAGGTTGTTGAGGGTCAGCGGGCCCTTGGCACTGAGCAGGCCGTTGCGGTTGTCGAGGTCACCACCGGCCAGGTCGAGGCGGATGGCCTGGTCACTCAGCAGGCGCCCGCCATTCTGGGTCAGGCTGGAGACGGACAGGTCGATATCACCCTGGGACGAGACTTCACCACCGTTGCTGGAGTCCAGGCTGGCCGCCCGGATGTCCAGTGCCGCTGCGGCGATCAGGCCCTTGAGGTTGGTCAGGGCCTGGTTGACACGCAGGGTGACGGCCTGGTCACCGAGCAGTTTGCCGTTGCTGTTGTCCAGGCTGTCGGCGGCCAGGGTGAAGGCCTGGGCACTGGAGATTTCACCGCCCTGGTTGTTCACGCCCTTGAGGTTGTTGAGCACCAGCAGCGGCGCATTGATCAGGCCGTTCTGGTTGTTCAGTTGACCCTGGTTCATGTCCAGTGTCAGGGCGCTGTTGCTGAACAGCTTGCCGCCCTGCTGGTCGAGGCCCGTGACGCTGGCTGTCAGGGCCTTGTCGCTGCCGATACGGCCACCCTGGTTGGTGACCTGCCCGGCCGTCAGCGTCAGGCGGTCGGCGCTGGTCAGGCTGCCGGTGCGGTTGTCGAAGGCACCGGTGGTCACTCCCACCGCGCCCTTGCCGCTGATCACACCCTGGGCCGTGTTGTCGAGGCTGGCGCTGTTGACGGTGACGCCACGGTCACTGACCAGGCGTCCGCCCTGGTTGACCAACGCAGCAGTGGTCTTGGCCGTTAGGGTG
>NZ_AQOH01000195.1 GCF_000364705.1 Pseudomonas fuscovaginae SE-1 | reverse complement strand
CCGCTGATCAGTTGGCCGTTGGTGTTGTCGAGGGTCTGGCCATCGAGCGCCAGGCCGGTCTTGCCCTTGAGCAGGCCCTCGTTGCCGTTGAGAAGCTGGACACTGTCTACGGCCAGGGTGGTATCGGCGAGGACCTTGCCGCCATCGCGGTTATCCAGGCGGTTGGCGGTAATATTGATGTTCGCGTTGGCGGACAGCTCGCCAGCCCGGTTGTCGATCTGCTCGACGTTGAGTTTCAGCGCTTTTGTGGCGCCTACCAAACCGTTCTGGCGGTTGTCCAGGAAAGTGCCGGTGAGGCTCAGGTCGCCGCTAGCGATCAACTGGCCATTCAGGTTGGTAAAAGCGCCTGTGACAGTCAGGTCAGCCTGCCCACGACTGCTGATCTGCCCCTGGCTGTTGTCCAGGCTGGCGCTGCGGCTGTCGAGGGACGCGGCGGAGACCAGGCCCTTGACGTTATTGAGTGCCTGCTCGATGCGCAGGGTCAGGCCCTGGTTGCCCAGCAGCTTGCCGTTGCTGTTGTCCAGGCTCTGCGCCGCCAGGGTGAACGCCTGGGCGCTGGAGATTTCACCGCCCTGGTTGTTCACGCCCTTGAGGTTCTTGAGCACCAGCAGCGGACCGTTGATCAGGCCTGCCTGGTTGTTCAACTGGCCATTGTTCAGGTCCAGGTTCAGTTGGGTCTTGCTGAACAGCTCGCCGTTCCGCTGGTCGAGGCCGGTGACGCTGGCGGTCAGGTCCTTGCCGCTGGCGATACGACCGGAGGTGTTGTCGACCTGGGCCGCGGTCAGGTCCAGGCGGTCATCGCTGACCAGGCGCCCTTCCTGGCTGTTGTCAAATGCCCCGGTGGTCACGCGGACAGCGCCCAGACCGCTGACAAGGCCCTGCTGGCTGTTGTCGAGGCGCGAGCTGGCGAGGGTCAGTCCGTGATCGGTCAGGATCGAACCGCCCTGGTTGAGCACGGCGCCGAGGCTGTCGAGGGACAGGTCACCGGCGCTGCCGATTTTGCCGCTGGTGTTGTCCAGGCTGGCCGCCTTGAGGCTCAAGGCACCTTCGCTGCTGAGCAGGCCGGTGTTGTTGAGCAACGCGCCGTCGAGGCGGATGTCCAGCCCCTTGAGCGACGAGACGGTACCGCCGGTGTTGTCCAGGGAGGTACCGCTCAGGCTGGCACTGCCCTTGGCGAACAACCGGCCCTTGGTCTGGTTGATCAACTGCGCCACGCTCAGGGCCAGGTCGGTCTCGGCAAGCAGCTTGCCGCCATCGCTGTTATCCAGACGCTGGGCATTCAGTTTGACCTTGCCACCGGTGCTGGACAGTTCACCGGCACGGTTGTCGACTTGATCGACATCGACGGTCAGGCCCTGGATGCTGGCAACGGTCCCGCCATTGCGGTTGTCCAGGCTCTTGCCGGTCAGCAGCAGCGCGCCTTGGGCGACCAGTGCCCCGCCCTGCTGGTTCAGGGTGTCGATAGTGGCCGTCACGTCACTCTGGCTGGCGATACGCCCCTGGGCGTTAGCCACTACCTGAGCCTTGAGGGTGACCGGGCCGGTGGCGCTGAGCAGGCCGCCCGTGTTGTCCAGGCGGGTACCTTCGTAAGTGACGGCCGCCTTGCCGAGCAGGTTGCCCTTGTCGCGGTTGTCCAACCGGTCGACCAGCAGCTTGGCATCCTGGTCGGCCTGGATCAGGCCACCACGGTTATCGACCGAGGCACTGCGCAGGATCAGTTGGTCCTTGCCGGCCAGGCTGCCACCACGGTTGTCCAGGCTGTCGGTCTTGAGGTCAATGGCACCGGTAGCGCGCAGCTTGCCTTGCTCACGGTTATCGATAGCACCACGGATCCTGGCGGTCAGGCCGCCACCCGAAGCCAGCACGATACCCGCCGCACGGTTGTCGAGGCTGGCTGCACTGAGGGTCAGCGCACCGCCAGAGCCCAGCGTGCCGCCCTGGTTGTCCAGGGCGCCGCTGAGGTCGATATTCAACCCCAGATCACCTGTCACCTGCCCCTGGACGTTGTCCAGGCTGGCCGCTGCCAGCGTCGTGGTCGCGCCGCCGGAAATGGCTCCGCCACGGTTGTTCAGGCTCTGTGTGGCCGTGATCTTCAGGTCGCGGCTGGCGATCACACTCTTGCCGGCGTTGTTGACGTTCTGTGCGGTGATGCTGACGTCGCCGGTGGCATTACGGCTGTTATCGGCATTGACCCCGGCCTCGATGATGCCGTTGTTGGTCAACTGTCCGCCGCTGCCCAGGGTGATGCGATCCTTGGCCACCAGGTTGTTCTGGCTGGTCAGATCACCGGCGGTCTTCACGTTCAGGGTGGTGCCGGCGTAGACCGGGCCCTTGGCCTCCAGGCTCTGGGCCTTGACGTTGACCGCCCCGGTCGCCGCCGTATCGACCATGCTCAGGTGGCCGTTGGCATCGAGCTGGATATCGCCCCCGCTGGCAACCATCTTGCCATCGAGTTTCACCCCGACACCGGCTTCGGTCCCGACCAACTTGATCGCGCCGGCATACATACCGCCCAGGGCCGAGGAGTCGATCGCCAGTTGCGGTGCACTGGCCGGATCGGCGGCACGGGCAGTGGCCTTTAGGGTCTTGGCATCGACGTCGTTGGCCCCAGTGATGATCGCCAGGTTCTTCGCCTGGATCTCGGCATTCAACTTGGCCGAGCGGGTGATGATCTCGAAGCGGTCGATGTTGTTGGCGTTCAGGCCAGCGCCTTCGAGGGAGACGCTACCCTGGTCGACCTGATAGCGGCTGACCTGGCCGTTTTCGATCACCGCCTTGCCGGTGGTCAGCGTCGCCTGAGGGGTGTTGATGAAGCCGCAGCCGTTACAGGTGATGCCATAGGGGTTGGCAACAATGACATGAGCCGACTGCCCCGCCACCTCGGTGTAGCCACGCAACTGGCTCGGGCTGCCACCGTTGACCTCGTTGAGAATGGTCGACGCGGCGCGGCCGTTGAGGTTGCTGTTGCCGAGAATGATCCCGCCCAGTTGCGTCGACTGGGTACGGCCGGTGGCGTTGTTGAGGATGACGCCGTTGCTGCCGACGTTGTAGTCCTGGAACTGGTTGTGCGACAGGCCGCTGCCGTTCGG
>NZ_AQOH01000194.1 GCF_000364705.1 Pseudomonas fuscovaginae SE-1 | reverse complement strand
GCGAGACTCAGGAAAATAAGGAAAATAAATCCGTCCCGTTTTTCGCGTCCCGTTTTTCCCAACTAACTCAGCTATTTCAAATGTTGATAATAATTGGTTGGCCACGCAGCAGAAAGTTCAGCGTCAGAAAGAGCTGGATAAAGCAACTGGCTTCTTGGAACGTTTGGAAATTAGGCGGAAATGGGCGCAGATATCCTCACAACAAGATACCGAAACGGCAATCGGATTTTTGGTCGGCCTTAACGAGGGAGGTTGGAAAGATATAAGTGGTATTGCCTCCTTCATGGCCAACCCTAAGCAGGGTATGAAAGGGTTGTATGAGCTAATACATAACCCAGAGGTAGTGAAAACACTGAGTAGTGAGGCATTTGCGAGCTTAGAGGCCTCTTATGACCGTATAAATTACGCGTTGGAATACGGGGGAGACGCGCAGGCTGTGCTGTTAGGGCGGGACTTGGGGCTTTTGCTACAAACTACTGCCAGTTTGGCCACAGATGTTGGTGGCGTGGCAAAGGCAGGTGCAGTCTTAGGGAAAGTTGGAATCGAGGCATCCAGTAAGTTACTGAATAAGCTTTCTCTAAAAAAATCAGCTGAGTTAGAGAAAGACGTAGCGAAGCTAGAGGCATCAACTGCTAAAAATTTTAATTCTTCAAATGCAACAGTGGGCGCAGAAGTAGGGCACTCTAATATCCCGGTCATTAATGCTGAGGTCATGAAGCAAAGCATAACTGCTATGAGGAGTACCTTGACATCAGACCTGAAACGTGGAGGAAATATGGCTGTTGCAGATGTTGCAATCGAAGGCCTCCCTTCTGTGGTTGCAGCTCATAGCGGCATCAGCACTCCAACGGCTGCTCAAGCCGCTATGGGGATAGTTGGAAGGGATAGTGTTTTTGAAACTTTTGAGGTTGCAAACAAAGCTGGGGTTTTAACTGCAAGGGCTGGTGATTCCGAAGCTAATATTTTAAGTAGCTTGGCTCGGCAGCTTGGGGATAGAACTGATGCTAGAGGTACTGTAATGATTTTAACCGAACGTGCAGCTTGTGCGAGTTGCTTGGGGGTTGCTTCGCAGTTTAAGAGTAAATATCCTGGGGTGATGGTGTATTTTATGGATAATAATGGTGTTATTCTTCGTCCGGTAGCGACAGGGGTAAAGTAAATTGGATAGATCGACCTACTCTGAGATAAAAAATGTCTTGCTCCTCTACTACTGGAGAGGGTGTAGGGATTAT
>NZ_AQOH01000193.1 GCF_000364705.1 Pseudomonas fuscovaginae SE-1 | reverse complement strand
GTTCTTGAGCTGAACTGGGACTCTGTGGAGTTCTTGAGCTGAACCGGGACTCTGTGGAGCTCTTGAGCTGAACTGGGACTCTGTGGAGCTCTTGAGCTGAACTGGGACTCTGTGGAGTTCTTGAGCTGAACTGGGACTCTGTGGAGTTCTTGAGCTGAACTGGGACTCTGTGGCGAGCGGGCTTGCCCGCGCTCGGCTGCGAAGCGGCCGTAAACTCGGCCAACGCGCTCTACCTGATGGAGCGCATTGGCCGGGTTCAGGGACGCGTTGCGTCCCAGCGCGGGCAAGCCCGCTCGCCACAGGTTCAGATTTCAGGCTCAGATTTCAGGTTTCAGGTTTCAGGTTTCAGGTTTCAGGTTTCAGATTCAAACCCTGGCTCAAATTGGAACGAAGCTCCAAGCCCTGCCCAAGACGGCCATCCGTTTCCCAACCAGGTTGTAAAACAGATAAACCAATGAGCACGCAATGACCTCGCTGACCCTCGCCAACCTGGCCTGGACACCTCTGGGCCAGGGCCACTGCCACCACCAGTTCCAACTGCGTGATGCCAACCTGCGGGTGGCAGCAGGCGAGTTCGTCGGCCTGATCGGCCCCAACGGCAGCGGCAAGACCAGCCTGCTCAAGTGCGCCTATCGCTTCAGCCAGCCGGAAAGCGGCGAGGTGCTGCTGGAACACCAGAACGTCTGGAAACAGTCGCCCCGCTGGTGCGCCCAGCGCATCGCCGTGGTCCTGCAGGAATTCCCCGACGCCTTCGGCCTGACCGTCGACGAAGTGGTCAGCATGGGCCGCACGCCGCACAAGACACTGTTCGATGGCGAAACCGCCCTCGACCGCACACTGGTCCACCAGGCCCTGGAATCGGTCGGCATGCTCGGGTTCGAGGAGCACGCCTTCGCCACGCTGTCCGGCGGCGAAAAGCAGCGGGTGATTCTCGCCCGTGCCCTGGCCCAGCAACCGCAGTTGCTGATCCTCGACGAGCCGACCAACCACCTCGACCCGCGTTATCAACTGGAACTGCTGAGCCTGGTCAGGCGCCTGAAGATCGGCACCCTCGCCAGCATCCACGACCTCAATCTCGCCGCCGCCTTCTGCGACCGGCTGTACGTGCTCGACCACGGCCACGTCGTCGCCAGTGGCACCCCGCAGGAGGTGCTGAACCCCGAACTGCTGCGCACGGTGTTCGGCGTCGAAGCCCTGGTCGATACCCACCCGTTGGGTGGCTACCCACGAATCACCTGGATAACCCAACCATGAAGCTACTGCGCCTGGCGTTCTGCCTCGGTTCCCTGTTCGCCTCGGCGACCAGCCTGGCCGAGTCGACGCACTACCCGTTGACGATCCACAGCTGCAACCGCGAAGTGACCTTCAAGGAGGCGCCCCGGCATGCGCTGAGTCACGACATCAACATGACCCAGATGATGCTCGCCCTCGGTCTGAAGTCGCGCATGGCCGGCTACAGCGGCATCAGCGGCTGGAAGTCGGTCACTCCGCAAATGGCCCGGACCCTCGACGGCCTGCCGGAACTGGCGGCCAAGTATCCCTCGGTGGAGACCCTGCTCAACGCCAACGTCGACTTTTTCTTCGCGGGCTGGGACTACGGCATGCGCGTCGGAGGCGACCTCACGCCACAGACCCTGGCCCCGCTGGGTATCAACGTCTACGAACTGACCGAGTCCTGCGCCTTCGTGATGAAGCGCCCCGGCGCCAGCCTCGACGACACCTACAACGACCTGCGCAACCTGGGGCGGATCTTCGACGTGCAGGACCGCGCCGAAGCGCTGATCGCGCAGATGCAGGCCCGGGTCGCCGCCGTGCAGAAAGACCTGCCGGCCGACCGCCCACGGGTGTTCCTCTACGACAGCGGCGAGGACCGCGCCATGACCGCCGGCCGCCTGGCCATGCCCCAGGCGCTGATCGAGGCGGCGGGCGGGCGCAACGTGCTCGATGACGTCGAGGCCAGCTGGACCCGGGTCAACTGGGAAAGCGTGGTGGAGAAGAACCCGCAGGTGATCGTCATCGTCGACTACAGCGAAATCACCGCCGAGCAGAAACAGCAATTCCTGGAGAAAAACCCGGCCTTGCAGTCGGTGGATGCGATCCGCAATAAACGCTTCGTGGTCATCCCCTACGCCGAGGCGACGCCGGGTATCGATAATGTCCACGCCATCGAAACCCTGGCCAAGGCGTTCCATCCCCAATGATGAGCCGCCGCTATCCCTTGCTGCTGGTCGCGCTCGGCGCACTGTTGCTGGTGTCCTGCGTGGTGTCGCTGGGCTTCGGCCCGGCACGGCTGCCGGTGGACCTGGTGTGGCGCGTCCTCGCCTACAAGCTGCTGGGCAGCGGCACGCCGGACTGGAGACCCGGCCAGGAGCACATCGTCTGGCTGATCCGTGTGCCGCGCATGCTGTTGGGCGCCCTGGTCGGTGCCGGCCTGGCACTGATCGGCGCGGTGCTGCAGGCGGTGACCCGCAACCCGCTGGCCGATCCGCACCTGCTCGGCGTCACGTCAGGGGCCACCCTCGGCGCGGTGATCGTGGTGCTGCATGTCGGCGAGATCGCCGGCCTGCTGACCCTGCCCACCGCCGCCTTCATCGGCGCCCTGGGCAGCATGCTGGCGGTGCT
>NZ_AQOH01000192.1 GCF_000364705.1 Pseudomonas fuscovaginae SE-1 | reverse complement strand
CCCCCAGCCGCAACGGCCGGCTGGACAGCGAACGGCTGCTGCTGTGCGGGGTGGCGGTGTCGTTCGTGATGATGGCGCTGGCCAACCTGCTGTTGTTTCTCGGCGACCACCGGGCCAGTTCCGCGGTGATGTTCTGGATGCTCGGCGGCCTTGGCCTGGCGCGCTGGGAACTGCTGCTGGTGCCGACGCTGAGCGTGCTCTGCGGGCTGCTCCTGCTGCTGGGCATGGCCCGTTCGCTGAACGCACTGATGGCCGGCGAACAGACCGCCGTGACCCTCGGGCTGAGTGCCCGCAATGTGCGCCTGAAGGTCTTCCTGATCGCCTCGCTGATGACTGGCGTACTGGTTTCCATCAGTGGCTCGATCGGTTTTGTCGGGTTGATGGTGCCGCATATCGCCCGTTACCTGGTGGGCGCGGAGCATCGCCGGCTGCTGCCGGTGTCGGCCTTGCTCGGCAGTTTGTTCCTGATCTGGGTCGATGTCGCGGCACGGACGCTCATCGCCCCGG
>NZ_AQOH01000191.1 GCF_000364705.1 Pseudomonas fuscovaginae SE-1 | reverse complement strand
CTGCCGATCGGTGTGGCCACCGCCGCCATTGGCGGGGTGTTCTTCATCGGATTGATGCGGCGCCGGTAAGGGCGCTGTCGCCAGCAAGCCGGCTTCCACGATTTCATGGTGCCTGTGGGAGCCGGCTTGCTGGCGATGAACACCACGCGATAACGACCCCGAGCACCAACCTGGCGCTTCGCGCGCACCACATCGATCAATCCGCCCCCACCTGGTGCGACTGTTCAGACCAGCACCCCACCGAACCGCTCTGTTCCGGCCTTTTCCCGACTCGGCACAGCCCTTGCAAACGCCTGTCAGCATCTGCATCCGCCAACCCAAAAAAAATCGAGACCCTGGAGATCGCACCATGAAGCGTCGTAGTTTGATCAAGGCTTTCACCCTGTCGGCATCGATTGCCGCCATGGGCATGACCTGGACCGTGCAGGCCGCCGAGACCATCAAGGTCGGTATCCTGCACTCGCTGTCCGGGACCATGGCGATCTCCGAGACCTCGCTCAAGGACATGGCGCTGATGACCATCGACGAGATCAACGCCAAGGGCGGGGTCAACGGCAAGATGCTCGAACCGGTGGTGGTCGACCCGGCTTCCAACTGGCCGCTGTTCGCCGAGAAGAGCCGCCAGTTGCTGACCCAGGACAAGGTCGCGGTGGTGTTCGGCTGCTGGACCTCGGTGTCGCGCAAATCGGTGCTGCCGGTGTTCGAGGAACTCAACGGCCTGCTGTTCTACCCGGTGCAGTATGAAGGCGAAGAGATGTCGCCGAACGTCTTCTACACCGGCGCCGCGCCGAACCAGCAGGCGATCCCGGCGGTGGAGTACCTGATGAGCGAAGACGGTGGCAGCGCCAAGCGCTTCTTCCTGCTCGGCACCGACTACGTCTACCCACGCACCACCAACAAGATCCTGCGCGCGTTCCTGCATTCCAAGGGCGTGGCGGACAAGGACATCGAAGAGGTCTACACCCCGTTCGGCCATGCCGACTACCAGACCATCGTCGCCAACATCAAGAAGTTCTCCGCTGGCGGCAAGACCGCGGTGATCTCCACCGTCAACGGTGACTCCAACGTGCCGTTCTACAAGGAACTGGCCAACCAGGGCCTGAAGGCCACCGAGGTACCGGTGGTGGCCTTCTCCGTCGGCGAGGAGGAACTGCGCGGCATCGACACCAAGCCGTTGGTCGGTAACCTCGCGGCGTGGAACTACTTCGAATCGGTGAACAACCCGGTGAACCAGAAGTTCGTCGCCGACTGGAAGGCCTACGCCAAGAAGAAAAACCTGCCGGGCGCCGACAAGGCGGTGACCAACGACCCGATGGAAGCCACCTATGTCGGCATCCACATGTGGGCCCAGGCGGTGGAAAAGGCCAAGTCCACCGATGTCGACAAGGTCCGCGAAGCCCTCGCCGGCCAGACCTTCGCCGCGCCGTCGGGCTACACCCTGACCATGGACAAGACCAACCACCACCTGCACAAGCCGGTGATGATCGGCGAGATCCAGCCGGACGGTCAGTTCAACGTGGTCTGGCAGACCGAGGGGCCGATTCGTGCCCAGCCGTGGAGCCCGTTCATCCCGGGCAACGACAAGAAGCCGGACTATGCGGTGAAGAGCAACTGAGTGGAGGGGCGGCCCGCCGAAAGCGGGCCGGTCCCTGTGGCGAGGGGGCTTGCCCCCGCTCGGCTGCGAAGCAGTCGTAAAGTCAGAGTGCTCGGTCTGTCTGCGACACCGAGTTATCCGGCTTTAGGGCCGCTTCGCAGCCCAACGGGGGCAAGCCCCCTCGCCACAAATGCCCGCTCGCCACAGGAACTGCGACCACCTCCAGTTCGTGTTTTCCATGCGCAAGGCCATTGATATGCCCACTGTCCTTCATCGTCTTTTCTTCGTTTTCGCCCTCGCGCTGTTGTTACCGATGGCCGCCCAGGCCGGCGATGCCGAAGACTTCGTCGCCGCTTCCCCCAACCAACAGGCGGCCCTGCTGGAAGGCTGGGCCGCGCACCCCGCGCCTGAGCGCATCGAACTGATCGACGCCCTGCACAGCGGCCAACTGACGCTCAACGGCGAAACCAGGCCCCTGCGCCTGAACAACCGCCTGCGCGGCCTGATCGATAACGCGGTCGCCGCCCAGCAACTGCTCGCCGCCGACGCCAAGGTGCGCCTCGGCGCCGCCCTGCAGTTGCAGAAGAGCGCCAAGCCCGCGCAACGGCCCTTCCTCGACCGGCAACTGGCCGGGGAAACCGACGCCGACGTGCACGCCGCCCTGAGCCTGGCCCTGGCCAACCTGCAACTGGTCGACCCGGATCCCGGCGTACGCCTGGCCGCCGTGCGCCTGCTCGGCGCCAGCGGCGACCCGCTGGCCCGCACCCGCCTCGAGGATCTGCTGCAACCCGGCGTCGAAACCGATGCCAATGTGCACACCGCCGCCGAGACCAGCCTGGCCCAGGTCAAGCGCAAGCTGATGCTGGGCGAAATGCTCGGCCAAGCCTTCAGTGGCCTGTCGCTGGGCTCGATCCTGCTGCTGGCGGCCCTGGGCCTGGCGATCACCTTCGGCCTGCTCGGGGTGATCAACATGGCTCACGGCGAGATGCTGATGATCGGGGCCTACGCCACCTACGGGGTGCAACTGCTGTTCCAGCGTTTCATGCCGCAGGCCCTCGACTACTACCCGCTGCTGGCGCTGCCGGTGGCGTTCTTCGTCACCGCGAGCCTCGGCATGGCCCTTGAGCGCACGGTGATCCGCCACCTCTACGGCCGGCCGCTGGAAACCCTGCTCGCCACCTGGGGTATCAGCCTGATGCTGATCCAGTTGATACGCCTGTTGTTCGGTGCACAGAACGTGGAGGTCGCCAACCCGAGCTGGCTGTCCGGCGGAGTCCAGGTCCTGCCCAACCTCGTGCTGCCCTATAGCCGCCTGGTGATCATTGCCTTCGCACTGTTCGTGGTGGTGCTGACCTGGCTGCTGCTGAACCGCACCCGCCTCGGCCTCAACGTGCGCGCCGTCACCCAGAACCGCAACATGGCCGCCTGCTGCGGCGTGCCCACCGGCCGCGTGGACATGCTCGCCTTCGGCCTCGGCTCGGGCATCGCCGGCCTCGGCGGCGTGGCCCTGAGCCAGATCGGCAACGTCGGCCCCGACCTCGGCCAGAGCTACATCATCGACTCGTTCCTGGTGGTGGTGCTCGGTGGCGTCGGTCAGCTGGCCGGCAGCGTCACCGCCGCGTTCGGCCTGGGGGTCGCCAACAAGATCCTCGAACCACAGATCGGCGCGGTGCTGGGCAAGATCCTGATCCTCGCGCTGATCATTCTGTTTATCCAGAAACGTCCGCAAGGGCTCTTCGCACTGAAAGGACGGGTGATCGACTGATGAACCAGCCCCTGCTGTTGAGCGCCACACAAAAGGCCGGCCCGCGCCTGACCATCGTCATCGGCGGCCTGCTCCTGGTCCTGTTGCTGGCATTGCCGCTGCTGTCATTGCTGCCGGCGCAGAGCCCGCTGCAGGTTTCGGCCTACACCCTGACCCTGGTGGGCAAGATTCTCTGCTATGCCATCGTCGCCCTGGCCCTCGACCTGGTCTGGGGCTACGCCGGGCTGTTGTCCCTGGGACACGGCCTGTTCTTCGCCCTGGGCGGCTA
The DNA here is from genome assembly GCF_000364705.1 of Pseudomonas fuscovaginae SE-1. Taxonomy (GTDB): domain Bacteria; phylum Pseudomonadota; class Gammaproteobacteria; order Pseudomonadales; family Pseudomonadaceae; genus Aquipseudomonas; species Aquipseudomonas fuscovaginae_A. The sequence continues at coordinate 10,021 of NZ_AQOH01000191.1, read as the reverse complement.
CGCCATGGGCATGTACCTGATGCGCGAAGCCTCCGGCGACCAGTTGCCGGCGTTCATGACCTTCCTGTCGTGGAGCGAACTGCCCTGGTACTGGACCGGCACCAACCACTTCCTCTGGGCCTTGTGCCTGGTGGTGCTGGCACCGGGACTGCTGGCGCTGGTGTTCGGCTTCTTCGCCTTCCGTTCGCGGATCAAGGGCGTGTATTTCTCGATCATGACCCAGGCCCTGACCTTCGCCGCGATGCTGCTGTTCTTTCGCAACGAGACCGGCTTCGGCGGCAACAACGGCTTTACCAACTTCCGCAGTATCCTCGGTTTCGGCATCACCGAACCGGGCACCCGCGCCGCGCTGTTCCTCGCCACCGTATTGCTGTTGCTGGCCAGCCTGTACAGCGGCTGGCGACTGGCGCGCAGCAAGTTCGGCCGGGTGCTGACCGCCTTGCGCGATGCGGAGAACCGGCTGATGTTCTGCGGCTACGACCCTCGCGGCTTCAAGCTGTTCGTCTGGGTCCTGAGTGCGGTGCTGTGCGGCCTGGCCGGCGCGCTGTACGTCCCCCAAGTGGGGATCATCAACCCCAGCGAGATGTCACCGACCAACTCCATCGAGGCCGCCGTCTGGGTTGCCCTCGGCGGGCGCGGCACGCTGGTCGGCCCGTTGCTCGGCGCCGGCCTGGTCAACGGCATGAAGAGCTGGTTCACCGTGGCCTTCCCGGAGTACTGGCTGTTCTTCCTCGGAGCGCTGTTCATCGTCGTCACCCTGTACCTGCCCAAGGGTGTGATCGGCCTGTTGAAGAAAAGGGGTGAGGCATGAGAATCACACCGACCGCCGAGTTCATGCTCGAACCGACCGCCCTCGATGCCGGCAGCGGCCGCGACGCCATCGGTCTCGGCCAGGCTGCCGGCAAGGGGCTCAACACCCGCCACGGCACCATCCTGACGCTGGAAGACATCAGCGTCAGCTTCGATGGTTTCAAGGCGCTGAACGACCTCAACCTGTACATCGGCGTCGGCGAACTGCGCTGCATCATCGGTCCCAACGGTGCCGGCAAGACCACCCTGATGGACGTGATCACCGGCAAGACCCGGCCCGGCCAGGGCAAGGCCTGGTTCGGCGAAACCCTGGACCTGACGCAGATGAGCGAAGTGCGGATCGCCCAGGCCGGGATCGGTCGCAAGTTCCAGAAGCCCACGGTATTCGAGGCCCTGAGTGTGTTCGAGAACCTGGAGCTGGCACAGAAGACCGACAAGTCGGTCTGGGCCAGCCTGCGCGCGCGCCTGACGGGCGAGCAGCGGGACGCGATCGCCCAGGTCCTGGAGACCATTCGCCTGACGACTTCGGTCAACCGCCCGGCCGGGCTTTTGTCGCACGGCCAGAAGCAGTTCCTGGAAATCGGCATGTTGCTGATGCAGGACCCGCAGTTGCTGCTGCTCGACGAGCCGGTGGCCGGCATGACCGATGCCGAGACCGAGTTCACCGCCGAGCTGTTCAAGAGCCTGGCCGGCAAGCATTCGCTGATGGTGGTCGAGCACGACATGGGCTTCGTCGGCTCGATCGCCGACCACGTGACCGTGCTGCACCAGGGCAGTGTGCTGGCCGAAGGCTCGCTGGCACAGGTGCAGGAAAACGAGCGCGTCATCGAGGTCTACCTCGGCCGCTGACACGACGCGCCCCTGTAGGAGCCGGGCTTGCCCGCGAAGGCGTCCTGACGATCGCTAAAAGCTTCGCGGGCAAGCCACGCGCCTACAAGGGGCGATGCAAGACAAGACAGAGTGGGGAAACTGAGCATGCTGCAAGTCGACACGCTGCACCAATACTACGGCGGTAGCCACATCCTGCGCGGCCTGTCGTTCGATGTGAAAATCGGTGAAATCACCTGCCTGCTCGGACGCAACGGCGTGGGCAAGACCACCCTGCTCAAGTGCCTGATGGGCCTGCTGCCCACCCGCGAAGGCAGCGTCAACTGGGAGGGCAACGCCATCACCGGCTTCAAGCCGCACCAGCGGGTGCACGCCGGGATCGCCTACGTGCCCCAGGGCCGGGAGATCTTCGGTCGGCTGACCGTGGAGGAAAACCTGCTGATGGGCCTGTCGCGCTTTCCCGCCTCGCAGGCCCGGGAAGTTCCGGGGTTCATCTATGAACTGTTCCCGGTCCTGCAGCAGATGAAACACCGGCGCGGCGGCGACCTCTCCGGCGGCCAGCAGCAACAGCTGGCGATCGGCCGGGCACTGGCGAGCCGTCCACGGCTGCTGATCCTCGATGAACCGACCGAGGGTATCCAGCCATCGGTGATCAAGGAGATCGGCGCCGTGATCCGCAAACTGGCGGCCCGCGGCGACATGGCGATCCTGCTGGTGGAGCAGTTCTACGACTTTGCCGCCGAGTTGGCCGACCAGTACCTGGTGATGTCCCGGGGCGAGATCATCCAGCAGGGGCGCGGAGAAAATATGGAAACCGAGGGTGTACGCGGGTTGGTTACGATCTAACCTGTAGCGTCCGGACAATAATCGATCATCATGACTTCATCTGCCACCCACGCCCTGTTCACGCCCAGCTGGCACGCCGAGCTGGAACTGGGCTACGCCCGCTTCGGCGACACCACCCGGCCGACGCGCCGCCGCCACCTGGGCCCGCTGCGGGTACAGAAGCACCTGTATGCCGAAGGCCCGGAAGTCTGCCAGCACATCATCGTCCACCCGCCTGGCGGGATCGCCGGCGGCGACCGGCTGGACATCAGCGCCAGCGTCGAACGCGATGCCTGGGCACAGTTGACCAGCCCCGGCGCCGCCAAGTGGTACCGCGCCAACGGCCCCGCCTGCCAGAGCCTGCAGTTGCGGGTCGGTGTCGGCGCCACCCTGGAATGGCTGCCCCAGGAAACCATCGTGTTCAGCGCGGCCCAGGCCGAGCTCGACACCCGGATCGACCTGGAAGGCGATGCCCGGCTGTTCTACTGGGACATCGTCGCCCTCGGCCGACCGGCCAGCGGCGAGCGCTTCGACCTCGGGTACTTCCAGTCGCACCTGGATATCCGCCGCGACGGCAAGCCGCTCTGGCACGAACGCCAGCGTATCCTCGGCAACGACGGGTTGCTGGACTCGCCGATCGGGCTCGACGGCCAGCCGGTGTTCGCCACACTGCTGGTCACCGGCGAAATCGACAGTGAGCTGCTCGAACGTTGCCGCAACCTGTCGACGCCGGTACGCGGCGATCTCAGCCAGCTCCCCGGCCTGCTGGTGGCCCGCTGCCTGGCCGCGCAGGCCCTGCACGCCCGGGCCTGGCTGATCGAACTATGGCGGCTGCTACGCCCGGCCCTGCTGGGTCGCGAGGCGGTGCCACCGAGGATCTGGAACACATGAATTTTCTTTTCGACTTGCGCCTTTCAACTGCCTGCCCACGGATCTGCGAACCATGGACCTGACTCCCCGCGAAAAAGACAAACTGCTGATTTTCACCGCCGGTCTGGTCGCCGAACGGCGCCTGGCCCGCGGGGTGAAACTCAATTATCCGGAAGCCATGGCCTACATCTCGGCCGCGCTGCTCGAAGGCGCCCGCGACGGCCAGACGGTGGCCGAACTGATGCACTACGGCACGACCCTGCTCAGCCGCGAACAGGTGATGGAAGGCATCCCGGAAATGATCCCGGAGATCCAGGTCGAAGCGACCTTCCCCGATGGCACCAAGCTGGTCACCGTCCACCAACCGATCGCCTGAGGCCATCCATGTCCTACGTTATCCGCGATGCCCTGCACGCCGACCTGCCGGCCATTCGCGACATCTACAACGACGCGGTGCTCAACACCACGGCGATCTGGAACGAGCAACCGGTGGACCTCGGCAACCGTCAGGCCTGGTTCAGCGCCCGCCAGGCCCAGGGCTACCCGATCCTGGTGATCGTCGACAACGCCGACAGCGTGCTCGGCTACGCTTCCTTTGGCGACTGGCGGCCCTTCGAGGGCTTCCGCCACACCGTCGAACACTCGGTGTACGTGCGCAACGACCAGCGCGGCAACGGCCTGGGGCCCAGGCTGATGAGCGCACTGATCGAACGCGCGCGGGAGGGCGGCAAGCACGTGATGGTTGCCGCCATCGAAAGTGGTAACAGCGCTTCGATTCGCCTGCATGAACGCCAGGGCTTCGTCACCACCGGCCAGATGCCCCAGGTGGGCGTCAAGTTCGGCCGCTGGCTGGACCTGACCTTCATGCAACTGTGCCTGAACCCGGGCGCCCTGCCGCCCGTCATCGCCAAGGAGTAAGCCGATGAACGCCGCCCAACTGCGTCGCGTGACCCACGAAAGCTTTGCGCATTACCGCCAGGGGCTGATCGAACTGTTGCTCGATGCCGTTGAGCACGGTGCCTCGGTAGGCTTCATGGCCGACCTCGATGCAGGCCAGGCGCGTGCCTATTTCGACGGCGTGCAGGCGGCCCTGGACAACGGCGGCCTGCTGCTCTGGGTGGTGGTCCGCGATGAACGGGTACTGGCCAGCGTGCAACTGCAGCTGTGCCAGAAACCCAACGGCCTGAACCGCGCCGAAGTGCAGAAGCTGCTGGTGCGCGGCGAGGCGCGCCGTCATGGCCTGGGCCAGCAACTGATGCAGGCCGTGGAACAGGCTGCCCGCGAGCACCGGCGCGGCCTGCTGTACCTCGACACCCAGGCCGGCTCCGATGCCGAAGCCTTCTACCGCGCCCTCGGCTACCACCGGGTCGGCGAACTGCCAGACTACTGCACCACGCCCGATGGGCAGCACCACCCGACCGCCATTTACTTCAAGACCCTGGGACGACCCGAATGATTCCTGGTGAATATCAGATCCAGCCTGGCGACATCGAGCTCAATGCCGGTCGCCGCACCATCAGCCTGAGCGTGGCCAACAGCGGCGACCGGCCAATCCAGGTCGGCTCCCACTACCACTTCTTCGAAACCAACGACGCCCTGAGCTTCGACCGTGCCGCCAGCCGTGGCATGCGCCTGAACATCCCGGCCGGCACCGCGGTGCGCTTCGAACCGGGGCAGAGCCGCGAAGTCGAGCTGGTGGAACTCGCCGGACTGCGCCGGGTGTTCGGTTTCGCCGGCCGGGTCATGGGTAACCTTGATTGACACTGTTCATGGTGGCGAGGGGGCTTGCCCCCGTTCGGCTGCGAAGCAGTCGTCGAATCATAGAACGCATTGTATTTGATAGAACGAGGTGGCGGCTTTTAGGGGCGCTGCGCCCCCCAACGGGGGCAAGCCCCCTCGCCACACTAGACCGCACATGCTTCCATTTTGCGCTCAGGGAAACCCAATGAAGATTTCCAGACAAGCCTACGCCGACATGTTCGGCCCCACCGTCGGCGACAAGGTCCGCCTGGCGGATACCGAGCTGTGGATCGAGGTGGAAAAGGACTTCACCACCTACGGCGAGGAAGTGAAGTTCGGCGGCGGCAAGGTGATACGCGACGGCATGGGCCAGGGCCAGTTGCTGGCAGCCGAAGTGGTCGACACCCTGATCACCAATGCCCTGATCATCGACCACTGGGGCATCGTCAAGGCCGACGTCGGCCTCAAGGACGGTCGCATCGCCGCCATCGGCAAGGCCGGCAACCCGGACATCCAGCCCGACGTGACCATCGCCATCGGCGCCAGCACCGAGGTGATCGCCGGCGAAGGCATGATCCTCACCGCCGGCGGCATCGACACCCACATCCACTTCATCTGCCCGCAGCAGATCGAAGAGGCGCTGATGAGCGGCGTCACCACCATGATCGGTGGCGGCACCGGCCCGGCCACCGGCAGCAACGCCACCACCTGCACCTCCGGCCCCTGGCACCTGGCGCGCATGCTCCAGGCCGCCGATGCCTTCCCGATGAACATCGGCCTGACCGGCAAGGGTAACGCCAGCCTGCCGGAGCCGCTGGTGGAGCAGGTCAAGGCCGGCGCCATCGGCCTCAAACTCCACGAAGACTGGGGCACCACCCCGGCGTCGATCGACAACTGCCTGAGCGTGGCCGACCAGTACGACGTGCAGGTGGCGATCCACACCGACACCCTCAACGAGTCCGGTTTCGTCGAAACCACCCTGGGCGCGTTCAAGGGCCGCACCATCCACACCTACCACACCGAAGGTGCCGGCGGCGGTCATGCGCCGGACATCATCAAGGCCTGCGGTTTCGCCAACGTCCTGCCAAGCTCGACCAACCCGACCCGACCATTCACCCGCAACACCATCGACGAACACCTGGACATGCTGATGGTCTGCCACCACCTCGACCCGAGCATCGCCGAGGACGTGGCCTTCGCCGAGAGTCGCATCCGTCGCGAGACCATCGCCGCCGAGGACATCCTGCACGACCTCGGCGCGTTCTCGATGATCAGTTCCGACAGCCAGGCCATGGGCCGGGTCGGCGAAGTGATCACTCGCACCTGGCAGACCGCCGACAAGATGAAGAAACAGCGCGGGCCGTTGCCGGGCGACGGCGAGGGCAACAGCAACTTCCGGGTCAAGCGCTACATCGCCAAGTACACCATCAACCCGGCGATCACCCATGGCATCAGCCACGAGGTCGGCTCCATCGAAGTGGGCAAGTGGGCCGACCTGGTGCTCTGGCGCCCGGCCTTCTTCGGCGTCAAGCCGACGCTGATCCTCAAGGGCGGCGCGATTGCCGCCAGCCTGATGGGTGACGCCAATGCCTCGATCCCGACGCCACAGCCGGTGCACTACCGACCGATGTTCGCCAGTTTCGGCGGCTCACGGCATGCCACCAGTCTGACCTTCATCAGCCAGGCGGCGCTGGAAGCGGGGTTGCCCGAAAAGCTTGGGTTGAAGAAACAGATTGCGGTGGTCAAGGGCTGTCGCGACGTGCAGAAAACCGACCTGATCCACAACGACTACCTGCCGCAGATCGACGTCGACCCGCAGACCTACCAGGTCAAGGCCGATGGCGTGCTGTTGTGGTGCGAGCCGGCGGAGGTGCTGCCGATGGCGCAGCGTTACTTCCTGTTCTGACACCAGGCCGCTCCGGCTCCGCGTAGGACTCAAGGGCCTATTCGCGGATAAATCCGGCTCCCACGGTTCTGCGGTGCCTGCCGTTTCCTGGGAGCCTGCTCTGCCGCTTATCGGTAGGGGAGTAAAGACAGTTGGCTCCCACAAGCGCTCGCGCCGTGCATGAATCCTGCGAACGACGCTGGCACTGTGGGAGCCGGCGGTCCGGCGTCCCGGTTTATCCGCGAAGGGCCCCACCGCTCAATCGTGGACGAAACGCTGCAAGCGCTGGCGCAGCATCTGGTTCTCCGCGCGCAATTGGCGGACTTCGCCCAACAGCTCCAGCGCCAGGGCGACGCCCTGCCACTCCAGTTCCAAGTCATCATGCAGCTTCGCCGCACGCCGGGCGATCGGCAGCTCATGGTCGAGAAAACGCCACGCGTCCGGTGAGCGGCCCAGAGGTTCAAGGATGCCGTGTTCGACGATTTCGATCACACAGGCGACCGGCAGGTCGGACGCCTCGCAGAAGGCTTGCATATCCAGTTGAACGCTCAGGGCAGGACTCATGATCAACTACTCCATTGTTCTCTCGGGTCGAATGCGGCCTTCTTCGCCAGCTCCTGCCACAACGCCTTCACCGCGTCGTCGCTGTGCCTGGGCATGACCGCCTTGAGTTGCACGAACAGATAACCGCGCTGCCCGGCCTTGTTCAGCAGGCCATGGCCCTTGGCCCGCATGCGCTGGCCGTTCTGGCTGCCGGCGGGCACCTTCAGATTGATTTTACCTGTCAATGTCGGGACCGCCACTTCGGTCCCCAGCGCCAACTCCCACGGTGCCAGCGGCAACGTGATGATCAGGTTCTCCCCTTCGACATCGAATTTGGGGTGAGGTGCGAAACGAATGGTCAGGTACAGGTCGCCATTGGCCCCGCCACCGACACCCGGTGCACCCTGGCCCTTGAGGCGGATGCGCTCGCCGTCGGTCACCCCGGCCGGGATTTTCACGTTCAGGCTCTTGCTGGTATTGCTCACATGCTGGCCGGCCGCGTTGTACTGCGGCACCTGGAAGGTGACCTTCTTCGACTCGTTCGACAGGCTTTCTTCCAGAAAGATCGGTAATTCCATTTCCACGTCCTGCCCTCGCCGGCCGGCGCTGCGACCTGATTGTCCGCCACCAAATCCGGCACCGCGCGAGCCGAAGATCGAACTGAAGAAATCCGAAAAATCACCACCACCGCCAAACCCGGCACCACCGCCACGCCCCTGCCAGCCCGGCGGGCCCTGGAACGGCTGGCCGTGCTGGCCGTATTTGCGCAGTTCGTCGTACTCGGCGCGCTTGTCGGCGCTTTTCAGCGCTTCATAGGCTTCCGAGGCATCCTTGAACTTGGCTTCGGCATCCTTTTCCTTGCTGACATCCGGGTGGTACTTGCGCGCCAGCTTGCGGTACGCGGCCTTGATCGCCTTGTCATCCGCCGTAGGCTCGACACCCAGGATCTTGTAGTAGTCTTTGAAGTCCATCTAGGGATCACCCTGCATTATCGATATCGCGCCGCTCGGCAGGACACAGCATGCGCCTTTCGGTGCAGTAGACATTGACCGTTCTCAAGGCTGTGACTGGGCGGGGCTTGCGAAGTTTATCGGCCGTGCCGGCGATTTCTTGTCATCGCCGATACACAACACGAACCAGTGACAGCAAGTTTGGGTGCAATCGCGCACCTTTCAAGTCATCAAATGCACGATTGGGCGGATAACCGGCCTTCGATTCCGCGCTCGACTGGCATACACTGCGCGGCCGTTTTTTCACCGGAACTCGAAAGACATGAAAGACGCCTCTGCGGCCCGTGCCTGCGGCATCGACTTCGGCACGTCCAACTCCACGGTCGGCTGGCTGCGCCCCGGCCTGGAAACGCTGATCGCACTGGAGGACGACAAGATCACCCTGCCTTCGGTGGTCTTCTTCAATATCGAGGAACGCCGTCCGGTCTACGGCCGGCTGGCCCTGCACGAGTATCTGGAAGGTTACGAAGGCCGCCTGATGCGCTCGCTCAAGAGCCTGCTGGGCTCCAAGCTGATCAAGCACGACACCAGCGTGCTGGGCACCGCCCTGCCGTTCAAGGACCTGCTGGGGATGTTCATCGGTCAGTTGAAGGGCCGCCTGGAAGCGACCGCCGGTCGGGAGTTCGACCAGGTGGTGCTGGGTCGCCCGGTGTTTTTCGTCGATGACGACCCGGTTGCCGACCAGGAGGCCGAGGACACTCTGGTGGAAGTGGCGAAGAAGATCGGCTTCAAGGACGTGTCCTTCCAGTACGAACCGATCGCCGCGGCCTTCGACTACGAGTCGAGCATCGAGCGCGAGGAGTTGGTGCTGATCGTCGACATCGGCGGCGGTACCTCGGACTTCTCGCTGGTGCGCCTGTCGCCGGAGCGTCGGGGCCTGGACGACCGCCACGAGGACATCCTCGCCACCGGCGGCGTGCATGTCGGCGGTACCGACTTCGACAAGCAGTTGAGCCTGCAGGGCGTGATGCCGCTGTTCGGCTATGGCAGCCGGATGAAGAGCGGCGCCTTCATGCCCACCAGCCACCACATGAACCTGGCGACCTGGCACACCATCAACTCGGTGTACTCGCAGAAGTCCCAGCTGGCCCTGGGCAGCATGCGCTACGACATCGAGGACACCGTGGGCATCGACCGCCTGTTCAAGCTGATCGAGCAGCGCGCCGGGCACTGGCTGGCGATGGAGGTCGAGGAGACGAAGATCCAGCTGACCCATGCCGAGAACCGCCATGTGCCGCTGGATCGCATCGAGGCGGGCCTGAGCGTGGACCTGAGCCGCGCCCTGTTCGAGTCGTCGATCGACAACCTGCTGGAGCGGATTCGCCAGAGCGTCACGCAGATCCTCGGCACGGCCGGGGTGGCCGTCGAGCAGGTCGACACGGTGTTCTTCACCGGCGGTTCGAGTGGTATCCCGGCCCTGCGCCAGAGCGTCGCGGCGATGCTGCCGAACGCCCGCCATGTCGAAGGTAACATCTTCGGCAGCATCGGCAGCGGCCTGGCGATCGACGCG
>NZ_AQOH01000190.1 GCF_000364705.1 Pseudomonas fuscovaginae SE-1 | reverse complement strand
CGCTTCCCCCCCCCCGCCCTCTGATCGTTCCCACGCTCCGCGTGGGAATGCAGCACATGACGCTTTGCGTCACCCGGAGCGGACGCCGAAGGCCTGGGAGGCGTTTCCACGCGGAGCGTGGGAACGATCGGAACTCGCGGGCAAGCCGGATAAGCGCAGGGCCGGTCAGACGAGTTCCGCCAGCTTAAGCTCGCTCTTGATGTACGCATAATAGATCGGCCCCGCCACCACCCCGGGCAGGCCGAACGCCGCCTCGAACACCAGCATCGCCATCAGCAGTTCCCACGATTTGGCACTGATCTGCCCGCCGACGATCCGCGCGTTGAGGAAGTATTCCAGCTTGTGGATGAAGATCAGGTAGCCCAGCGCCGCCGCCGCGACCCAGATCGACAGCGATAGCGCGACGATGGTGATCAGGGTGTTGGACATCAGGTTGCCGATGACCGGCAGCAGCCCCAGCAGGAAGGTCAGCACGATCAGCGTCTTGGTCAACGGCAGCTTGATCCCGCACAACGGCAGGACCACCGCGAGGAATACGGCGGTGAAGGCGGTATTGAGCGCCGAAATCTTGATCTGGGCAAAGACGATGTTGCGAAACGCCTGCACCAGCAACCGCAGGCGATCGAACAACGCCGCCGCCAGCGGTTTGCGCTGACTGGCGTCCGACACATGCTGCAGCGCGACGATCGCCCCCAGCACCATGCCGATCAGCAAGGTCACGAACATGTGCGCCGCGTCCTTGCCGACCAGTTGCAGTTCGCTCAGGTGGCGCTTGAGCCACTCACCGATCGCCACCTGGAACTCCCCTGCGCTGGCCGGCAAGTAGGCATCGATGAACGGCGGCAACTGCCCGCGGGCCTTATCCACCACCTGCATGAACTTGCCCAGGGATGCGCCTGGATTTTCCGCCTCGTGCAGCAGGAAGCTGATGGCCCCGGCAAAGATCAGCGTCAGCACACTGACGATCAGCGTACCCAACAGCAGGACCGCCAACCAGCGTGCGCGCCGCCCGGCAATCAGGTGCTCCAGTTTGGGGGTCAGCATGTTCACCAGCTCGAACACCAGCAAGCCGGCCAGCAGGCTCGGCAACAGCCGCAACGGCAGTACCAGCAGCAGGCTGCCGCAGACGATGATCAAACTGGCCAAGACTACATAACGCTGGGGAAACGCCGACATACAGCCTCAAAACTAAACAGTGCCAAAGGATGGGCAGTCTGCCAGCGTTCATGTGACAGAACCAGGGGGACGTACACGCGACGATACAAAGTCCCCCGTGCTCCAACCCTGCCGCCGAAGACCTCCAACTCACGCCGTGGAGGTCCTGTCGGCCCGGCCTACTTCTTCAGGCAGGTACTCATGAACGCCTTGCGCTCGTCGCCCTTGAGGGCCTTGGCGGTGGCGTCGGCATTGCAGGTCTTCATCTTGTCCTGCTGGGTCGCCGCCTTCGCGGGCTGGGCTTTCAGGCAGTTGCTCATGAACGCCTTGCGTTCATCGCCCTTGAGGGCCTTGGTGGTGGCTTCGGCGTTGCAGGTCTTCATCTTGTCCTGCTGGGCCTGTTGGGCAGCGGTGGCGGCAAAGCCCTGGGAACACAGCAGCAAGCCAGCCAGCAACAAAGGGATACGCAGCATGTTCATGGAGTTTTCTCCTGGTTGCCGCGCCGATGGGTGCGGCTACCGAAGCAGTGTAGACAAAGCCTGTTACACCTCCAGCGATCAGTCAGGGTAGTCGGGACTGACGCCGGTACTGCTCCGGCGTGCAGCCGGCCTGGCGCTGGAACATGGCGATGAAGGCCGAGGCGGTGCTGTAGCACAGATCGAAGGCGATCGCCTGGATACTGCGACTACCCTCCAGCGCCTGGATCGCCCAGACGAACCGCAGGCGCTGGCGCCACTCGCCAAAGCTCACCCCCAGTTCGCGCACGAACAACCGCGCCAGGGTCCGCTCGCTGACATGCAGGTCGCCGACCATTGCGCCAGCGAACGGTTGTCCGCCGGGTCCTCCTGCAATCCCTCAAGCACGCTGAGCAGCCCGGGGTCGTCCGAGTACGGCAGGTAGCAACGGTGGACCTTGGCCTGATGCAACTGGTCGACCAGCACCTGGGCCAGGCGGATGTCGGCCGGATCACTGGGGATCTTCACATCGCGCCGGGCGAAATCGCCGAGGATCGCCTTGAGGATGTCGCTGATGGCCAGCGTGCTCGCCACCTCGGGAATGCCACGGCAATGTTACTCGGCCACGTAGACCGAGCGGTAGACGATCGCCTGGGTGTTGTAGGCGCTGTGTTCGGTATCGGGCGGAATCCACAGGGCGTAGCGGGGCGGCGACATGAAACGCCGGCCGGCGACCTCATAGTGGATGACGCCATGGGACACATAGTCCAGCGAACCCCAGCGATGTCGATGGGGGGCCGCATGGCTACCCGGGCCGAACTCGGCATGGCGGAAATAGACCGGCGCCGGCAGATCGGGGAAAGAAGGGATCTCGATGGGGATCTTGTGCATGCTGTCCGGATTCAGACGCCGATTGACTGGATTGAAGTATAAGCTTTGATCCGGACAGCGGGATAATTCCACTCACCCTGTCATTCCGGTTGGAACCCCATGCAATACGCGTTTCCCCTGCTCGCCATCTTCATCTGGGCCGGCAACACCGTCGTCAACAAGATGGCCGTCGGGGCAATCTTCCCGGCGGAAATCGGCTTTTACCGCTGGCTGCTGGCGGCCCTGCTGTTCAGCCCCTTCCTACTGCGCCCGGTCATCGCCAATCGTGCGGCGATCCGCCCGCACCTGGGCAAGATCCTCGCCCTTGGCGTACTCGGTATGGTCGCCTACCAGAGCCTGGCCTACTACGCCGCGACCCTGACCACGGCGACCAACATGGGCATCATCCTGTCATTGATGCCACTGATGTCGCTGGTCCTGGCCATCGTCAGCCTCGGCCAGCGCCTGACCGCCGGCGCGCTGTCCGGGGCGGCACTGTCCTTCGTCGGGGTGCTGGTGGTGGTATCGGCCGGCGACCTCGCCACGTTGCCGAGCCATGGCCTGAACCTCGGCGACGCCATGATGCTCGGCGCCACCCTGGCCTACGCGGTGTATAGCACCCTGCTGAAAAAGTGGCAGTTACGCCTGCCGCCATTGCAGTTGCTTTACCTGCAGATCCTGGTGGCGGTGCTCGCACTGTTGCCGCTGTACCTGCTGTCTTCCAAGGTCGGACCGAACCTGCACAACGCCGGTCTGGTACTGTACGCCTGCCTGCTGGCCTCGATGCTCGCACCGCTGCTGTGGATGAAGGCGGTGGCCCGGCTGGGCCCGAGCCGTACGGTGCTGTTCTTCAACCTGCTGCCGCTGCTCACGGCACTGATCGCTGCCGTGGTCCTGCATGAGCGACTGGCGTTGTATCACCTGCTGGGCGGTGCCATGACCCTGGGTGGCGTGATTCTCTCCGAGCGTTGGACCACGCCACTGCGCAAGGCGGCTAGAGCCCGGCGGCCTTGAGCCGCCGGGCATGCTCGACGAATAGCCGGATCGGCTCCGCCCCCTTGCCAACCAGGCCGAGTGACTGGTTGACGATATCGAAGTGATCGAGGGGATAGTCATCGCCGATGACCGTCCCCAGGTGAGAGCTGTAGCGCCCGACCATGCCATCGCACTGTCCGGCCTCGCGGATGAACGTCCTGGCGAACAGCCGGCAACTGCGGTTGGTGCCATCGAACAGGTTGCGCCCACGATCGGTGATGCCCGGTCGCAGGGTTCCCGACCAGGAGTAGTAGCGCACGCCGTCGACCAGTTCGGCGCCCTGCCCGCCCCAGCGTTCCGGCAGGCCCTGCGGGTATTGCCGGTTGAACAGCGCGACGCCCTCGCTGGTCAGCGACTGGTGCGAAGCGGTCAGGTCCATCGGCAACCCGGGGCCGCGATAGCCGGTTTCCAGCCAGCCCATCAGCCGCGCGACGGCGCAGAGCACGAGGGTCAGCAGACGCCCGCGGACACTGCTCGGCGGGTAGTGACGCTGGAAATGGTCGGCCAGTTCCGAACCGTGATTGGGCCCGGCCACCGAGGTCACCGAAGCGACCCATTCCGGTCGCCGGGCCGCCGCGTAACGTGCTGTCAGCGAGCCCTGGCTGTGACCGATCAGGTTGACCTTCTCCACCCCGGTTGCGCGACGGATCTGCTCGATCCGCAACAGCAGTTGCTCACCCCGCACCTCATTGGAGTGCAGCGGCGAAACCTGGACTGGAAAGACTTGCGCACCACCTGCGCGCAGGGCCGGGGTGATGCCGTACCAGTAGGGAAACCACAACAGCCGGACGAAGCCGAGCATGCCCGGCACCAGCACCAACGGATAACGCGTGGCGAGTTCTTGCGACATCGGTGACCATCCATGAGAGGGTTCGAATAGAGCCTAGCAAGGTCGAAAGCATCGGCATCAAAGATGACAACAGCACGACATCCGGCGTTCTGCCGCCTACTTAGTAACAAACGGATAAAACTTTTCCGCTCTCCCGGCACTCACACCCTGGGTAGCGATCTCGCCCACAGAGCGAGACGCCCATCAAACCGGATCAGTCAGGAGATCGAGATGAGCGACATGCATTTGTCCGATGTAACCACCCTGCGTGAACGTGCACGCCGGAATGTCGAAAACGGCGCGGTCACCGAAGGCTACGGGGCCGACCGCAGCGAGATTCTGCGTCTGCTCAACGAGTCACTGGCCACCGAACTGGTCTGCACCCTGCGCTACAAGCGCCACCATTTCATGGCCACCGGGCTGAAGGCCAGTGTCGCCGCCGACGAGTTTCTCGAGCACGCCAACCAGGAAATGGCCCACGCCGACCGGCTGGCCGAACGCATCGTGCAGTTGGGCGGCGAACCGGAGTTCAACCCGGACCTGCTGTCCCAGCAATCCCACGCCCAGTACGTGGCCGGCAAGACGCTCAAGGAAATGGTCTACGAAGACCTGGTGGCCGAGCGGATCGCGGTGGACAGCTACCGCGAGATCATCCAGTTCATCGGCGACCAGGACCCGACCACGCGGCGGATCTTCGAGGACATCCTTGCCCAGGAGGAAGAACATGCCGATGACATGGCGGATATCCTGAAGGATCTCTAGGACCTGCCCGCTCTGGAGCCGGCCGCATTACTGAGCCGGCTTGCGGGCGATAGCGACCTGACAGCCAACATCTGCGTCGCCTGCTGAATAGCATCGCCAGCAAGCCGGCTCCCACAGGGTTCTGCGCCATTTTTCAGGAAATGGCGCTGTTCAGTTCCTAACCGTCCGCGGCGCCTTGCCCGATTTCATCTGCTCCAGCAACGGCGCACACTGGTTCGGCACATCGCCTCCCGGTGCCACCAGCGCCAGCAGCCCGGTCGCGGGGCCCGCGATCACACCCAGCGCCACCATGCCCGCGCCACGCAGCAACAGCGGCACCGCCTGCACACCGGCATCGGGCTTGATGAACTTGCCACGCACATACAGCGGCGAACGCAGGGACAGCAGCCGGAAGCCCTTGGACTCGGGGCTGATCTTCAGGTCCAGTTGCTCACTGGCGAAATTGGCCGTGCCGTCGACATAGATGATCGCGTTCTCGGTATCGAAGACGAACAACCGGGTGGTCGCCAGGCCGCTCTTGATCCCGAGGTCGGCCGCCGCGCAGTTGATCTTCACTTCCTTGTCGCCAAAGATCTTGCCCACCACGTAGTTGCCGACATTGAGCCCGGCGATCTCCATCAGGCCACGGCTGATGGCGCCATCGTTGACCAGCATCTTCAGGTCGCCGTTGGAGGTGCCCAGCAAGCGGGCCACCGAGTTACCGGTACCGCTGATATCGGCATCGCCATTAAGCTCGCCGAAGCTGGTCTTCATCGGCTCGAAGGTCGGGAACAGTTGCTTGAGCTTGAAATTGCGCGCGGTCAGCTTCGCCCGGCCCTGCATCGGCGTGGCGCGGCCGTTGAGGCGGATCTGCGCATCGAGCTTGCCGCCTGCAACGCCGAAACGCAGGGGCTCCAGGCTCAGTTGACCATCGTCGAGCAGCAGATGGGTGTAGAGGTCGGTGAACGGCAGCTCGGCGCTATGGACGATGCGCTTGCCGGTGAATTCCACGTCGGCGTCCATGTCGCGCCAGCGCTCGGTACGGAACTCCTCCACCGGCAGTACCTTGTCCGCCGGTTGCCTGCTTTCGCCGCCGCGGGCCTTCTGCCTGGCATTGGAATCCGCGCCGATCAGCGGCGCCAGGTCGGCCATCAGCAGTTGGTTGGAGACCAGCACGCCAGTGAGCTTGGGCCGTGGCTGGCTGGCGACGTACGACAGGTCGCCATGGATATCGCTGGTGCCGATCCTGCCGTTGAACTGCTCATACTTGAATGTCGCCCCAGTGGGCTCGTGCAGCTTGGCGGTCAGGTGACCATCGGTCTCGTAGGCTGGCGAATCCGGCAGGGTCACTCCGGTCAGCGGATAGAGATTGCCCAGGCTGTTGCCGGCCAGCTTGAGACGCAGGTCCAGGGCGCCAAGGTTGCGCGGATCGGTCAGGGTCCCGGCCACGGCGATCCGGGTATCGGCAATCTTCACATCGGCCTGCACCGGGAACGGCCTGGCCGCGTCCTGCAGGGCCAACAGGCCACCGACCTTGCCGGTGCCGGCGAGATTCTGGCCGTGGTACTGGCCCTTGACCTTCAGTGCGAACGCATAGTCCTGAGGCGCCGAGCCTTTTTCCAGGGCCTTCTTCGCGGCGCTGTCGCCAACGATATCGCTGAACGGAACCGGCTTGCCCAGCGGGTCGATCAACAGGTCGAGCTGGGTCCCGAGACTCTTGTCGTCCAGGGTGACATGGCCCTTGTCGAAGCCGATGGCGCCAATGTCCACCGTCCAGGCGGACGGCGGCTCGTTCGGGTCCTTGGGATCGAGCTGGAATGTCCAGTTGGCCCGACCATCGGCCAGCCGTTCGAGGCTGGCGTTCGGCTCGGTCAGGTCGATCCGTGGGATCACCACCTGGCGAACCAGCAACGGCAGTGGCGCCAGGCGCAGTTCGACACGCTTGAGGGTGACCATCCGCGGGTTCTTCGACCAATCCGGATTGCCCAGCGTCAGGTCCTCGGCGATCACGTGGGGCCAGGGCAACCAGGCACGCCAGCCGCCTTCGTCGGGCTCACGCTGCCAGCGCACCGACAAGTCGCCATTGATGGCGAACGGACGATGAAGGATTTCGGAAACCTTGGCATTGACCGGCGGCTTGATCCGGTTCCAATCGAAGAACGCGATGATCGCCACCAGCACCGCCAGCAGCAGCACCAGACTGGCACCGGTCCAGAGGAAATTTTTTCGAGTGCGCGTCATTGCACGAGGCTCCTGATAGCGGCTGAACGTCCAAAAAGCGACGCGATATACCTTTACGACTGACAAAACCCGGGCAAGGTTTAATGGAAAAAGCCATCCACCGGGAAAACGAAGCGGGCCGAAGCTGACCGTTCCATCAATTTTTCGTTCCGCCCCACGCCCTTTCATGAAGCGGGGATGGGTAGAAAATACCCAACACGGAGCATGGGTAACACCCTGTAAGGCCCGTGCTAGACACCTCGCACAGAACAATCAATTCCGTTGATTATTAACATTGCCCTTATGAACTTTTATATCGAATTTGCAAGGGTAACATTAGCTCCGTACCCACTTTATCGCCCTCCAACGGAGCAAACGATCATGAAACGCCAATTACTTCTCAGCCTTACCCTTGCCGTCCTGACTGCCAACGCCTATGCCTTGCCAGCCCGTGAACAGGCCGCCCCGCAAGCTCAAGCCAGCCACGCCACCGTCAGCCAGTCGCTCAACACCCTGGCTTCGGATGGTTCCGAGCGTACGCCACAAGGTCAGACCCTGGCTTCCGACGGTAGCGAACGCACTCCACAAGGTCAGACCCTTGCCGCCGATGGCTACGACCGTACCCCACAAGGCCAGACCCTGGCTTCCGACGGTAGCGAACGCACTCCACAAGGCCAGAGCCTGGCCGCCGATGGCTACGACCGCACCCCACAAGGTCAGACCCTGGCTTCCGACGGTAGCGAACGCACTCCACAAGG
>NZ_AQOH01000189.1 GCF_000364705.1 Pseudomonas fuscovaginae SE-1 | reverse complement strand
TGACGAAATAAGTCACACTGCGGGTTTGATGAGTTACCTTGAGTCAAACAAAGCGTTTATTGACGACTTAGTGAACTTTTACTCTAAATTCTGGGATGGCGTGGTGTTTACATATAGCCGGGAAGCATATGTTTTTGAGAGTTAATATCATTGATGGTTTTTTAGTGTGCACAGAGGATGTTTTATAAGGGAAGTAAATCGATACCATGTTGGGGTGAGGAATGCCTCCATGGTATCGAGAGTGCTCAGTCGAGAACCTTTTTAAACTATGGCAGGTGCTTCAATATGGGGTGTTGGCTAGATGGGCACACCTACTGATCAACTCTCCGGCGTGGGGACAAACTTACTGATATATACGTAGGGTTCAAGATCGAACGCTCGCCTCAGTTCGAGGGCATCGTATTCAGTTATGTTCGGGTTCTCGGACAGCGCGGAGGTAACCATGACAAGACGCCATGCTGGATTGGATTGTAGACCCTTCCCATACTCATTCCGAGTGATGAAGAATTGCGGGGTGGGGCTGGATGTGCCTTTGACCTCGACGTGCCTTACCGATTTGCCTTTGGTGAAAACGAAGTCATAACCACAGGGTAGGTGCGTGACGCGTTCGCAGGCAAACCCTTTTGTTTTGTAGTGCTTAATGACAGCGCATTCTGCTGCTATCTCTACCTTCTTCCGATGTTCTGGTGTACCGAATCCTTTTAAGGGATCGGTCGCGTCGAGTTCTGGATCGGGGAGCGAGCCTTCATTAGGGTTCTGGACAGCAAATGGGGTCATCGCTTTTAGGCGACCCTTGAGAAGCTCTAGCACACGTCTCTTGTTCTCGTTGGTGTCCACGTCCGGCCCTTGAAGGAAGGAATATTTGCCTTGCCTGATGGAGGCATCCGAGAAAGGCATAGTCCGGTACTCGGGCGGAATGAAGTACGCAGTCTTGCTACTGATGCAATACGACCAGTCATAAGCTGGGTGCACAGCATCCCCTCTTTTTTTGATAAGACCCTCCGGGGGATCGAGCCATTCTCCATGCAAGGTGGCATCTTCGTACCATCCGACAATATGGACGCCAGTGTGCTTTGGATTTTTCGCGAGGCAGATCACCGTCCAGCCATTTGGATCATCGTTCGACGGCGCATACTCCCTTGCCTGTGGCGGAACATAGCAATAGTAGGTTCCATCAGGACCAGGATTAAAGTTGAATGCTTCGTGCCCCCGCCCCTCGTTTTTTTTGCCCTTGTTATCGTTGAGCCATCCGAAATTGCCGTCGACTAGCCCGCCGCGATAGTAATCTGACCAGCCAAACTTAACCCATAGAAATTTCTTCACCGCTCATCCTCTTTTTCTGACTTATTCCTGACTATCGAGCTTGATCACATGGACGCTCGCATAGAACTTGCGCAACATCGTATGGGTTCAATATACGCATCAGTATCTTTACCTAGATACCAAGGTCGAAGGGGCAGGGCACACACATCGTATCGCTACCGTCCAGTCCGTAGATCAAGGCGATCAAGCTCTTCTAAAGTTTGAACGACTGATTCCACAAGCTCTCCATCAAAGTCGTCGCGGTCAGCTTCTTCGTGCGTTCCCTTGTTAAGGTAAGTCCATACTAGGTTATTGGCGGGAATACCCAAAATACGGCCATAGGCAATTAGTAGGGATTCCTTGTTGGCGTGCTTGAAGGTTTGGGCATCCCGCAACTTCTTGACCAGCGCTTCACAAAGATTTCTCAGCGGGGGCTCGGCACCAACTCCAGCAAGCATGAGATTTAAGACACCTTGATCGTGACTGCCGAGCCAACGCCATACCTTCTCAGACAGCATTTCTAAGGCTTGGCGTGATGCGGCCAGGGCAGATCTATCATTTAAGGTCTCCCTAGCGGCCCTAGCTTTTGCTATGTAGTTCGCAGTAGGTATGTTTCCGGTTACTCTCGGTTGATAATTACCGTCGTGATGGCGGAGCAGGTACACCTGGCATCCACTACGTCGTTGTACGGGAAGATGTTGCTGTATGTCCTTGATGAACTCATTGCTATGACAAGTGACGATCAATTGGGTTTGAGCGAAGTGGTCGCTTTCAAAGATCGTTTCTCGGATGCCGCCTCGATGATCGTGGTCGATTGCATTGATGGCATCGTCGAAGACGATGACAGGGCACTCCATGGTTTTTGCCTTAGCCATGAGGATCGCCAACCCAAGGCAGCGAATATGGCCTTCGCTAAGTATGTGAAGTGCATCCACCCGAGCGCCCGGATTCCCTTGGAAGCAAATCTCAATCTTCCCATCACCACCCAATGGAAGATGCAGCGCAGATAGCTTGTCCTCATCCCGATCATTGCGATTGAATGCGTTGTAAAGATCCTTGGCCGCGTCGTTGAGTCCAGCTATTAACTGCCCAGGGAGCTGATCCCTGTAGGATCTCAGTTCTACAAGAAATCGGTCATAGGCCCCCTTAAATGGGGTATCCCGCTCTATGTCGAGCTTCTCTTGGTTCGCTTGGGCGATTAGCTCAGCATTTGTTTCGTCGAAGGCATTGATACGGCTATTCGCGGCCTCAACGTTTTCTTGCAGTTGCTGCCTCTTGAGATCCTGGGCCTGAACCTTGAGCTGGAATTCGTTGAGCCGCCGGCGCTCGGTAACGTGCGGCTGTCGATCCTGCTGGGCGCGCAGCGATGCATCGTCCTGCGCTGCAATGCGATCCACCACAGACAGGATTTCATCAAGGGACGGTGGTGCATCTTGAATGGCCACCGTTTGGGGGTAGATACATGACCACCAACGCCCCGCCGGTTCGTCTGGAAGCTGGCCAATCCACTGGGCAGTGGCCGTATTTTCTCCGGGTTGAGCACCGATGAACGCTGCAACGGGACTGAACATCTGGCGCAACTCACGTGACGCTTGCCCAAGCTTGGTCTGCGCGATCTGCTGCTGCTCCTGAAGATCGCCAAGCTCTTCAAGCTGTTTAAGCCCCTCGGCCGCCCTTTGATATGGATCTGCCGTTACGTGAGTCTGACCTTTCAGTGGGGTGTCGCATGCAGGGCACCGATCGCTCACAACCTTTTGTAGGGCTAGAACCGAGTCATACAGCGCCTTAAAAGAGACCTGATCGCTTCTGGCGCGAAGCGCTTCAACGATGTCTTTGAGTTCCTCATCGCATTTGTGCGCCTTTTCAAAAGCATCCAGAAGGCCTTGGCGTGTCACGCCGAGCACATTAAGCGGTACCGCTTCCAAAATCGCTTCGAGTTCTTGAAGACGACCCGGGACCTCGGCGGAACCGATAAGCTCTTTAAGCGCCTCATATGTGATCTCGGCGTCGTACTCCTTCGCTAGGGCTGCCTCTTCTTCCGCCAGTGCTTGCTGGGATGCTGCTTCACCTTCAACGGTCGCTCTATCTGCTGCCAACGCATTTCGGCGAGCAGTCAATATGGTCTGTCGTTCGCCGAGAAGGACAAGCTGCCCATCGATGCTCTCATTGAAATGGCCCACTGTTAGTGCCGATGCAAAACTGACCCACCCCAGCGAAGTAAAAC
>NZ_AQOH01000188.1 GCF_000364705.1 Pseudomonas fuscovaginae SE-1 | reverse complement strand
CACCAGCAACTGCTCGCGCTCGTCGGCCGGCAGGATCGACAGGCCACTCAGAGGCGCCTCCGGATCCTGTTCCAGAGCGTCAAGCAGATGCTCCAGCGCCGCTTCCATATAGGCACAGACCCGCATCGCCCCGATCTCGGCACTGACTTGCATATTCAGGCTGAAACCTTCACCCAGGTCATCGACGTTCAAGGTCAACGGGTAGTTGGTACGTTCTTCGCTACCGAGGGTCTCGATGCCGTGCCAGGCTTGCCCGGAAACATGGCCGACGGCGCTATGCCGGTAGTTGAGCAAGGCGCTGAACAGCGGTATCGGCGCTACCACGCCACTGCAACGCTGGGCCAGGGCCAAGGGCGCATGTTCGTGACCGAGCAACGCGGTGAGCCGCCCGTGGACCGCCTTGACCCCAGTGCGGGCACCTTGCCCGCCCACGGCGACCCGCAGCGGCAAGGTGTTGATGAACATCCCCAGCGCCCGGTCGGCGCCCTCGCCGCCCTGCATCCGCCCCATCAACACCGTACCGAACACCACCTCCTGCTTGCCCGAGACCTTGCCCAGTACCTGGGCCCAGGCCAGGTGATGCAGGCTGGCGGCGCTGACCCCCAACTGCCGGGCGCGAGTCCGCAGGCGCAAGCTCAGCGAAGGTGATAGAACACGGGTGGCTTCCTCGATGGCGTGACCGTCACCCTGCACGTCCTGCAAGCCGAACGGCAGGGTCGGCTCGTCGATATCGCCGAGCATCTCGCGGAAGAAGGTTTCATGTTCCTGCCGACTGACA
>NZ_AQOH01000187.1 GCF_000364705.1 Pseudomonas fuscovaginae SE-1 | reverse complement strand
GCGGGCCTGGGCCACATAGTTGCGATACGGCACCGGGCTGCCCAGTTGCCCGGCCTGCCCCAACAGGTGCGCCTGGATTTCATCGCGCACCACCTCCAGGGCGGTATGGTCCAGGGCCATGTGATGGAAGCGCAACATCGCCACCCAGCGCCGTTGGCCTTCGTCCTCGGCGAATGCCAGTTGCATCAGGGGGGCCTGGGTCACGTCCAGCTTTGAGTAACGGGTGTCGAAACGCTCCCTGAGCTGATCCGCCACCTCACCGGAACGGGGATCGAACGACAGAACCTCGCAATGCAGGCGGGCCTGGCGCCAGACCACCTGGACCGGCTGGTCCAGATCTTGCCAGTGCACGGCGGTGCGCAGGATGTCATGTCGGTCGATGACCTGTTGCAACGCCTGGGCAAAGTCGTCCAGTCGCTGGCGGTCCGGTGCGGTGAACAGGGCATGGAGGACGTAGGGATCGCCTGCGCCGGCTGACAGGTGGTGATAGAGAATCCCCTCCTGCAGCGGTGCCAGCGGGTAGATGTCCTGCACGTTCGCCGCGCCGCCCGGCACATTGGCGACAATCCGGTCGATCGCGGCCTGGTCCAGGTCGATCAGCGGCAGCATGTCCGGGGTGATGTGCTCACAGTCTGGCGCAATGGCGTTGGCCGGCACCATGACTTCACTTGCGCCGCCCACGGCAGCGGCCAGCGCCGCCAGGGTCGGCTGGCTGAACAGCGCCTGGACATCGACGTTGAGGCCGGCCTGGCGCATATGGCCGATCAGGCTGACCGCCAGCAGCGAGTGGCCACCCAGTTCAAAGAAATGATCATGGCGTCCGACCTGTTCGACCTTGAGCAAGTCGCCCCAGATCCGCGCCAGGATGATTTCGGTTTCGCCTTGTGGGGCTTCGTAGCCACAGCGGACCACTGCGTCGAGGTCCGGTGCCGGCAGGGCCTTGCGGTCCAGCTTGCCGTTTGGCGTCAGCGGCAGTTGTTCCAGAGCGACGTAGGCCGCCGGGACCATGTATTCCGGCAGCTTTTCCTGCAGGTGACGGCGCAGGTTGTCGATTTCCACCGAGGTGTGGCCCTCGGCCAGGGTGTAATAGGCAACCAGGCGCTTGTCGCCCGGCACATCTTCGCGGGCGGTGACCACCGCTTCGTGGATGGCCGGGTGTTTGGCCAGGCGGGCGTCGATTTCGCCCAGTTCGATACGGAAACCGCG
>NZ_AQOH01000186.1 GCF_000364705.1 Pseudomonas fuscovaginae SE-1 | reverse complement strand
AGCTCACCTGTCAGGAATAAAAATGCCCCGGTCTTTCGACCGGGGCACCCGCTTGCTCACTGCTTATATAGAGAGGCCTATACAACCCCTCAGTGGGAAACCGCCCCGCTCGCCCCCAGGCCGGTCTGCGAACGCACGAACTGCGGGAGGAACAGCGCCCGCTCGTTTTCAGCCGCGGTCGACTTGTCGGTGATGGAGAAGAACCAGATCCCGATGAAGGCAATGATCATCGAGAACAGCGCCGGGTACTCGTAAGGGAAAATAGCCTTCTCATGGTGCAGGATCTGCACCCAGATGGTCGGGCCAAGAATCATCAGCCCAACCGCACTGATCAGCCCCATCCAGCCACCGATCATCGCCCCGCGGGTGGTCAGTTTCTTCCAGTACATCGAAAGCAGCAGCACCGGGAAGTTGCAACTGGCGGCAATGGAGAACGCCAGGCCGACCATGAACGCGATGTTCTGGTTCTCGAACAGGATGCCCAAGCCGATCGCCAGCACGCCAAGGGCGACGGTGGTGATCTTCGAAACGCGGATCTCATCCTTCTCGTTGGCCTTGCCCTTGCGGAACACGCTGGCGTACAGGTCATGGGATACCGCCGAGGCACCGGCCAGGGTCAGACCGGCCACCACCGCGAGAATCGTCGCGAAGGCCACCGCCGAGATGAAGCCGAGGAACACGCTGCCCCCCACGGCGTTGGCCAGGTGCACCGCCGCCATGTTGTTGCCGCCCAGCAGAGCTCCTGCCGCATCCTTGAACGCCGGGTTGGTGCTGACCAGCAGGATCGCGCCAAAACCGATGATGAAGGTCAGGATGTAGAAGTAGCCGATGAAGCCGGTGGCGTACAGCACGCTCTTGCGCGCTTCCTTGGCGTCGCTCACGGTGAAGAAGCGCATCAGGATGTGCGGCAGGCCAGCAGTACCGAACATCAGCGCCAGGCCGAGCGAGAACGCCGAGATCGGGTCTTTCACCAGCCCACCGGGGCTCATGATCGCCTCACCCTTGGGGTGAACCTTGACCGCTTCGGAGAACAGCATGTTGAAGTCGAAGTTGACGTGCTTCATCACCATCAGCGCCATGAACGAGGCGCCCGACAGCAACAGCACGGCCTTGATGATCTGCACCCAGGTGGTCGCCAGCATGCCGCCGAACAGCACGTACAGGCACATCAGGATGCCCACCAGGATCACCGCCACATGGTAGTCCAGGCCGAACAGCAGTTGGATCAGCTTGCCGGCACCGACCATCTGCGCGATCAGGTAGAACGCCACCACCACCAACGAGCCGCAGGCCGACAGCGAGCGAATCTGGGTTTGCCCGAGGCGATAGGAAGCCACGTCGGCAAAGGTGTACTTGCCCAGGTTGCGCAGGCGCTCGGCGATCAGGAACAGGATGATCGGCCAGCCCACCAGGAAACCGATCGAGTAGATCAGGCCATCGTAGCCGGAGGTGAACACCAGCGCGGAAATCCCCAGGAACGAGGCTGCCGACATGTAGTCGCCGGCGATCGCCAGGCCGTTCTGGAAACCGGTGATCTTGCCACCGGCCGCGTAGTAGTCGGCCGCCGACTTGTTACGCTTGGACGCCCAGTAGGTGATACACAGGGTGGCACCGACGAATGCGATGAACATCACGATCGCCGGAATATTGAGGGGCTGCTTGTGCACTTCGCCAGTCAGCGCATCGGCTGCCCAGAGAGCGGGTGCGAAGGCCATCAGGCCCAATGCCGCGGATAGACGCCGGATCATTGCTGGGCCTCCTTGAGCACTTCATTGTTCAGGTCGTCGAACTCGCCATTGGCGCGACGCACATAGATGGCGGTCAGGACGAAGGCCGAGACGATCAGGCCGATACCCAGCGGGATACCCCAGGTGATCGACGACGTCGGACTGAGCTTGGCGCCCAGAACCTGCGGTCCATACGCAATCAGAAGAATGAAAGCCGAATACAAGCCAAGCATGATCGCCGAGAGAATCCAGGCGAACCGCTCCCTTTTCCTGACCAGTTCCTTGAAGCGCGGACTGTTCTGGATCGAGAGGTAAATGCTGTCGTTCATTGTTTTTATCCTCGCAGCACAGATGAGATGAAACATTTTTCACTTTAGGCGGCTCTGGAAGCGAAACCAGACGACCTTAGTATTAGAACGACATTAGTTCAGTTGCCCACTATCGGTCGCCGCGAGAGCAAATGCTCAACGAACGAAAACACGAAGGCCGCCGGGCGAAAACGCCGGGCGGCCTCGGGTACTGCGAGCTAGAGCCTTGGGTGGGTTATTTGGTCCACTCGGCTACGCGATCCGGGTGCTTGGCGACCCAGTCCTTGGCCGCGGCTTCAGGCTTGGCACCGTCCTGGATCGCCAGCATGACCTGGCCGATTTCATCCTTCGATGCCCACTGGAATTTTTTCAGGAAAGCGGCCACTTCCGGCGCCTTCTTGTCCAGTTCCTTGCTGCCGATGCTGTTGACGGTCTCTGCCGCGCCATACACGCCCTTCGGATCTTCGAGGAAGCGCAGCTTCCACTTGGCGAACATCCAGTGCGGTACCCAGCCGGTGACGGCGATCGACTCGTTCTTATCTTCGGCACGGGTCAGCTCGGCAATCATCGCCGCACCGGAGCTGGCCTGCAGCTTGTAGCCATCGAGCGCATAATCCTTGATCGCCTGCTCGGTCTTGAGCATCACACCGGAGCCGGCGTCGATACCGACGATCTTCTTCTTGAAGCTCTCGTCGGTCTTGAGGTCAGCGATGGACTGGGCCTTGACGTACTCCGGCACAATCAGGCCGATCTTGGCGTCCTTGAAGTTGGGGCCGTAGTCGACCACCTTGTCCTTGTTCTTGGCCCAATACTCACCGTGGGTCACCGGCAGCCAGGCAGAGAGCATGGCATCGAGCTTGCCGGTGGCAACCCCCTGCCACATGATCCCGGTGGCGACAGCCTGCAGCTTCACGTCATACCCCAGCTTCTGCTTGATCACCTCGGCGGCCACGTTGGTGGTGGCAACGCTATCGGACCAGCCGTCGACGTAACCGATGGTCACGGTCTTGGTTTCGGCACTGGCCAGGTTGGAGCTGATGGCAAGTACCAGAGCGGCACCTGCGCCTAAGAGTCGTCGCATTTTCATCGTTACTTCCCCGAAAGTGCTGCGCCCGACGGATGCCGGGCGGCATCAACGTATAGTTATGGTGCACGGCGCCCCCTTCACGCCTCACGGCCAAACTCCTTCGATCATCAGCGGAGTACTGATACTCCGATCATCAACCCACTCCAGCGACCAACCTGATCCGACAGCGACCTCAAGGCAGCGAGAAGCGACATCAGAAAGCCAGCAATTACTCAGTTGGGAATGCGCCTCATCCAGCCGCTGCAGACTTTGCATGACAAAATACTGCACGAGCCCAAGGCCAGAGCATTTCCGGGTAATATGCGCGGCTTTGCTCCCAGACAGCCCGACCATGCCCGCCAACGCCCGCTTTGCGCTACCGCCCTATCTGTTCGCCTGCCTGCTCGGCCTGCTGACCCTCTGCGGGTTCTGGTATGGTCTCGGCCAGCCGGTGGTCCTGCCGGATGCCGCGACCCCGACGCACAAACTGCAGTGTGCGTCCTACACGCCGTTCGACAAGGACCAGTCGCCGTTCGACCAGCCGTTCAAGCCGCGCCTGGAACGCATGGACGCCGACCTGGCCCTGCTGTCAACCCGCTTCGAGTGCATCCGCACCTACTCCATGACCGGCCTCGAGGCGCTGCCGGCACTGGCGCGCAAACATGGCCTGAAAATGATGATCGGCGCCTGGGTCAACAGCAACCCGGTGGACACCGAGAAGGAAGTCGATGCCCTGATCGCCTCGGCCAACGCCAACGCCGACGTGGTGACCGCCGTGATCGTCGGCAACGAGACCCTGCTGCGCAAGGAAGTGACCGCGGCACAACTGGTCAGGCTGATCCACAAGGTCAAGGCCCATGTGAAGCAGCCGGTGACCTATGCCGATGTCTGGGAATTCTGGCTCAGCCATCCGGATGTCGCACCGGCGGTGGACTTCCTGACCATCCACCTGCTGCCGTACTGGGAAGACGATCCGGCGGGAATCGATGCGGCCATCGACCATGTGGCGCAGATCCGCCAGACCTTCGGCAACCGTTTCGCTCCCAAGGACATCCTGATCGGCGAGACCGGCTGGCCGAGCGAAGGCCGCCAGCGGGAGACGGCCCTGCCGAGCCGGGTCAACGAAGCCCGCTTCATTCGCGGCTTCGTCAACCTGGCCGAACAGAACGGCTGGCGCTACAACCTGATCGAGGCCTTCGACCAACCGTGGAAGCGCGGCAGTGAAGGCGCGGTCGGCGGCTACTGGGGCCTGTTCGACGCCAACCGCCAGGATAAGGGCATACTCGC
>NZ_AQOH01000185.1 GCF_000364705.1 Pseudomonas fuscovaginae SE-1 | reverse complement strand
CCGTGCCCCCCCTGCCGTACTGGCCACAATGGCTGGCATTCGGTGCCATGCTGTTCGTCGCCACCCTGCTGATCGGCGGGCGTGTACGCACACCCCGCGCCGCGCTGCTCCTGCCGCTGCTGGGCGCGCTCGCTGCCTGCTCCATCGGCGCCTGGGGCGAACTGGCACGGGTGACCAGCCGCTTTGCCGGCGAATGGATCTGGGCCGGCCTGTTGCTGGGCCTGAACCTGTTGGTACTGGCCCACGCGGCCCTGGCCCTGGGTGATCGTTCGGGCTGGCGCCACGGTGTCTTCGCATGGCTGGAGCATCGTGCCGGCTGGCTGCTGGCCGCCGCCGGTTTCGCGGGAGCGGTGATGATGCTGGAGCTGGCGCTGGACCCACGCTACCGCAGCTTCCCGAGCGCGGCGCTGCTGTTGCCTGCGCTGGCGTTCCTGTTACGCCCGGTCCGCGCGCCACGGGGAGAGATCGCCCTGCTGGCGTTCATCATCGGTGCCGGTATCGTCCCCCAGCTCTATCGCGAAGGGCTGCAGAACCCACAGGCCTGGGGCTGGGCGGCAGTCAGCCTGCTGCTGGTCGCGGCGTTGTGGCGCAGCCTGCGCGTTCGCCGCTGACCTGGGAATTGACCACTGAGCCCCTGTGGGAGCCGGCTTGCTGGCGATAGCGTTCTCATGAACGCCACATACAGTTGCTGGATGGCCGCGTTCGGCGGATCGCCAGCAAGCCGGCTCCCACAAACTGGACTGTCCCCAAGAAGTTGGCCTCCCATCCAACCCTTGGGGACAGTCCCGACCCGTTTTTTTGCATCAGGTCCTCAGGCCGCCCGCACCAACCGCAGGCCGGCGATCACCACCGCGAACACCGCCAGACTGGTGTTGTACAGCGCCAATGCCGGAAACCCGATCAACAGCGCCAGCACCGCCAGCCCCCAACCGAGCCGCCGCGGCAGCACGAATGCCAGCAACGCCATCACCAGGGCAGTCCAGCCCAGCACCTTGAAATGAATCAGCCAGCCCAGGTTCGAACGCGCCTGGCATTCCCAGCGCAGCGCCTCATCGACACAGAGACCGACCCACCGGCCATCTTCCATCAGCCCGTAACGCACGCCATAACTGGCAGCCAGCCATAGGGGCAGGACGAGAAGCAGCAGAATCAGCGGCAAACGGCGGGACATGAACGACTCCGATAGGCAAAAAAGCGGCGCCCAGCATAATCGCCAAGGCGCCGCTTGCAAGCTTTAACAAGGGTTAACTGGTCAGCAAACTACGGCAAAGTGTATCGTCTGTAGGCTATTGTCTGGATGAATGCCGCACGACTGCATTTTTTCGTCAGCGGACATGGCACTTCGGCAGTACCCCAGTGGTCATAGCCTGCGACTCCCATTCAGCATCGCCTTTTAAAGGATGTAGTCATGCTCCGTTCCCTGCGTCTCGCCACTTTTGTCGGCGGTCTCATTCTGAGTGCGTCCGCGCTGGCGGTCGATGTCGACGCCGCCAGCTATGGCTACCCGTTGACCAACCCGTTCGAAGCGACCATCGCCACCACTCCGCCGGATCTGCGCCCGCAACTGCCCGATGATGATGACATCGACCAGTCGGACTACAGCGTGCAACTGCGCCCGGAACGCGAGTTCATCCTGCCGGACAACTTCTGGGCGGTGAAGAAGCTCACGTACCGTGTCGCCCGCCAGGATCACGCCGCACCGCTGATATTCCTGATCGCCGGCACCGGAGCGCGTTATGACAGCAGCCTCAACGAATACCTGAAGAAGCTCTACTACAAGGCCGGCTACCACGTGGTGCAGTTGTCGTCGCCGACCAGCTTCGACTTCATGAGCGCCGCCTCGCGCTTCGCCACCCCGGGCATCACCCAGGAAGATGCCGAGGACATGTATCGGGTGATGCAAGCCGTGCGCGCCCAGAACCCGAAACTGCCGGTCACCGACTACTACCTCAGCGGCTACAGCCTGGGCGCCCTGGATGCAGCCTTCATCAGCAAGCTGGATGAAACCCGCCGCAGCTTCAACTTCAAGAAGGTGCTGCTGCTCAATCCGCCGGTCAACCTCTATACCTCCATCACCAACCTCGACAAGCTGGTGCAGACCGAGGTCAAGGGCATCAACAACAGCACCACCTTCTATGAACTGGTACTGGCCAAGCTGACCCGCTACTTCCAGCAGAAGGGCTACATCGACCTCAACGACGCCCTGCTCTACGACTTCCAGCAGTCCAGGCAGCACCTGACCAATGAGCAGATGGCGATGCTGATCGGTACCTCCTTCCGCTTCTCGGCGGCGGATATCGCCTTTACCTCCGACCTGATCAACCGCCGCGGCCTGATCACGCCCCCCAAATACCCGATCACCGAGGGCACCAGCCTGACCCCAATGCTCAAGCGGGCCCTGCAATGCGACTTCGACTGCTACCTGACCGACCAGGTGATTCCGATGTGGCGTGCCCGCACCGACGGTGGCAGCCTGCTGCAACTGATCGACCAGGTGAGCCTCTACGCCCTCAAGGACTACCTGCACGACAGCCCGAAAATCGCCGTGATGCACAACGCCGACGACGTCATCCTCGGCCCCGGAGACCTGGGTTTCCTGCGCAGCACCTTCGGCAATCGCCTGACCGTCTACCCCCATGGCGGCCACTGCGGCAACCTCAATTACCGCGTCAACGCCGACGCCATGCTGGAGTTCTTCCGTGGCTAAACATCTGATGCTTATCGCCGCCCTGCTCTGCGCCGGCTACGCCCAGGCCGACAACAGCAAGGCCCATGACCCGGTCGTACCCGATGCGGACGGTTTCACCGAGCCGCTGAAGAAACTCAAGTTCAACCCGGGTCTGGACCAGCGTGAATTCGAACGTTCGACCCTTAACGCACTGAACGTCTACGACCCCCTGGAGTCGTGGAACCGTCGCGTCTATCACTTCAACTACCGCTTCGACCAGTGGGTGTTCCTGCCGGTGGTCGACGGCTACCGCTACATCACCCCGGGCTTCGTGCGCAGTGGCGTGAGCAACTTCTTCAGCAACCTGGGAGACGTGCCCAACCTGCTCAACAGCCTGCTCCAGCTCAAGGGCAAGCGCTCGCTGGAGACCACCGGGCGGCTGCTGCTCAACACCACCATCGGCATCGCCGGCCTGTGGGACCCGGCAACCAAGATGGGCCTGCCGCGCCAGACCGAGGACTTCGGCCAGACACTGGGCTTCTATGGAGTGCCGGGCGGTGCCTACCTGGTACTGCCGTTCTTCGGCCCGTCGAACCTGCGTGACACCGGTGGCCTGGTGTTCGATTTCGCGGCGGAATCGCAGATCAACTTCCTCAACGTCTCCGAAACCAGCGAGAACCATCCGGAGATCTACGCCCTGCGCGCCATCG
This sequence comes from Pseudomonas fuscovaginae SE-1, assembly GCF_000364705.1. Classification (GTDB taxonomy): domain Bacteria; phylum Pseudomonadota; class Gammaproteobacteria; order Pseudomonadales; family Pseudomonadaceae; genus Aquipseudomonas; species Aquipseudomonas fuscovaginae_A. The sequence goes on along the minus strand of NZ_AQOH01000185.1, from coordinate 28,681 downwards.
ACAAACGCTATACCACCAGCTTCCGCTACGGCCAGTTGAACTCGCCGTTCGAGTACGAGAAGGTACGCTACGTCTATACCGAGGCGCGCAAGCTGCAGATCGCCGAATAACACGCAAGGCTATCGGGAAAACCTGTGAAACTGTTCGCGGATGAATCCGGCTCCCACGACAACCTGTACAACCTGATCGTTTCCGACCTCGACGGGACCTTGCTGCTTGCGGACGACCGCATCGGCGAGTATTCCCGCTCGGTCCTCGACCGACTGGTCGAGTCCGGCCGGCACGTGGCGATCGCCACCGGCCGCAGCCGAGCTGAGGTCGAGGCGATCCTGCATGACTACCCGCTGCCGGTGCACCTGATCACCTCCAACGGTGCCTGCATCACCAGCGCCTGCGGGAACCTGGTCGCCTGCGAGTTCCTGGACGAAGATGCGGTCCGCGGCCTGCTCGACGCCACGCGGGAAACTGCGGGACTGATGATCAACGCCTACTGTGACTCACGCTGGATCACCAACGCCGATCGCGCACTGCTGGATACCTTCACCCTGCAGGATGAGTTCCCACCCACCCTGCTGGATGCCCGGGATTTTCCCGTGCAGGGTGTCGAGAAGCTCTTCTTCATCCACCCGGAACGTGACCACGAGGCCCTGGTGGCACTCGACTCAAGGCTCAAGGCCCTGCTCGGCAGCACCGTGCACAGCACCTTCTCGTCACCCTTCTGTCTGGAGTTCATGGCCAGCGCGGTGTCCAAGGGCAATGCGCTGAAACGGCTCGCCGAATTCCTGGATATCCCGCTGAGCCAGTGCATCGCCTTCGGCGACGGCATGAACGATGTGGAAATGCTCACCGTCGCCGGCAAGGGCCTGGTCATGGGCACCGCCCACCACAAAGTGACAAAGGCTCTACCCCAGCACGAAACCATCGGCGCCTGCACCGAGGAAGCGGTGGCCCGCTATCTGGCGGCCAGACTGTTGCACCTATAGGAGCAGAGGCGCCGCCCATTCCCGGAGCAGCACAACGGCTGGGGAAGCCGGCTTGCCGGCGGCGAATGCGGTCGAATCGACACCGCAAGGCTCAAGGGCTCATTCGCGGGCGAGCCCACTCCCACAGACAGCAGACCCGAGGCAGCCGGATCAACTGGCCGACGCCGCCTGCAACATCATCGCCTGGGGCAACCCGAGAAAGCGGCACAGTTCATCGCGCTTGGCCAAGGCATCGCGACGCCCCAACTCGATCAGTTCGCTGCAATAGCTCGCCTCGAACAGCAGATAGCTGAGCACGCTTGCACCGCTGGTCCGGGTCGCCCCCGGCCCCCGTAGAAATGTCCGCAACGCCGGCGGCAACTCGTGTCGATGCCGTGCGGCAATCTCGTCAAGCGGCCGGCTGGGCGCGATCACCAGCACATCCACCGGCGCCAGCCCCAGGCTCCGTGGCTGATGCGGTGGCAGCATGCGGCTGAACTGGTTCAAGCGCTGCAACAGCTCGATGTCGCTTTCCAGGCTGTCGATGAAGGTACTGTTGAGCATGTGCCCACTGATCTGTGCCAGGCTCGGCTGCTGGCCGGTGAAGGTCCGTTCGACAACCGCCCGCGGATCGAGCCCCCGCGAGTTGCCGCTGACCCCCACCACCAGCACCCGACTCGCCCCCAGGTGCAACGCCGGGCTGATGGGTGCCGACTGGCGCACCGCGCCATCGCCGAAGTACTCGTGGTCCAGCTTGACCGGAGCGAACAGCAGAGGAATGGCCGAACTGGCCAGCAGATGATCGACGGTCAACTGGGTCGGGACACCGATACGCCGATGGCGCAGCCAGGAGTCGATGGCGCCCTTGCCCTGATAGAAGGTCACCGCCTGCCCCGATTCATAGCCGAAGGCGGTTACCGCCACCGCCCGCAATTGCTGGTGCTCGATGGACTGTTCGATTCCCGGCAGGTGGATCTTCTCGTTGAGCAGGTCGCGCAGCGGCGAACTGTTGAGCAATGCCACCGGCACTTGGGAGCCAAGGCCGAGCAGGCTGTGACCGAAAAATCGCGCGGCTTGGTGAATCACCCCGGGCCAATCGCTGCGCAACACCCGATGGCTGCGAAAATTCCGCCAGAACGCGCTGAGGCGCTCGACGGCCGCGGTGAAGTTCATCGCCCCGCTGGCGAGGCTGACGGCGTTGATCGCGCCAGCCGAAGTGCCGACGATCACCGGAAACGGATTGCTCGCCCCCGGCGGCAGCAGTTCGGCAATCGCCGCCAGCACGCCTACCTGGTACGCCGCTCGTGCGCCCCCGCCTGAAAGTATCAGGCCGGTAACCGGTTCCGCTGGGCTCATCGTGACAACTCCATCAGTCAGCTGGCTATCTGATTACACCAGGCCCTTCCCCGACAGCAAGGGGCTGCCGCGTTTTATCGTCGTTTTTTGTCGTAGAGTCGTGGTTCTCCCGCCGGTCGGCTCTTGAACCGTCGATGAGTCCACAGGTATTGCTCGGGGCAGGCGCGCAGCGAAACCTCGACCCAGCGGTTGATCCGCAGGCAGTCGGCTTCCTCGGATTCAGCCGGGAAGTCCGTCAGCGGCGGATGAATCACCAGCCGATAGCCACTGCCGTCAGCCAGACGCTCCTGGGTGAACGGCACCACCAGCGCCTTGCCCAGGCGGGCGAACTTGGTGGTGGCGGTGACGGTAGCGGCCTGGATGCCGAACAACGGCACGAAAATACTCTGCTTGATCCCATAGTCCTGGTCAGGGGCATACCAGATCGCCCGGCCGGAACGCAGCAGCTTGAGCATGCCGCGCACGTCGTCGCGCTCCACCGCCAGGGAATCGAGGTTGTGTCGCTCGCGCCCACGGCGCTGGATGAAGTCGAACAGCGCATTGCCGTGCTCGCGATACATGCCATCGATGGTGTGCTGTTGGCCGAGCAGGGCCGCACCGATTTCCAGGGTGGTGAAATGCAGCGCCATGAGGATCACGCCCTTGCCTTCGCGCTGGGCCTGCCGCAGATGCTCGAGGCCTTCGACATGAGCCAGGCGCGCGAGGCGCGGCTTGGCCCACCACCAGCTCATGGCCATTTCAAAGAAGGCGATGCCGGTGGAGGCGAAATTTTCCTTGAGCAGGCAGGTACGCTCGGCGGCGGACTTTTCCGGAAAGCACAGCTCCAGGTTGCGCGCGGCAATGCGCCGACGCTCGCCGGCCACCCGATACATGGCCAGCCCCAGCGCACGGCCGATACGCAGCAGGGCACGGTAGGGCAACTGGACGATCAGCCAGAGCAGCCCCAACCCCAGCCACAGCAGCCAATAACGGGGGTGAAGAAAAGCAGCTTGAAAACGCGGACGATCCATTAACGATTCCGGACAGACACAGGGTCGCGCATTCTACAACGGTTCGGCGCGGCTTGCGGGGCGCGGGCGTTCTCGTTATAAGTCTCGGCACTTTCAGCGACAAGCCACGTTATGCCGACCATGAGCCAAACCGAACCGCTAGACCAGGATCCCGTGTTCCAGCTGAAGGGCAGCATGCTCGCCATCACGGTGCTGGAACTGGCGCAGAACAACCTCGAGGCCCTCGACCGCCAACTGGCGGCCAAGGTCGTCCAGGCCCCGAACTTTTTCAGCAATACCCCGCTGGTGCTGGCCCTGGACAAACTGCCCGCCGACCAGGGCGCCATCGACCTGCCCGGACTGATGCGCGTCTGCCGCCAGCACGGCCTGCGAACCCTGGCGATCCGTGCCAACCGTATCGAAGACATCGCCGCCGCGATCGCCATCGACCTGCCCGTGCTGCCGCCGTCCGGTGCCCGCGAGCGGCCGGTCGATCCGACCGAAGGCGAAGTGAAGAAAGTCCCGGAAAAACCACCGGAGCCGACGGTCCAGCCGACCCGGATCATCACCACCCCGGTGCGCGGCGGCCAGCAGGTCTACGCCAAGGGCGGCGACCTCGTTGTCGTCTCTTCCGTCAGCCCCGGCGCGGAACTTATGGCCGATGGCAACATCCATGTTTACGGACCGATGCGTGGTCGTGCCATGGCCGGCGTCAAGGGCGACACCAAGGCGCGGATTTTCTGTCAGCAATTGAGTGCCGAACTGGTGTCGATTGCCGGTCACTACAAGGTTTCCGAGGATCTGCGCCGCGATCCGCTATGGGGTTCGGGCGTTCAGATCAGCTTGTCCGGCGATGTGTTGAACATCATCCGTCTTTAACGGATACTTGCCGCCATTTCCGAAATGTCGCCTTCTTCGTAGCGAAAATGGCTCAAAGGGCTTAGGAAAACACGAAATGTAAAAATTACCGCCGGTACTTTGAACATTTCGTCGCTTCCAGGCCGAAGCCGTATGACTACAGTTGTTTTTCAGCGACGTTCTTCAGGGCTAGAAAGAGTCCTTTTTCCTTAGGGGTGAAACACCTTGGCCAAGATTCTCGTGGTTACATCCGGCAAGGGTGGTGTGGGTAAGACCACCACCAGCGCCGCCATCGGTACCGGCCTCGCGCTGCGCGGCCACAAGACAGTGATCGTCGACTTCGACGTCGGCCTGCGTAACCTCGACCTGATCATGGGCTGCGAGCGCCGCGTGGTGTACGACTTCGTCAACGTCGTGAACGGCGAAGCCAACCTGCAGCAGGCCCTGATCAAGGACAAGCGCCTGGAAAACCTGTACGTGCTGGCGGCCAGCCAGACCCGTGACAAGGACGCGCTGACCAAGGAAGGCGTGGAAAAGGTCCTGATGGAGCTCAAGGAAAGCTTCGAGTTCGTGGTCTGCGACTCCCCGGCCGGCATCGAGACCGGCGCGCACCTGGCGATGTACTTCGCCGACGAGGCGATCGTCGTGACCAACCCGGAAGTCTCCTCGGTCCGTGACTCCGACCGCATGCTCGGCCTGCTGGCCAGCAAGTCGCGCCGTGCCGAACAGGGCGGCGAGCCGATCAAGGAACACCTGCTGCTGACCCGCTACAACCCGGAGCGGGTGAGCAAGGGAGAAATGCTTGGCGTCGAGGACGTCAAGGAAATCCTGGCCGTGACCCTGCTGGGCGTGATCCCGGAATCCCAGGCGGTGCTCAAGGCATCCAACCAGGGCGTACCGGTCATCCTCGACGACCAGAGCGATGCTGGCCAGGCCTACAGCGATGCGGTCGACCGCCTGCTGGGCAAGACCGTCGAGCATCGTTTCCTCGATGCACAGAAGAAGGGATTCTTCGAGCGCCTGTTTGGAGGCAACTAAGCAATGAACCTTTTTGACTTCTTTCGTGCCAGCAAAAAAGTAAGCACCGCGTCGGTCGCGAAAGAGCGTCTGCAGATCATTGTGGCGCACGAACGCGGCCAACGCAGCACCCCGGACTACTTGCCCGCCCTGCAGCAGGAACTGGTGGAAGTGATCCGCAAGTACGTCAATATCGGGTCCGATGACGTGCACGTCGCCCTGGAGAACCAGGGCAGTTGCTCGATCCTGGAACTCAATATCACCTTGCCTGATCGCTGATCGATCCGGCCGGAGCCACGGCGGCCCGGTGATGTTCACACGCAACGCAGTTGTAGGAGCCGGCTTGCTGGCGATCGTCTCGACGCGGTTTATCTGATGAACCGCGTTGGCCCTGTCGCCAGCAAGCCGGCTACCACAAGAGCGCAAGTGTGAGCACCATCGGGCCGCCGTTGGCGTTTGTTACGAGACCGTTTTAATGCCGCTGTCGAATATCCGCATCATCCATCAGGACGCCGCCGTGCTGGTGGTGGACAAGCCGACCCTGCTGCTCTCCGTCCCGGGCCGGGCCGATGACAACAAGGACTGCCTGATCACCCGCCTGCAGGAAAACGGCTACCCCGAAGCCCTGATCGTCCACCGGCTGGACTGGGAAACCTCGGGCATCATCCTGCTGGCCCGCGACCCCGATACCCATCGCGAACTGTCACGCCAGTTCCATGACCGGGAAACCGAGAAGGCCTACACCGCGTTGTGCTGGGGCCAGCCGGAACTGGACAGCGGCAGCATCGACCTGCCGCTGCGCTACGACCCGCCGACCAAACCGCGGCACGTGGTCGACCACGAGTTCGGCAAGCATGCCCTGACCTTCTGGAGGGTGCTCGAACGCCACGCCGACTGGTGTCGGGTAGAACTGACGCCGATCACCGGACGCTCGCATCAACTGCGGGTGCACATGTTGTCCATCGGTCATCCGCTGCTGGGCGACGGGCTCTATGCCCATCCGCAGGCCCTGGCGGCCTGGCCGCGGCTGTGCCTGCACGCCAGCATGCTGAGCTTCACCCATCCGCAGAGCGGCGAGCGCCTGCGCTTCGAGTGCCCGGCGCCGTTCTGAACGACATACGCAGACTGTGTGGCGAGGGGGCTCGCCCCCGCTCGACTGCGAAGCAGTCGCAACCCGGCCGACTCGTCCCCCAGACACAACACGGTCGTCTGTTTTGGGGCTGCCTTGCAGCCCAGCGGGGGCAAGCCCCCTCGCCACAAACGTCCTGTAGGAGCCCGGCTTGCCGGCGACTGCGAAGCAGTCGCAACCCGGCTGACTCGTCCCCAGACACAACACGGTCGCCTGTTTTGGGGCTGCCTTGCAGCCCAGCGGGGGCAAGCCCCCTCGCCACCAGCAAGCCTTCTTGCCTGGCCCTCGCCCTCACCGCAGGCAAGCCGGCGCCTACAAGATACGGTAAACTCCCGCCACTGCTGTCTGGAGCCACTTATGCGCGAAGAGTTGAACCAAGGCCTGATCGACTTCCTCAAGGCCTCCCCCACCCCCTTTCATGCCACCGCCAGCCTGGTCCAGCGCCTGGAGGCGGCGGGTTATCAGCGTCTCGACGAACGTGAGACCTGGCACACCGAGGCCAACGGTCGCTACTACGTCACCCGCAACGACTCTTCCATCATCGCCATCAAGCTCGGCCGCGCCTCGCCGCTGCTGGCCGGTATCCGCATGGTCGGCGCCCATACCGACAGCCCGTGCCTGCGGGTCAAGCCACAGCCCGAACTGCAGCGCCAGGGCTTCTGGCAACTGGGCGTCGAAGTCTACGGCGGCGCCCTGCTCGCCCCGTGGTTCGACCGCGACCTGTCGCTGGCCGGCCGCGTCACCTTCCGCCGTGACGGCAAGGTCGAAAGCCAACTGATCGACTTCAAGGCGCCTATCGCAACCATTCCCAACCTGGCCATTCACCTCAACCGAGAAGCCAACCAGGGCTGGGCAATCAACCCGCAGAACGAGCTGCCCCCGATTCTGGCCCAGTTCGCCGGCGACGAGCGCGTCGATTTCCGCGCCGTGCTCACAGACCAACTGGCCCGCGAACACGGCCTCAGCGCCGATGTGGTGCTCGATTACGAGCTGAGCTTCTACGACACCCAGAGCGCGGCCGTGATCGGCCTCAACGGCGACTTCATCGCCGGTGCCCGCCTGGACAACCTGCTGTCCTGCTACGCCGGCCTGCAAGCGCTGCTCAATGCCGACAGCGAGGAGACCTGCGTCCTGGTCGCCAACGACCATGAAGAGGTCGGTTCCTGCTCCGCCTGCGGCGCCGATGGCCCGATGCTCGAACAGACCCTGCGCCGCCTGCTGCCGGACGGCGAGGACTACGTGCGCACGATCCAGAGGTCGCTGCTGGTCTCGGCGGACAACGCCCATGGCGTGCACCCCAACTACGCCGAGAAACACGACGCCAATCACGGCCCGAAACTCAACGCCGGTCCGGTAATCAAGGTCAACAACAACCAGCGCTACGCCACCAACAGCGAAACCGCCGGTTTCTTCCGCCACCTGTGCATGGCCGAGGAAGTCCCGGTGCAGAGCTTCGTGGTGCGTAGCGACATGGGCTGTGGCTCGACCATCGGCCCGATCACCGCCAGCCACCTGGGCGTGCGCACCGTGGACATCGGCCTGCCGACCTTCGCCATGCACTCGATCCGCGAACTGGCGGGCAGCCATGACCTGGCGCACCTGGTGAAGGTGCTGAGCGCGTTCTACGCCAGCCACGAACTGCCCTGAATCCGAAGGCCCCCCCCGAGCCGGACTAGTGATCGTTCCCACGCTCCGCGTGGGAACGCAGCCGGTGACGCTCTGCGTCACAAGAGCGGACACCGAGCGTCCAGAGAGACGTTCCCACGCAAAGCGTGGGAACGATCAGCGATCTACCCCCTCTTCATCAGACTCCATCATCCGGTCTGATCACTCCTGATACACATCAACGCATCCCCAACAAAGCGACCTAGACTGAAGGTACATCCCTTCGACAAGGCCGTCGTCATGATCACATCATTCGAGTTCCACTCGATGCTCATCCCGATCCTGGGAGGCATGTTGCTGCTGGCCTTGGGCTTCAACTTCCGGGAAAACCGCGCAGGTCCGCTGCTGATGTGGCTCGGCATGCTGTTGATCCTCGCGACGGTGGTCTACAAGATCCTCGCCAAACTGGCTGAATAAATGCGCGCCGCCCGAGGCTGGCGTACACTCGGTCGATCCGCATTCCGCATATGGTTGACTGCCTAGTGTTCGCCCGTCTTTTTGCCCTGCCCAGCTATCTGCTCATTTGCCTGCTGACGCTGCTGCCCCTGGCCCCCGCCCAGGCCGTCGGCCTGCCCAGCCTGTTGGGCAATAACGAGAAAACCCAGCCGCAATCCACTGAACCCCTCGCCCAGTCGCTCGACGAAGTCATCAAGAACCTGGAGAACGACCAGCAGCGCAGCAAGCTGCTGAGCGACCTGAAGAAGCTGCGGGACAGCACGAAAAAGGCCCAACCGGCCGCCGAGGTGGGGGTACTGGGACTGATCGGCAGCACTCTGGCCGATTTCGAGAAACAGTTCACCGGCAATGACAGCCCGCTCAATCGCTGGTCGCTGGAATTCGACCAGGCCAGGCAGGAGATGATGGCGCTGATGCTCCCGGCCAGCGAATGGCTGCCGATCATCTTCGCCTTTGCCCTGATCCTGCTGCTCTGGAGCTGCCTCGCCTGGGCGATGATCTGGCTCGGCCACCGGGTGCGCCTGCGCTTCGGTCTCACCGAGGAACTGCCCCAGCATCCGCGCACCGTCGACCTGCTGCGCTTTGCCCTGCGCAAGCTCGGGCCATGGATGATCGCCTTGCTGATCACCGTCTACCTGACTTACGCCCTGCCTTCTTCACTGGGCAAGGACCTGGCGATGGCGCTGGCCTATGCGCTGGTGGTCGGCACCTGTTTCTCGGCGATCTGTGTGATCGCCTTCTCCCTGCTCGACGGCCCGCACCGCCATCAGGCCCTGCACATCCTGCGGCGCCGGGCCTTCCGGCCGCTGTGGCTGATCGGCAGCTTCGCCGCGTTCGGCGAAGCCCTGAGCGACCCGCGCCTGATCGCCAGCCTCGGCAGCCACCTGGCCCATACCGCCGCGACCTTCGTCAACGTCATGGCTGCGCTGTCCACCGGACTGTTCATCCTGCGCTTCCGCCGCCCCATCGCCCACCTGATCCGCAACCAGCCGCTGTCCCGCCGGCTGACCCGCCGAGCCCTGAGCGACACCATCGATATCCTCGGCAGCTTCTGGTTCGTCCCGGCGCTGATCCTGGTGGCGATCTCGCTGTTCGCGACCTTCTTCTCCGCCGGCGATACCAGCACCGCCCTGCGTCAGTCGCTGATCTGCACCGTGCTGGTGGTGCTGTGCATGGTGATCAACGGTCTGGTCCGCCGTCATGCCCTCAAGCCCCAGCGCGGACACCGACGCCATACGCTGTACTCCGAACGCCTGAAGAGTTTCTGCTACACCCTGGTGCATCTGGCGGTCTGGCTGTTCTTCATCGAACTCGGCCTGCGGGTCTGGGGCATGTCGCTGATCCGCTTCACCGAAGGCGAAGGCCGCGAGGTCAGCGTCCGGCTGTTCGGCCTTGGAGGCACGCTGATCTTCGCCTGGCTGGTGTGGATTCTCGCCGACACCGCCGTGCACCACGCCCTCACCCGTTCGCGCAAGGGCCTGGCCAACGCCCGGGCGCAGACCATGATGCCGCTGATCCGCAACGTGCTGTTCGTGGCGATCTTCATCATCGCGCTGATCGTCGCCCTGGCGAACATGGGCATGAACGTCACGCCCCTGCTGGCCGGTGCCGGCGTGATCGGCCTGGCCATCGGCTTCGGTGCCCAGTCGCTGGTGGCGGACCTGATCACCGGGCTGTTCATCATCATCGAGGACTCCCTGGCCATCGACGACTACGTGGACGTTGGCGGCCACCTCGGCACCGTCGAGGGCCTGACCATCCGCACCGTGCGGCTGCGCGATATCGACGGCATCGTCCACACCATCCCGTTCAGCGAGATCAAGAGCATCAAGAACTACTCGCGGGAGTTCGGCTACGCGATCTTCCGGGTGGCGATCCCCTACAACATGGCGATCGACGACGCGATCAAGCTGATGCGCGACGTCGGCCAGAAGATGCGCACCGATCCGTTGCAGCGGCGCAACATCTGGTCACCGCTGGAAATCCAGGGCGTGGAGAGCTTCGAGTCCGGCAGCGCGGTTCTGCGGGCGCGCTTCAAGACCGCGCCGATCAAGCAGTGGGAAGTGTCGCGGGCGTTCAACCTGGCGCTGAAACGGACCATGGACGAATCCGGTCTGGACCTGGCCACCCCGCGCCTGAGCGTACAGGTGGTGACGGCCGGTGGTGGCGAACAGAAGGAATAGCCAGATAATGCCAAGCCTGCCTGCAGGGCGCGCAGACTGTTATGGCTTGCGGGCTTTTGTGGCGAGCGGGCTTGCCCGCGCTCGGCTGCACAGCAGTCGCAAAACCTGACGCGCCAATCGACCTGATGTACCGGGTAGGCTGATTTGGGGGGCTTTGCCCCCAACGCGGGCAAGCCCGCTCGCCACAACAGCTCGTCTGCCACAACAGCTCGTTTCTCACAAAAGCCCGCTTGCCACGACAGCCCATTCGTCATCGGCGGCTAAACCACATCCACGCCAACGTGGATCGCATCGTGCCGCCAGAACTCCAGGTCGCAGTCGATCAACCGCTGGTGCTGATCATAGTTGACCCGGGCAATCCGCAACCCGGGGCTGCCGGACGATACCCGCAAGGCCGCGGCAGCCTCCAGCGGCAATGAGGTCGGCACGATCTCGAAACGCACCCGCCCGTAATGCAGGTCATAGTGCCGGGCATACAGTTCGGTGATCGACTGGTTCAGGTCGAATCCGAGAATCCCCGGGACGTATTGCGGGTTGAGGTAGTGCTCGACGTACAACACCTGCCGCTCATCAATCCGTCGCACCCGGCAGATCTGAATCACGCTCGACAACGCCGGCAACTGCAACCACTCGCATACCGCTGCCGAAGCCGGCTGCAGCCGCGCCGACAGCACCTGGGTGGAAGGCACCCGCCCCTGGGCGCTGACCATCGCGTGGAAGTGACTGCGCTGCATCAGGTTGTAGGCCAGCCGCGGCGGCGAAACGAACCAGCCCCGACGCTCCTCGCGGTAGATCAGCCCCTGGGCTTCCAGTTGCAGCAGCGCTTCCCGCACCGTGATCCGGGTGGTGTTGAACAGTTCACTGAGCTTGCGCTCGGCCGGCAGTTTGCTGCCGCCAGGCAGCAGCCCATGTTCGATCTGCTCATGCAGTGCCAGACCGATAGCTGTCACTGCCTTGGGTGCCTCTTCGCGCATCAACGTTACCTATCTGGACTAGTCCAGCACTATTTCAGGGCAAAACCGTGCAGCACCACGGTCTCCGGTTGCAGCATCCAGCCTAGGCAATGCACATGACTGATATGTGACAAAGCGACGAAACGATGCACTGGAACGGCCACCCCATGACAATAAAAAACTTGAATATCAGCAAGTTACAAATGGTCTACGCTTAATTCGGCGGTCATGGGCGCCACCGGGAAAAAACCTTGCAGGAGTGATGCCGACATCAAAGTGTCATCCAGCAGGCTTAAATTGGCTCAGGTATTGCTGACCTAGACCAAACGTCCAACCGCCGCACTACGCATATAAAAACTGTCGATCAAGATCTTTGCGTTGAAAAACGCCCAAAGGAGCTTCGGATGAAACAGCTTTTCCTGGCATCACTGTTAGGCTCGACCATCGCCCTGTGCACCAGCGCCATGGCCGCCGATACCGACTTGCAGGCCCTGGAGGCCGCCGCCAAGAAAGAAGGCGCGGTCAACAGCGTCGGTATGCCCGATGACTGGGCCAACTGGGCCGGTACCTGGAAAGACCTGAAGGACAAGTACGGCCTCCAGCACATCGATACCGACATGAGCTCGGCCCAGGAAATCGCCAAGTTCGCCGCCGAGAAAGACAACGCCAGCGCCGATATCGGCGACGTCGGCGCGGCCTTCGGCCCGATCGCGACCAAGCAGGGCGTGACCCAGCCGTACAAACCGAGCACCTGGGAGCAGGTTCCGGCCTGGGCCAAGGACAAGGACGGCAACTGGGCGCTGGCCTACACCGGCACCATCGCCTTCATCGTCAACAAAAAGCTGCTGCACGGTTCAGAGGTCCCCAAGAGCTGGGCCGACCTGAAGACCGGCAAGTACAAGGTCTCCATCGGTGACGTGAGCACCGCGGCCCAGGCCGCCAACGGCGTGCTCGCCGCGGCACTGGCCAACGGCGGCGACGAGAAGAACCTCCAGCCGGCGCTGTTGATGTTCGCCGAGATCGCCAAGCAGGGTCGTCTGTCGCTCGCCAACCCGACCATCGCGACCATGGAAAAGGGCGAAGTCGAAGTCGGCGTGGTCTGGGACTTCAATGGCCTGAGCTACAAGGCCAAGATGGCCAATCCCGATGACTACATCGTACTGATCCCGTCCGATGGTTCGGTGATTTCCGGCTATACCACCATCATCAACAAGTACGCCAAGCACCCGAACGCCGCCAAGCTGACACGTGAATACATCTTCAGCGATGCCGGCCAGACCAACCTGGCCCGCGGCAACGCCCGGCCGATCCGCGCCGAGCACCTGACCCTGCCGGAAGACGTGAAGGCCAAGCTGCTGCCTAACGAGCAGTACAAGCACGTCACCCCGATCAAGGATGCCGACGCCTGGGAGAAGACTTCCAAGGCATTGCCGCAGAAGTGGCAGGAAGAAGTCATCATCAACATGCAGTGAGGCTCGACCGCTGACTGTCGAGCAAGCATCACTGAACTGTGTAGGAGCAGGGCTTGTCCGCGAAGCGTTTATCGGCCTCAAGGCCCCCTTCGCGGGCAAGTCGGATCGCCGCACCGCACGCTCCTACCAGTTTGCAGATTTCTTGAAACAGAGGCCCGGCTTATGCAGCACAACGTCATCCTGGTCGTGCTCGATGGCCTGAACCACGAGGTCGCCCGTCACGCCATGGGCCATCTCCAGGCTTATGCAGGCGCAGGACGCGCAGCGCTGTACAAACTGGAATGCGAGTTGCCCTCGCTCTCGCGACCGCTCTACGAATGCATTCTGACCGGTGTCGCACCGATCCGCAGCGGCATCGTGCACAACCACGTCACCCGCCTGTCCAACCAGCGCAGCGTGTTCCACTACGCCCGCGACGCCGGCCTGCGCACCGCCGCGGCGGCCTATCACTGGGTCAGCGAGCTGTACAACCGCTCGCCCTTCATCGCCGCCCGCGATCGCCACACCCACAATGAAAGCCTGCCGATCCAGCACGGACATTTCTACTGGATGGATCACTATCCCGACTCCCATCTGTTCGCCGACGCCGAAAGCCTGCGCCTGCAACACGCGCCGAACTTCCTGCTGGTGCACCCCATGAACATCGACGACGCCGGCCACAAGCACGGCCTGGACAGCGCCCAGTATCGCAACAGCGCGCGCTCGGCCGACATCATCCTGGCCGACTACCTGCGAGGCTGGCTCGACGCCGGCTATCAGGTGCTGGTGACCGCCGACCACGGCATGAACAACGACCGCTCGCACAACGGCCTGCTGGCCGAGGAGCGGGAAGTGCCGCTGTTCGTCCTCGGCGACGCCTTCAGTTTCAATCCCGATGCCGCCCCCCGGCAGACCGAGCTGTGCGGCACGATCTGCGAGCTGCTGGGCGTTCCCCACGACAAACCTGTATGCCGGGAGCTGTTGAAGTGAATTCAATCACCCGTGGCAAAGGGCTCGCCCTGCTCTGCCTGGCACCTTTCGCCCTGTTCTTCATCGTGTTCGAAATCGCCCCGCTGATCTGGGTGATGATCAGCAGCCTGCAGTCGGAAGAAAACGGCTGGGGCCTGGCCAACTTCAGCAGGATCTTCGCTTCGAAGTTCTACCTGCAGGCGATCCAGTACAGCCTGGAGATCAGTTTCTGGTCGAGCGTGTTCGGCATGCTGATCGCCCTGCTCGGCGCCTATTCGCTGCGCCGGGTGGACTCGCGCCTGCGCGACTTCGTCAACGCCTTCGCCAACATGACCAGCAACTTCTCCGGCGTGCCACTGGCGTTCGCGTTCATCATCCTGCTGGGCTTCAACGGCACCATCACCCTCCTGCTGAAACAGGCCGGGATCATCCAGGACTTCAACCTGTACTCCAAGACCGGGCTGATCATTCTCTACACCTACTTCCAGATTCCCCTGGGGGTGCTGCTGCTCTACCCGGCCTTCGACGCCCTGCGCGAAGACTGGCGCGAGTCCGCCGCGCTGCTCGGTGCCAGCGGCTGGCAGTTCTGGCGGCATATCGGCCTGCCGGTGCTGACCCCGGCCCTGCTGGGTACCTTCGTGATCCTGCTGGCCAACGCCCTCGGCGCCTACGCCACGGTGTACGCCCTGACGACCGGTAACTTCAACGTGCTGCCGATCCGGATCGCCGCGATGGTCTCCGGCGACATCAGCCTCGACCCGAACATGGCCAGCGCCCTGGCGGTGATCCTGGTCGGCCTGATGACTTTCGTCACCGTCATCCATCAATGGCTGTTGAAAAGGAGCCACCATGTCGCGCGTTGAACCCGGCTCCGCCAGCCTCTACCACCGCGTGGTGGTCTACCTGCTGTTCCTGATCCTGCTGCTGCCGCTGCTCGGGACCTTCGTCTACTCGATCGCCAGCAGTTGGTCGGCAACCGTGCTGCCCAGCGGTTTCACCTTCAAGTGGTACCTGCAACTGTGGAGCGACCCGCGCTTTCTCAGCGCGTTCGGCCAGTCGCTGATCGTCTGCGTCGGCGCGCTGCTGCTGTCGGTGGTACTGATCCTGCCGCTGCTGTTCGTGGTCCACTACCACTTCCCACGCCTGGACGCGCTGATGAACATCCTGATCCTGCTGCCCTTCGCCGTACCGCCGGTGGTGTCCTCGGTGGGGCTGTTGCAACTGTACGGCTCCGGGCCGTTCGCCATGGTCGGCACGCCCTGGATCCTGATCGGTTGCTATTTCACCGTGGCGCTGCCGTTCATGTACCGGGCGATCACCAACAACCTGCAGGCGATCAACCTGCGCGACCTGATGGACGCCGCCCACCTGCTCGGTGCCAGCACCTGGCAGGCGGCGTTCCTGGTGGTACTGCCGAACCTGCGCAAGGGCCTGATGGTCGCCCTGCTGCTGTCGTTCTCGTTCCTGTTCGGCGAATTCGTGTTCGCCAACATCCTGGTCGGCACCCGCTACGAAACCCTGCAGGTGTACCTGAACAACATGCGCAACAGCAGCGGCCACTTCACCAGCGCCCTGGTGATCTCCTATTTCCTCTTCGTCCTGGTCCTGACCTGGGTCGCCAATCGTTTGAACAAGGACAAAAGCCAATGAGCTTCATCAGTGTCCAGAACCTGAAAAAGACCTACGCCGGCACCACGGTGTTCAGCGACATCAACTGCGAGATCGCCAAGGGCGAATTCATCACCCTGCTCGGTCCTTCCGGCTGCGGCAAGTCCACCCTGCTGCGCTGCATCGCCGGCCTGACCCCGGTGGACGGCGGCAGGATCCTGCTCGACGGCCAGGACATCGTCCCGCTGAGCCCGCAGAAACGCGCGATCGGCATGGTGTTCCAGAGCTATGCGCTGTTCCCCAACATGACCGTGGAGCAAAACGTCGCCTTCGGCCTGAAGATGCAGAAGTTCAATGCCGACGACAGCCACAAGCGGGTCATGGAAGCCCTCAGGCTGGTCGAGCTGCACGACTTCGCCGCCCGCTATCCGCACCAGTTGTCCGGCGGCCAGTGCCAGCGCGTGGCCCTGGCCCGTTCGCTGGTGACCCGCCCGCGCCTGCTGCTGCTCGACGAGCCGCTGTCGGCCCTCGATGCACGGATTCGCAAGCACCTGCGCGAACAGATCCGCGCGATCCAGCGTGAACTGGGGCTGACCACGATCTTCGTCACCCACGACCAGGAAGAAGCGCTGACCATGAGCGACCGGATCTTCCTGATGAACCAGGGCCGGATCGTCCAGAGCGGCGACGCCGAATCGCTCTACACCGCGCCGGTGGACGTGTTCGCCGCCGGGTTCATCGGCAACTACAACCTGCTCGATGCCGACGCCGCCAGCCGCCTGCTGCAACGACCGGTCAGCAGCCGCATCGCGATCCGCCCGGAAGCCATCGAGCTGCACACCGAAGGCGAGCTGGACGCGCTGGTGCGCGGCCACAGCCTGCTGGGCAACGTCATCCGCTACCGGATCGAGGCCCGTGGCGTCGAACTGCTGGTGGACGTACTCAACCGTTCCGCCGCCGATCTGCATCCCGATGGGCGCCGCCTGGCGCTGTCCATCGATCCGGCGGCCCTTTGTGCGGTAGCCTGATGCCCCGTTTGACGCCTGTCCTTCCCAAGAGAGAGCTGCACTGATGGCCCTGGCAATTTTTGATCTGGATGAAACCCTGATTCACGGCGACTGCGCGACACTCTGGAGCGAGCAGATGGGGCGCCTGGGCTGGGTCGACCCGGAGTCGTTCATGCGTCGCAACAACGAACTGATGGACGCCTACAGTCGGGGCGAGCTGGCCATGGAGGAGTTCATGCAGTTCAGCCTGGAGCCCATGGCCGGGCGCACCCCGGAGGAAATCGAACACCTGGTCGAACCGTGGGTCGAGGAGGTCATCGAGCCGCTGATCTACAGCGATGCCTGCAAGACGATCGCCGAGCATCGCGCGGCCGGCGACCGGATCCTGGTGATCTCGGCCTCGGGCACCCACCTGGTCAGGCCGATCGCCGAACGCCTGGGCATCGACGAGGTGCTGGGCATCGAGCTGGAAGTGCTGCATGGGGTCTACAGCGGCCAGACCACCGGCATCCTGACCTACCGCGAGGGCAAGATCACCCGCCTGCTGGAATGGCTCGACGCCGAAGGGGAAAACCTCGAGGGCGCAAGTTTCTACTCCGACTCGCGCAACGACCTGCCGCTGCTGCTCAAGGTCGACCACCCGCACGTGGTGAACCCGGACCCGGTATTGCGCGAACAGGCGGAAAAAGCCGGCTGGCCGATTCACGCCTGGGACTGAGGCGGGCAGCGGCGGCCCCTTCGCGGGGTGCCTGACACAAACGCTGTGGAAGCCGGCTTGCTGGCGATGGCGGCCGGACAGGCTCCGCAAGGCTAAAGAGCCTCATCGCCAGCAAGCCGGCGCCTACGGGTTCAGACCAGCGCTTCGTCGATCACCAGCACCAACTTGCCCGTCACCTGGTTACCGGCCAATTCGACAAAAGCCGATTCGGCATCGCTGATCGGGAACACCTTGGCCAGTTGCGGGCTCAGGCGCTTGTCGGCGAACAGCGGCCAGACATGCTGGTTCAGGTCGCTGAGCAGATCGGCCTTGAATTGCGCATCGCGGCTGCGCAGGGTCGAACCAAGCAACTGGATCCGCTTGGCAAGAATCTTCGCCAGGTCGAGCTGGGTTTCGCGCCCACCCATCAGGCCGATCAGCACCCACCGCCCGTCAGCTGACAAAAGTTTCACGTTGAGTGCCGCGTAGTTCGCACCCACCGGATCGAGGATCACATCGAAGGGCCCGAAGTCATTCAGACTGTCGATATCGTCGCCACGAATCGCCCCACCCTGGGCACCCAGGGCCTCGCAATAGGCCAGCCGATCCGCCGAACCGACACTGACCCAGCAAGGGTTGCCGAAGGCCTTGCAGAGCTGGATCGCCGCCGAACCGACGCCACTGGCACCAGCATGCAGCAGCACCTTTTCGCCCGGCTTGAGCCCCGCCAACTGGAACAGGTTCAGCCACGCCGTGGCGTAGACCTCAGGCAGCGCGGCCGCTTCGACCAGACTCAGGCCTTCCGGCACCGGCAGCACATGGCGACCGTCGACCACCACTTCCTCGGCCATGCCGCCGCCGGCGAGCAGCGCACAGACCCGATCGCCGACCTGCCAGGACGATCCGGCGCCCACCTCGACGATCACACCGGAGCACTCCAGCCCCAACGCCTGGCTGGCGCCCGGCGGTGGCGGATAGTGCCCGGCCTTCTGCAACAGATCGGCCCGATTGAGCCCCGCGGCGGCGACGCGAATACGCACTTGCCCCACGTCACAACCCGGATTCGGCTCTTCCAGCCACTCCACTTGACCTTCAACGCCTTGCAATGCCTTCACAGTGCCTCCATAGTGAGTCTGGACTGAGCCCGGAGCTGTAGCGCCGGGCTTTCTTGCATTATGCGACCGGTCCGCGGCGCGTGCGAAACCCGCAAAGCTGGTTTTGGCACTCGGTCCCACGGAACCGGCGACTTTAAAGACGGCCTAATATGCGTGATCAATTGTCCCCGCGTCGACTCAGCATGAAGCATCTGTTCCCCGGCACTGCACTTGCCCTTTTCATCGGCCTTGGCGTTTCGGCGTTCTCGGGCAACACGTTCGCAGCCAACAGCTGGGACAATCTTCAGCCCGACCGTGACGAGGTGATCGCCAGCCTGAACGTCGTCGAGTTGCTCAAGCGCCACCACTACAGCAAGCCGCCGCTGGACAGCGCGCGCTCGGTGATCATCTACGACAGCTACATCAAGCTGCTCGACCCCTCGCGCAGCTACTTCCTGGCCAGCGACATCGCCGAATTCGACAAGTGGAAGACCCAGTTCGGCGAATTCCTCAAGAGCGGCGACCTCAATGCCGGCTTCACCATCTACAAGCGCTACCTGGATCGGGTCAAGGGCCGCCTTGACTTCGCCCTGGCCGAGCTGAACAAGGGCGTCGACAAGATCGACTTCACCACCCACGAGACCCTGCTGATCGATCGCAAGGACGCGCCGTGGCTCAAGAGCACCGCCGAACTCGACGACCTGTGGCGCAAGCGCGTCAAGGACGAGGTGCTGCGCCTGAAGATCGCCGGCAAGGATCCCAAGGCGATCCAGGAACTGCTGGTCAAGCGCTACAAGAACCAGCTGGCGCGCCTGGACCAGACCCGTGCCGAGGATATCTTCCAGGCCTATATCAACACCTTTGCGATGTCCTACGACCCGCACACCAACTATCTGTCTCCTGATAGCGCGGAAAACTTCGACATCAACATGAGCCTGTCCCTCGAGGGCATCGGCGCCGTGCTGCAAAGCGACAACGACCAGGTCAAGGTCGTGCGCCTGGTGCCATCGGGCCCGGCCGACAAGACCAAGCAGGTCGCGCCGTCCGACAAGATCATCGGTGTCGCCCAGGGCAACAAGGAAATGGTCGACGTGGTCGGCTGGCGCCTGGACGAGGTGGTCAAGCTGATCCGTGGCCCGAAGGGTTCCGTGGTCCGCCTGGAAATCATTCCGGCGAGCAACGCACCGAACGACCAGACCAGCAAGATCGTCTCCATCACTCGCGAAGCGGTGAAACTGGAAGACCAGGCGGCGAGCAAGTCGATCCTGCACCTGAAACAGGATGGCAAGGACTACAAGCTCGGGGTGATCGACATCCCGGCCTTCTACCTGGACTTCAAGGCCTTCCGTGCCGGCGATCCGAACTACAAGAGCACCACCCGCGACGTGAAGAAACTGCTGGGCGAACTGCAGAAGGAAGGCGTCGACGGCGTGGTCATCGACCTGCGCAACAACGGCGGCGGCTCCCTGCAGGAAGCCACCGAGCTGACCAGCCTGTTCATCGACAAGGGTCCGACCGTGCTGGTGCGTAACGCCGACGGCAAGGTCGACGTGCTCGAGGACGAAAACCCCGGCGCGTTCTACAAGGGCCCGATGGCGCTGCTGGTCAACCGCCTGTCGGCCTCGGCCTCGGAGATTTTCGCCGGTGCCATGCAGGACTACCACCGCGCACTGATCATCGGCGGCCAGACCTTCGGCAAGGGCACCGTGCAGACCATCCAGCCGCTCAACCACGGCGAGCTGAAGCTGACCCTGGCCAAGTTCTACCGGGTTTCCGGGCAGAGCACCCAACACCAGGGCGTACTGCCGGACGTGGATTTCCCGTCGATCATCGACACCAAGGAAATCGGCGAAAGCGCACTGCCGCAAGCCATGCCATGGGACACCATCCGTCCTTCGATCAAGCCGGCGGTCGACCCGTTCAAGCCGTTCCTGGCCCAGCTCAAGGCCGACCACGAAGCCCGCGCGGCGAAGGATGCGGAGTTCATCTTCATCCGCGACAAGCTGGCCCTGGCCGAGAAGCTGCTGAAGGAAAAGACCGTGAGCCTGAACGAGGCCGAGCGTCGCGCCCAGCGCGCCGATATCGATGCCAAGCAACTGGCCATGGAAAACGCCCGCCGCAAGGCCAAGGGTGAAGACGCGCTCAAGGAACTCAAGAAAGAGGACGACGACGCCCTGCCGCCTGACCCGGACAAGAAAACCAAGCCGGAAGACGACGCCTATCTGAGTGAGAGCGGGCGTATCCTGCTGGACTATCTGCGCCTGAACACGGCGGTGGCCAAACACTGACGAGTGATAGCAATTTAATGTGATTGCTCTTCGGAGCGTCATCAAACAGTCATCATTCTGTCGTGAAATAAAGGACTGGACGCGCCTCCCGAACCGGGAGCCGCCTCCGGTCCTTTTTTTCGACAGAGACTGCCATGACCATGACCGAACAGCTGAACGCCTTGAGTTCAATCCTGGCTCAGAATGGTCTGCACAGCCTGTTCCAACCGATCATTTCGCTGTCCGAGAGACGAATCGTCGGCTATGAGGCGCTCAGCCGCGGGCCCTCCAACAGCCCCCTGCACTCGCCCATCAGCCTGTTCGCCGTGGCCCGCCAGGCCGGGCGTCTGAGCGAACTGGAAATGGCCTGCCGGCTCAGCGCCTGCCGCCGATTCAGCGAGCAGAAACTGCCCGGCAAGCTGTTCCTCAACGTATCTCCCGAATCCCTGCTGGAACCCAGCCATCCACCGGGGCGAACCCTGCAATGGCTGCAGGACTTCGGCATCGACCCCAGCAACGTGGTCATCGAACTGACCGAACAGACCCCCACCGACGATTTCCAGCTGCTGCAGAACGCCCTGCATCACTACCGCGACATGGGTTTCTCGATCGCCCTGGATGACTTGGGGGCCGGTTATTCCAGCCTGCGCCTATGGTCGGAATTGCGCCCAAACTACGTCAAGATAGACCGGCACTTCATCGACGGCATCCACCAGGACGGCCTCAAGCGCGAGTTCGTCGGCTCCATCCTGCAGATCGCCAAGGCCTCGCGGGCCCGGGTGATCGCAGAAGGCATCGAATTGCCGGAGGAACTGGCGGTACTCACCGAGATGGGTGTCGATCTGGTGCAAGGCTACCTGCTCTGCCGTCCCCAGGAAAACCCGCCACAGGATGCCCACGCCCTGCTGCCCAAGCAGGAAAACACCTCCATCGCCCTGAGCGAGGACGGCAGCGACCTCAGCGCCCTGCTCATCGAGCAACCGGCCGTGCCCCAGGACACCGCCACGGCAGCCGTGCTGGAAGCCTTTCGGCGCCAGGCCAACCTGAATTCGCTGGCAGTGCTGGACGAACAGAACCGGCCCTGCGGTATCGTCCATCGGCATTCGCTGTCGGATGCGTTGCTCAAGCCGTTCGCCACCGACCTGTTCGCCCGCAAGCCCATCAGCCGGCTGATGAGCGATGACTTCCTCGCCGTGGAATCGAGCCAGTCGCTGCAACAGGTCAGCCGGCTGCTGACCAGCCGTGCCCGACAACGCATCGAGGAAGATTTCATCATCACCCTCAATGGCTGCTACATGGGCCTGGGACGGGTGATCGACGTACTGAAACTGATCACCGAACTGAAGATCCAGCAGGCCCGCTACGCCAACCCGCTGACCCTGCTGCCCGGCAACGTGCCGATCCAGCAATGCCTGGCGCGACTGCTGCAACAGCAGCGCGAAGCGATGATCTGCTACGTGGATATCGACAGCTTCAAGCCCTTCAACGATATCTACGGCTACGGCCGCGGCGATGAAGTGCTGTTGTGCCTGGCGCAGTGCCTGAACGAGCGGGTCGACCCGAGCCGCGACTTCGTCGGGCACATCGGTGGGGATGATTTCCTGCTGGTGCTGGGATCGGATGATTGGCAGAAACGCCTGGGCCACCTGGTCGACGATTTCCAGAACCAGTGTCGGCGTTTCTATCGTGCCGAACATCTGGAGGCCGGCTGCTTCATCGCGTCGAACCGCCAGGGCCAGCGCCAGGAGTTTCCACTGCTGTCGCTGTCGATCGGCGCGGTGCACCTGAAGCCGCAATCCCGCGGGCTGCTGGATGCCAGTCAGTTGGCGGAGCTGGCTTCACAGGCCAAGCATCACGCCAAGAACGTGCCGGGCTACAGCATCCACGTCATCGACAGCACCGACATCATCGCGCTGGATGACAGCGCCTGAACTGCCGGCCGTTGACAGCCTGCTCGTGGAAAATCCTGTTCCCACCGGGAACGTGTTGAACAGCGATCTTGTGCGCGCCGCGAAACCGTCGGAGCAGGCGGTCCGACGCCCAGGTTTATCCGCGAACAGGCACCCTATTCAGGCTTCGGCCGACTCGGGATAATCGTACTCGAACACCCGCACCACCTCCGAGGCATGCCAGGACGCCGCTGCCACTCCATCGGACGGCCCGGAGAAGCGCCCCAGGCGCTCGACGCACTCGAAGAAACCGGTACGCGGCAAGCGACTGGCGCCCTGGCTGATCACCAATGAACTGCGCAGCGGCTGCTCGGCCCTGGCATCCAAAGCCGCCAGGTGCTCCAGCGCCGCCGTCAGGGTCTGCATGGCCGGGCTGGGCAACTGCAGACGCTCGAGCAGCGCACGATAGGTCAGCAGGTGCCGCTGCCGACGGGCCTGATCCAGTTCCACCAGCAGGCCCTCCCAATGCTGACGACTGATCCGCACGCTCACGATGCATCCCTCCACCCGGCGACACCCAGCTCCCAGGCCAGGCTGCGACGAATCGCAGCATCCGGCTCACGCTCACCGCTCTCGATCAGTTCCAGATAGGAAGGGCTGATGCCCACGGCCCGGGCAAGCACCTCGACCGCCAGGCCCTTGGCTTCACGCAACACGCGTAACTGGTCGAAAGCCGGGAGCTCGACGACCGGCTCCACCGGCATTTCAAGGGACGTTGGCGGGGGGTGTTGGCTGCGCAAGCCGGCAGCCTTGAGCAGACTTTGGTACCGGGCCCAGGGGAGAACCGCATACTCCGGTTCGCCGTCACGTGTAATTATTTGAAGATCCATTACTACACCCCGTAGGACGATTACACATAGCGAGTCAGCGCTTTCCTAGTAGCCTAATAGTAACAGCCAGCAGGCTCGCTAGTGTGTTCGATCTTCAAACCGGGGGATCTGGATCAATTTTCAGGGTCGCGCTCCAGCCGCAATTGCTCCGGGGTGTCCGGCAGGCGCTCGACCGCTACCAAATGCTCGGGCACCTGGCGTTCGCGCCAGGCCCGGAACGCGTTCAACTCCTGGTCCAGGGCATTCATCACCCAGGCCAGAACCGCGATATCGTCCAACATGCCGAACAGCGGGATGAAATCCGGGATCGCATCGATCGGGCTGAGAAAGTACATCAGGCCTGCCACCACGATGACCATCGACTTGGCACTGACCGCGCGGTATTCACCGCGCCAGTAAGCCAGGCACAGGACCTGCAACAGCTTCAGGTCCTCCCTGAGCTTCCCCAGCCGCCCACCCTCCCGGGCACTCTTGCTCGCCACCGCGAACAGTAAAGTGGGCAGGCGCCCACGCGCCAGCAGGCGTTGGGCCAGGGGCAGGAAGCGAGCGAAATTCCAGGGTGTTTTCATCATCACTCCAGCGATCAGTCACACAAGGTTATCCACACAAATTGTGGATAACCTTGTGAACAGAGCGGCATTTCATGGCTCAAAGCCCCGTCGCACAAGGGCCAGGGTCAGATCGGGCGTTTTTTACTCACTAAAAAAACCCCACTATTTCATTGACTTGGCGACAGTCTACGAACAGAGCGATTAGCTCAATATTAAGACTGCTCCGCGCAGTGTATGTTCGGTTTATTACAACCGATCATGCCGCAGAAACGACGACGCCCCGTATAACGGGGCGTCGTGGCAAGGCAAGCGAAGGATTACTTCGCCGCTTTCTCGGCGGCTTTGCCGGCAGGCTTGGCGGCAGGAGCCTGCGCATCGTCGGCCTTGGTCGGATCCTTGATCGCCAGCAGTTCCAGGTCAAAGACCAGAACCGAGTTGGCCGGGATCGCCGGGCTCGGGCTCTGCGCACCGTAGGCCAGGTCGGCAGGAATGAACAGCTTGTACTTCTCGCCGACGTGCATCAGTTGCAGACCTTCGACCCAACCCGGGATCACGCCGCTCACCGGCAGGTCGATGGGGCTGCCACGATCCACGGAGCTGTCGAAGGTGGTGCCGTTGGTCAGCTTGCCGGTGTAGTGAACGGTCACCACATCAGTCGGCTTCGGCTGAGGGCCGTCGGCTTTCTTGACGACTTCATACTGCAGGCCGGAAGCGGTGGTCACGACACCCGGCTTCTTGCCGTTTTCCTCGAGGAATTTCTTGCCGGCGGCTGCCGACTCTTCGCTCAGCTTGGCCATGCGCTCTTCGGCACGCTTCTGCAGCGCGGCGAACGCCTCGACCAGTTCTTCATCCTTGAGCTTCTGCTCCTTCTTGCCGATGGCGTCCTCGATACCTTGGGCCACCGCCTTGGAATCCAGATCATCCATGCCTTCCTGGGCCAGGCTCTTGCCCATGTTCAGGCCGATACCGTAGGAAGCTTTTTGCGCCGGGGTTTTCAGCTCTACGCTGGAGTGCGAGTCGCAGCCCGCGAGTACCAGGCTAACCAGGGCCACCGCCGCCGCCAACCGATGCTGTTTCATGCTATTTCCTTGTTCATGCGCCTAAGGGGCATTCGAATAAAGTCGCGAGCTTATCAGGCGGCCGCGACCAATGGCTACCGGGATCAGAGCCGAAAACAGTCGATAAGTTCAGGTCCGCAAGGCATTTTACACAGCGCTGACATTCTGTTTACGTCCAGCGGGACCGCCTGTTTGCAGAGAGGGCCAGTATTGGCGGCCATCACGGCCACTTGATGCCTGGCAACAGCTGAGGCATAAGAGCATTACAACTCGACAAGGATCGTTATCTTGCGCATTTTTTACCGTGTGTTACTGGCTCTGATACTGCTGCTTGGCCTCGGCCTTGCGGTAATCTTGTACTACATCGCCAATCCGAAATTACCGGCATACATACCGGCTGAACAGGTGCACTACCTGGAACAGTGGAGCCCGGCCGACCGCCAGGCCTTCTACTACACGCCCCAGGGCACCCAGGTCAAAGGCCTGCGCTACGAGTGGTTCACCGCCCTGGAACTGCCCTTCTCCGAACAGCGCTTCGCCGCCCCCGAGTATCTGGCGCGGTTCGGCTTCCTGGTCGATCCCCGGCAACAGGCCACGGCGGACAACCCCGGCAACCTGCCGGTGGGCTTTACCCGTCACCAGGCCCCTACAAGCAGCGAGCAGTACCTGGATATCACCTGCTCGGCCTGTCACACCGGCGAACTGCGCTACAAAGGCCAGGCCCTGCGGATCGATGGCGGCTCGGCCCAGCATGTGCTGCCCTCCAGCGTGCCGACGGTGCGCGGCGGCAGCTTCGGCCAGGCGCTGGTCGCCAGCCTCGCGGCCAACTACTACAACCCCTGGAAGTTCGAGCGCTTCGCCCGCAAGGTCCTGGGCAACGACTACGAGGCCAGGCACGCCGAACTGCGGGTCGCGGTGAAACAGTCCCTCGATACCTTCCTTCACGTCGCCTGGAACGATACCCATCGCGGCCTCTATCCGACGCTGGAAGGCCCGGGGCGCACGGACGCGTTC
This sequence comes from Pseudomonas fuscovaginae SE-1, assembly GCF_000364705.1. Taxonomy (GTDB): domain Bacteria; phylum Pseudomonadota; class Gammaproteobacteria; order Pseudomonadales; family Pseudomonadaceae; genus Aquipseudomonas; species Aquipseudomonas fuscovaginae_A. The sequence continues at coordinate 2,618 of NZ_AQOH01000185.1, read as the reverse complement.
GGCCGGATCGCCAATGCCAGCTTCGGTGATGCCATCTCCGACAAGAACTACCGCGTCGCCAACGCCCCGGTGGACTATCCGCAACTCTGGGATATCTGGACCTTCGACTGGGTGCAGTGGACCGCCTCGGCCCAGCAGCCCATGGCCCGCAATATCGGTGAAGCCCTGGGTGTCGGCGCCACGCTGAACTTCTTCGATACCAACGGCCAGCCGTTGCGTGGCGACGATCGCTACCCGTCCAGCGTGCGCGTGCGCGACCTGCACAAGATCGAGGAGACCCTGCAACGCCTCAAGCCACCGACCTGGCCCGAAGAGCTGTTCGGCAAGGTCGACCTGACCCGTGCCGCCCAGGGCCGCACGCTGTTCGCCGAAAACTGTGCCGGTTGCCACGTCCCCACGGTGACGGAGGAAAACGGCCGCCCGGTACAACATCTCACCCGCATTCCCCTGGCCGTGATCGGCACCGACCCGAACACCGCGAACAACATCGCCGACCAGCGTTATGACCTGAGCGCGCTGCAGTGGGACCCGGCGGAACTGGCCGCGCTGCCGGTGCAACTTCATCCGAAGAACGACCAGCCGCTGGACCTGAGCCGACTGTCGGTCGCCAAGGGCCTGGCGTACGTTACCGCATTCGTCGAGGAACGCGCCTATCGCGACGCTGGCGTAACACCTGCCGAACGTGCGCAACTGGATGGCTTTGGCCTGCCGATCGGCGTACTCGAAGAAAAGGTCTACAAGGCGCGGCCGCTGGCGGGCGTATGGGCCACGCCGCCCTACCTGCACAACGGTTCGGTACCGAGCCTCTATCAGTTGCTGTCGCCGCAGGACGAGCGCTCCACCACCTTCTATCGGGGGACCTTCGAATACGATCCGCGTCACCTGGGCTATCGCCAGAAAGCCTTCGAGAACGGCTTCCTGTTCGACACCCGGATCAGCGGCAACCACAACAGCGGCCATGAGTTCCGCGCCGGCAAGCGCGGCAATGGCGTGATCGGCCGGCTCCTGCAACCGGAAGAACGCTGGGCCCTGCTCGAATACCTGAAGGTGCTGGGCGGCCCGCTGGAACAGCAGTTGCCATGACCCCACGACCTAACAATGAGATTGAAAGGATGCTCCCATGCTGAAGCGACTCTGGCTGCGCCTCGGCGCCTTTATCGGCAAAAGCCTGCTGCTCCTGGCCGGCCTCGGCCTGCTGGGCTGGGCCCTGGCCAGCGGCTGGTACGCCTGGCGCCACAGTGGGCCGGTGCCGACGGTGGAGCAGGTACCCGGCGATGAGGCCGCCAGGACCCAGGACATCATCCAGACCGCCGTGCGCATCGTCGACCAGCACCGCGAAGGCACCCGCTACCTGCGCGATGCCCACGCCAAGGCCCATGGCTGCGTGAATGCCGAAGTACAGGTGCTCGACGGCCTGGGCAACGACCTGCGCCAGGGCGTGTTCGCCGAACCGGGCAGGACCTGGCAGGCGCTGATCCGCCTGTCCAACGGCAACGCCTACCCGCAGTTCGACAGCATCCGCGATGCCCGCGGTATGGCGATCAAGCTGCTGGACGTTCCCGGCAGGCAGTTGCTGGCCGGACAACAGGGGCGCCACGAGCAGGATTTCGTGATGTTCAACCACCCGAACTTCTTCGTCAGCGATGTTGCCGAATACCAGCAGAACATCGCCGCCCAGGCCGACGGCAAGAAGGTCCTGGCCTTCTTCCCCAGTTGGAACCCCACCGGCTGGCAGATCCGCCACCTGTTCATCGCCCTGGCAACTCTGGCCCCGGCGCCGAAGACACCGCTGCAGACGACGTACTTTTCCGTATCGCCCTATAAGTTCGGCAGCGCCAACGCCAAGTTCCGCGTTGCGCCCGATCCGCAGAGCTGCCCGCAATACGAGTTGCCCAGGCAGAACGAGGACCTGCCGAACTTCCTGCGTAGCGCCCTGGTCCAGCAGTTGTCCACAGACCGGATACCGGCCTGCTTCGTGCTGCAGATCCAGCGCCAGAACGCCAACCGGTATATGCCGATCGAAGACACCAGCATCGAATGGAAGGAAAGCGATGCACCGTTCGAGACCGTGGCGCACATCCGCATCCCGGCCCAGGACTTCGACACACTGGAACAGAACATCGCTTGTGACAATCAATCATTCAGTCCGTGGCACGGGCTAGAGGCGCACCGCCCGATCGGCGGGATCAACCGCCTGCGCAAGGCGGTGTATGACGCGGTCAGCGATTACCGGCATAGCCGCAACGCCGAGCGATAGCAGCAGCCTTCAGGCCGCGATCGCCAGCAAGCCGGCTCCCACAGGATTTCGTAACGCTGAGCGATAAGAGCAGCCGCACGTCCCTTGTGGCGAGCGGGCTTGCCCGCGCCGGGCCGCGAAGCAGCCCTAAAACCAGGGATTGCGATACATCAGGCAGAACCCGGCGGCGGTTTTGCGACGGCTGCGCCGCCGAGCGCGGGCAAGCCCGCTCGCCACAGGGGCACCACCCGATGCGTCTAAAAACCACGGGCACAAAAAAGCCCGCACTAGGCGGGCTTTGCGTGATGCTCCGGCGTTCAGTGGTCCGGAACATCGATATATGGCGCAGCGGACGGGACTCGAACCCGCGACCCCCGGCGTG
>NZ_AQOH01000184.1 GCF_000364705.1 Pseudomonas fuscovaginae SE-1 | reverse complement strand
CGGTGTTTTTGCCGGTACTGAAGGCACCACGAAAAAAGACCGTATCGAGCGTGAGACTGCGGCCGGCAGCCAGATCAGTGCCGGGCAGGACCTGGCGATCAATGCCAAGCGGGACATCAATCAGGTAGGTTCAGATCTCAAGGCATCCCACGACATCGATCTGACGGCTGGGCGAAACATCAACATCGATGCGGCCCGAGAAAGCCTGCTTAAAGAGCAGATTCGAGAGAAGGAACGCAACGGGCTGGGTGTGTCGCTCAATCACAACTATGCAAATACCAAGGATGCCGTCAGCGGGGCCGGAAAGGGCGAGGATAACGTCAGCAAGGCGTCAAGCACGCTGAAGGCCGTGGACTCGGTGAGTCAGTTCGTCAACGGCCCGACAATTGATGCCAAGTTCGGCAACAGCAAACAGAGCAGCAGTCAGGAGGTTGTGGAGCAGACTAACCGCTCTTCGACGCTCAATGCCGGTAACGACCTTAACCTGAAGGCAGGTGATGACGTTACCGTCAGGGGGGGGCAGTTGCAGGCGGGACGCGATATCAATGTCAAGGGCAGGGATATCACCTTCGATGTAGCCAAGGGCAGCACCAGTCAGGAAAGCAGCCAGCGTCAAAGTTGGAGTGGCATCCATGGTGGTACCAGTGGCGGTTTCAAGGTCGGTATTGGTGGCAGCTATGGCATGGCCACCGAAGACGGAGTTTATGGTTCTTCCACGGCAGCGCAGGCTTCGGCTGGGCGAGATCTCAATCTGGACGCAAGCCATGACCTGAATCTGATTGGCACGCAAGCCAAGGCCGGTCGGGATATAGCGCTCAATGCTGGCAATGATCTGAATATTCGTTCGGTACAGAATGAACGCAACAGTGAGAGCAACCGACACAGTGGTGGCGGAGAAGTTGGGCTGGTCTTTGGCTCTGAAGGCGTGGGGGTTTATGCCAGCGTTAACATGGGCAAAGGAAATCTTGAGCGTGAAGGCCAGCGCCAGCAGGAGGCTTATCTCTACGCTGGTGATCGTCTGGTTTTCAACAGCGGCAAGGACACCAATATTGCTGGCGCTACGTTGCGTGGCGATGAAGTTGTAGGTCGTATAGGCGGTGATCTCAATGTTTCCTCGGTTGCTGATACCGGCAAGGTCAAAGGCAAAGAGTTTGATATCAGTGTCACAGCGACCATTGGTCCAGGGGCAGGAGTCAGTGGATCTGTTGGGTATGGTCAGACGACTGGCAAGACGAACTGGGTCGAACAACAAACCAGTATCACGGGTAAAGATAAAGTCGATATTCGCACTGAAAGTCACACGCAACTTGATGGTGCGTTGATTGCAGCTGATAACGGAAATCTCAAACTGGACACTGGGACTCTTGGGTTCAGTGATATTGCAGGTGAAGACAAGGAGCATGGTTATTACCTGAACATCGGTGGTAGCTATAACGCCAGTAAGAGTGGCACGGCGCAAGACGGTAGTCAGGTCGGTAAGGGCAAGGAGGGCGAAACTGGCTGGAGTGTCAACGGCTGGAAGTACGACAAGGAGCGCGAGCAGGCCGTTCGTGCCACTGTCGGTGCTGGGGAGATTGTCGTGCGCAAGGATGCCGAGACTGGGGGGGACTCAACTGTCGGCCTGAACCGGGACGTTGGCAAGGCCTACGAAATTACCAAAGATAAAGAGTCGCGTACTGATCTGTACGTAACCAAATCTTCTATTGATGCTGTTTCTGATCCTTCTGGGACGCTTGATGCCTGGAAAAAAAGTATAGAGAAATATCCGGATAACTCTGTAAAGGCCTATGAAGACGCAGTGAGGCTCGTTGAGGGGCCCGTCAAGGCTGCTGGGCAAATTTGGAATAATATACAAGCTCAGCGTGTGTCGTTGAGTGAGATTTCCGATAGTGCAAGAGCCAAGTTGGGTGATGAGCTGGCGCTGAATATCGCTAAGAATTTGGTGAGTAATGGTAGGTCCCCAAGCGATGTAGATAATCTTAAACCTGAAGATATTGCCGTCATTCAAGCCTTCTCATCGAGGTTTACAGAGTTCGCTAACCAACAAGCACTCTGTAATTCCGCTGGGGGTTGTGGCGCCAGAGCTGAAGGTGCTTCTGATCTCAACTACATCGTCTATCCTGGAAAGAATGGGAATAAAGTTATAGGGTTAAAGGCCTTGGGCGCTGATACGCCTGGTGCAAAGTTGTTGGCGCAAGCGGAGAATTTGCAGTTCTATATGGATAAACTGCCCGTGGAACAGGCGCAGTTGTTGGCTCTTGGGGTCCAGGCCGTCATGGGGCCTGCTAAAGTTGCTGTTGGTTTGGCGGGTAATGTATTAGTTGATAAGTTGTTCGGTGAGAAAATCACAGCAGCTAAAGATGCGTTGTCAAAAAGCATCGCAAGTGAGCTGAGTGGAAAAGATAAGGATTATCTTGAGCGCAGTGATGATGTCTTTAAAAAGCTCAACGATAATGGTCTTAGTGACCAGAAAGGAGACATCTATGTTCGGGGCGCTTCCACACTGCTGAATATTGCACTGGGTAGTGTTGGTAATGTAGCGGGTGCTGTGACAGGTCGAATCATCGGTGTTGTGGGCCGAGGGACTGCTGGGACGGTTAATGAAGACCTGAAAATAAATCCCAAGAACCCGGACTGGGATCAGAAGTATGGCGAGAACCCGCCCAAGGGCTGGGTGGAGCCTGGACCAGCGGGAAAACAGTCGCCAGCACTCCCATCTGGCTATCGTGAGGGTGGTTCCGCTATCGCCGGCGAGAAAGGGGGGCTTCCCGATGGTGCTCGACGTGTCACCAACACCAAAACTGGTGAAACAGAGGTTCTGGGCGCTGATGGTAAGCTGTACGTTGAGACCAGTGATGGACTGAAGGCGAAGGGGAGAGGTAGTCTTGGTGGTGCGAATGGGACAGAGTTACCAGTCGTTAAGATCAACACTGCTAATTCTGTAAAAGGGTCTCATGAGTACGAATTGCTTAACAATCCTGGTGCGAGAAGCCCTAATACCATTTATGAGCTTGATAATGGTGATGTCTTCAGGACAAACAGTAAGGGTATGGTAGAGGAGCTCTCATTTACTCCTGAGAATATTAAGGTTCCTAGGGATTCTCGGCAGACAGCAGCCGGTAAAGAGGGGCGGGACAGCGATGTTGGAGGGCATGCTAAAGCTTGCAGTCAAGGTGGTACTTGTGATGGCTACAATTTGTTTGCGCAGGATGCGAATTTTAATAATTCTGCGTATAAGGTCTTTTATGAAAATAAAATCAGGGCAGCGTTGAAAGATCCTGATCAGGTCGTCGGAACGACGACGATAAAATTTAAAAGAGTGGACCCGGGGGCGGTAAGGCCCGATTCGCTCGAATTGACTTATACTATAAATGGTCAGACAAGAACTGTGGTATTTGAGAATGAGCCTAACAGGGTTCCAAGGGTTTCAGAATGATTTCTAAAGATTTTGAGTTGGTCAAAGAGATATTCTCTCTGATTGAGTCTGGGATTGTGAATGGCTATGACTATTTTTGTTATGAGGTAGAGTTTTGTGAGGGGTACATGGATATTTTGTTTGTCGTTGAGAAGGATGGCGTTGAGTCGACAAATGCTGAAACTAACTTTAATCGTGCGGCCTTGTATGAGTTGCTTAAGAAGTTGAAGTTGAATGCTGCTGGGCGTGGCGAGAGCTGGAGGTCATTTGTGATGTCTTATCGACGAGGGGAAAGGGTTGTGACCAATTTTAAGTACTGAGTTTATATAAAAGGGTGACGGATTTTAATGGCGCTTACTTAACGTCTAAGTGTCTGAGCTGAAAGCGAAAAATGAAGAAAGGCTGATTTTGGTCTACGGTGATAGTTGCGAACACGGGAGTGTCAGATTTTTTGTGTGCTGGCCGGGGGAGTGTCAGATTTTTTGTGTTCGGGCCGGTAACGGCCTGC
>NZ_AQOH01000183.1 GCF_000364705.1 Pseudomonas fuscovaginae SE-1 | reverse complement strand
GGTCCTGGAACTCGGCACGATCACGCTTGAAGCCGGTGGTCGAGGCGTTGGCCAGGTTGTTGGAAATGGTGGTCAGTTGGGTGTCCTGGGCCGCCAGGCCCGTTTTGGCGACATAGAGTGCTGGAAGCATGGGGTTTTCCTTGACCGTCGACTGACGAATGCTGAAGCGTTGAGAGAGAACGACCACAGGGTCGACGGCGGACAAGTAGCAGCGCCTGATAGATTTGCGGTCTGCCAGGCGGCTGGGCAGTCGCCACCTGGACATACGGAAGTTGCCGGCTCGCCGAGCAGCGAGCCGTCTCCCGGACACGGCCAGCCTCAAGATGCGCCCCCCTCCAGGCCCGGGTCGACCCGCTTGCCGATGTCCCGAAGGCGCGCCAGTTGATCGACCATCCCTGGCGCTTCATCCAGGCAGCTGACGAAGGTCCACAGGTAGGTCATCACCGCATACACATGACCGGCCTTGATGCCGGAAGACAACGCCATCCGGCTGATCGCCAGGGCAAACAGCAACGCGGCGAGGGTGCCGATAAACAGGTAGGCCGCGGCCTCGCGATCCGACAGCCAGATACGCAGCCGGGACAGCAGGCGGTAATGGCGATGCAGGGTCTGGGCAGCAACTTTTTCCACCAGGCCGATTTCCTTTTCCAGGCGATCGTTCAGGCGCTCGTGCAACAGCTGGTTTCGTCCGGCAAAGCGTGGCAGCAACGTCACACACAGCAGCAGAACCAACAGACAACCAAGCCCGACCCGGAACTCGATCACCAGCAACATCGTGGCCGCCCCGACAATCGACACCAGCGCCGTGCTGATGATGGGCACGTGCTTCTCGAAGAAGTCGACGAAGTCCCGGGCCAGCACCACTCGCGCGGCGACTTTCGAGGTGTTGTGATTCTGCGATCGCTGATGAAGGATGACCGGTACGGCAAGATCGGCATAAATACGGGTAAACGTGCGGGTATCGACCGCACGGCGCACTGCGCCAACGAGCCAGAACATGAACACGACAGCGGCATAGAGCAGTGCGTGAAGCGCATTACCCTGGATGATCGAGTCCACCGCAAAACCGGCGAACAACGGATAAGCCAGCAACAGGAGATTCTCCAGCGCCACCAGGGATAGTGTGCAGGACAACTTGCCGGGATAGGCCCTGGCAATCGCCTTGAGCGTCTGACAGGCAGACTGTTGACCGATCTTCGGGCTTTCTTCGATCAATATTTCAGGTGTTACGGGCGACATGGGAAACTCGTCGAGATAAAGATGCCGTGGGTTATTCAAGTTTGACGGAGTGCAGTCGTTATCGGGGGGCCGTCGCCGGCAGCCCGATGTATCGCCAACCAACCCCGCAGCAGGCAGGGATATACCTGCACAACCGCTTGCGAAGCCGAATATTGCGCGACGCCGAGCAGGTCACGATGTTCATCGGTGATCAACAGAAGTCTTGTCTGGACCTCCTCGACGACCATCTCCGTTATTATCAGCAGGCAGATGGCAGGCGCAAAAACAGCCAATGAGCCCATGACCTGGTCGCCAACGAGAGAGCGACACCCACGATGCAAAGTGTCAGGGCCACGATGGGCACAGCCGACTGGAATGGTCTCCAGAACTTCTGCAGCCTCTTCCATCTCTCCGAATAAAATTCAAACTACCGAAAGAGTTCGGTACAGCAAACTTTTTTACAACTTGATGATCATCTAGACATATAACTGCCTGCAGCGAGACTACGAGAGACTCGGTCCGAATACATCACCATATTTGTTAATATGAGTAATCAGTTGATTACAATATGCCAGGGCAACACCTGCTCGAGCCAGGTCAGTCTTGTTTCCCTGACTTCCACCCAGTAGCCGTTTTCCGGTAGGCGGCGACGGCAGGCCACCGTCCCGCCATGGGCCACCGCGATGGCCCGGACGACCGCCAGGCCCATGTCGCAGACCAGCTCTGTCACCCGGACGCGGCTGGCCTGCGGCGGCGAGGCCTCGTCAGCCCTGCAGTTGTCCAATCAATACCTGCGCGGTTTCACTCGACGACGCAGGGTTCTGCCCGGTGATCAGCAGGCCATCGCTGACCACATAGGAAGCCCAGTCGTCCCCCCGGGAATACAGGCCGCCATTTGCCTTGAGCATGTCCTCGACCAAAAAGGGCACCACGTTGGTCAGGCCCACCGCCTCCTCTTCACTGTTGGTAAAGCCGGTGACCTGCTTGCCCTGGACCACTGGCGTGCCATCGGGATTCTTCACGTGGCGCAACACACCCGGCGCATGACACACCAGTGCGGTCGGCTTGCCGCCGGCCAGGAACGCCTCGATCAGGCGGATCGAATCGGTGTCCTCGGCCAGATCCCACAGCGGGCCGTGGCCCCCGGGGTAGAACACCGCATCGAAATCGGCCGGCGACACACTGTCCAGGCGCACAGTGCGGGCCAGTTGGGCGGTGGCCACGGGGTCGGCTTCGAAACGCCGGGTCAGGTCGGTCTGGAACGCCGGCTCGTTGCTTTTCGGGTCCAGCGGCGGCTGGCCCCCTTTCGGCGAAGCCAGGACCACCTGCGCGTGGGCGTCGAGAAACGCGTAGTACGGCGCCGCCAATTCTTCGAGCCAGAATCCGGTGTTATGGCCGGTGTCGCCAAGGGTGTCGTGGGAGGTCAGTACCATGAGGATTTTCATCGGAATCTCCTGTGTCTTGGGGAATGGAAGGCTCAACAAAAACACAAAAATAGACCGGTCGTCTAGTAACAGGGGAGAATTTTATCGCCCTGTGTCGGCGCGGTTCAGCTCAGTGAAGGCCAGTGAGTGAGCCAGCCAGACGCAGACGCGTCGCGCCAGCCCATGCCGACAGGATCAATTCGGCTTGAGCATTTGTCGTGTGGCCGCCAGGGCCGTTTCGAAGGGCTGCGTGTTCCGGGCGATCTTGACCATGACGCTGGCGCCCACCCATAGCTGATAGAGGCTCTGCGCAACCGCGTACGGATCACCGGTGATACTCAACGACCCCTCTGCCACCCCGGCTTCGATGGCATCGCCGAGACGGTCGGTGATCCCACAAGTCCCGCGCTGGAGCACCCGGCGCATGGCTTCGGAGAGATCGGCCACCTCGACCCCGAGCTTCACCGCCAGGCACTTGCCCTGGCATTCGAGGAAAGACTGGCTGCTCTGCCAGACCTCCCAATAGTTCATCAGACGCTGTGCCATTGTCAGGCCGGGCTCGGCGAGAATCTGGTCGAGGTCCCTCAGGTAATGCTGAAAGTAATCCTCCAGCAACGCCTCACCGAAGGCGTCCTTGGACTCGAAATAGTGATAGAACGAGCCCTTGGGCACATCGGCGGCCGCCAGGATTTCTTTCAGGCCCACGGCCGAATAGCCTTTGGCGGCCATGATTCGTTGGCCGACATCGAGTATCTGCTGGCGGGTGTCGGATGATTCGCGTGTTTTGGGAGGGCTCATGGTGTAAATGCTATCGTACTAGCCGGTCGGTCTACTAGCGTGAAGGCGATCTCGACGTTGCGACCGGTTTCGATAACCTGCCGCACCAAGGGCAGATGTTGCCGGTGGTTGCCAAAGGCATGGTCGACGGCGGCGATGAGATGATGCGGGTCACCAGCAGGCCACCGTCACAACCTGCCCCTCCTATTGCGCGCGCGCCAGTGCCTCAGCCAGGAACGGTGCCGTCCGACTTCCGGGCACCATCGCCACCTGCCGAGGCGTACCGGCTGCCACGATACGCCCCCCCGCTTCCCCGGCCCCCGGCCCGACATCGATCACCCAGTCGGCCTGGGCCACGACGCGCATGTCGTGCTCGACCATCACCACCGTATTGCCAGCCTCGACCAGGTGCTGCAACTGCACCAGCAAACGGTCGGCATCCGAGGCGTGCAATCCGGTGGTCGGCTCGTCGAGCACGTACAGGCTGCGGCCTCGCTGACTCCGCTGCAACTCCGTGGCGAGTTTGATGCGCTGCGCTTCACCGCCCGACAATTCGGTGGCGGGCTGCCCCAGTCGCAGGTAGCCCAGACCGATTTCCCGCAACAGTTGCAACGGCCGGGCGATGGCGTCCTCAGCCGCGAAGAAGTCATGGGCCTCGTCGACTGTCATGTACAACACATCGGCGATATTGCGCCCATTCCAGCGCACGGCGAGCGTGGCCTCGTTGTAGCGTGCGCCATGGCAGGTCGGACACGGTGCGTAGACGCTGGGCATGAACAGCAGCTCAACGCTGACGACCCCCTCCCCTTCGCACGTTTCGCAACGCCCCTTCGGCACATTGAAGGAAAACCGCCCGGCGTCATAACGATGACGGCGCGCATCCGGCGTGGCGGCGAACAACTTGCGCACGTGATCGAACAGACCGGTGTAGGTGGCCAGGTTGGAACGTGGCGTGCGGCCAATCGGTTTCTGGTCGACCTGGACCAGGCGCTGGACAACCTCCAGGTCCCCGGCCAAATGTCCTCCAGTGACCTCGATCACGCTGGGGCCTTCTCCCTGGGCATTTTCTGCCGCCTCCTCCTGCGGCTCATGCCCGAGGTGGAGCAGCAGCAACTCTGGCAGGGCCTGGGCAACCAGACTGGACTTGCCCGACCCCGAGATCCCCGTCACAGCCGTCAACACTCCCAACGGGATGCGTGCATCCACGCCATGCAGGTTGTGCCGCCGAATGCCACGCAGCTCCAGCCATCCGGCGGGCTCACGCTCACGGCTGAGCGGCGCGGGGATCTCGTCGAACAGATAACCCGCGGTCCGCGACTCGGCAATCTCACGCAGCCCTTGCGGTACACCACTGTAAAGCACACGACCGCCGCGCTCTCCCGCATCCGGCCCCACATCCACCAGCCATTGCGCACGGCGCATCAGATCCAGGTCGTGCTCCACGACGAACACCGAATTGCCAGCATCGCGCAGCGTATCCAGTGAGTCATACAGTGACTGACTGTCAGAGGGGTGCAGACCCGCCGAGGGCTCGTCCAGCACGTACACCACGCCGAACAGCATGGAACTCAGTTGCGTGGCCAGGCGCAAACGCTGCAGTTCGCCGGCCGACAGAGTCGGCGTCGCCCTGTCCAGGGTGAGGTAACCCAGACCCAATCCGCGCAACTGACGCAAGCGCGCCATCACGCCGCCGGCCAGGCGCCGTGCGGCGAGACGTTTTTCCTCCGGGAGCGCGCTGGTGCATCGCACGTCAGGCGAGCCCGCATGCGCCGACCGACCGTTTGCGGCACGCTCGGCCCGGTCACGGCGTGCCATCTTACGGCCGCTCCCCTCATCCGCCGTATGACCGTGGAAATCGCCCTGGGCAACCGGCTCGAGCAAAGCCGCCAGCCGATCCAGAGGCATCTGCATGAACTCGCCGATATCCAGCCCGGCAAAGGTCACCGACAGCGCTTCGGGCTTGAGTCGCTTGCCGTGACAGGTCGGGCACAGACGGCCCTCCATGTAACGCGATACGCGCTTTCTCATCAGCGCGCTTTGCGTGTTGGCAAAGGTGTGCAGCACATAGCGTCGCGCGCCCGTGAAGGTCCCCATGTAGCTGGGTTCGAGCTTGCGTTTGAGTGCCTCACGGGTCTCGTCCGGTGTGAGGCCTGCATAGACCGGCGCCGTGGGCGTCTCTTCGGTGAAGAGAATCCAGTCCCGGTCCTTCTTCGGCAAATCCTTCCAGGGACGGTCGACGTCGTAGCCGAGGGTGACCAGGATGTCGCGCAGGTTCTGGCCATGCCAGGCCGGCGGCCAGGCGGCAATGGCTCGCTCGCGGATGCTCAGCGAGGGATCGGGCACCATGGTCGCCTCCGTCACCTCGTACACATGACCCAAGCCATGGCAGGCCGGACATGCCCCTTGCGGGGTATTCGGCGAAAAGTCCTCGGCATAAAGCATCGGCTGATTGGCCGGATAGGTGCCGGCGCGCGAATACATCATGCGTACGAGGCTGGACAGGGTGGTCACGCTGCCCACCGAGGAACGCGCATTGC
>NZ_AQOH01000182.1 GCF_000364705.1 Pseudomonas fuscovaginae SE-1 | reverse complement strand
CAGCGCGACCGCCGGCGGCAGGCCGTCGATTGCATCGACGTCCGGTACTCCCACCTGGTCGATCAGCCGCCGCGCATACGGTGCAACCGACTCGAAGTAGCGCCGCTGCGCCTCCGCGTAGATCGTACCGAACGCCAGCGACGACTTACCGGAGCCGGAAACACCAGAAAACACCACCAGTGCATTGCGTGGAATAGCGACATCCACATCCTTGAGGTTGTTTTCCCGCGCGCCGCGCACCTCCACCTGGCCGCTGGCCGCCGTGCTGCACGAGGATTCACCGAATGAAGGGTTGGGCATGTATTCCTGTCCTGCTGTTCGTGGAGGGCAACGCACCAGATACATGAAATCAATGTACATCATCAAGCTGTTGCTGCTCGCGCTCGCGGGAGGCCTTCGGTACGCCGGGCGCGAAGAACCCGATCGGTTTCACCAAGACAGGGGCGGCGTGCCAGAGCTGCGTTCACCAGCTTCCCCGGCATGAAGCTCGACAAGCTACCAAAGGTAAGTTACTTTCGGTAGGTAGCAGCCTTAGCCACCTCCGCGGCCTTGAGAGCCGCTCACCGGTCACTGGAGCTCCAACCATGCACAGCTTGATTGTCGTCGCCCACCCCAACCCCGATTCCTTGACTCACGCCATTGCCCAACACGTCGCCCAAGGCATTGTCGCTTCAGGCTCGCCGCACACCCTCGAATGGGCCGACCTGGCGGCCGAAGGATTCGATCCGCGTTTTAACCGGGCGGACCAGGCGCTGTTCATGAAACAGGCATCAGTACCTGCTGACGTGGCCGCCGAGCAGGAACGACTGAACCGTGCCGATGCCCTGGTCATCGTCTACCCAATCTACTGGTGGTCATTTCCAGCCTTGCTCAAAGGCTGGATCGACCGGGTGTTTTCGATGGGCTGGGCCTACGAGGAAAGCGGCAACGGCAAGGTCGTGAAAAAGCTGCAGCGCCTGCAGGTTCACCTGGTTGCCGTGGGCGGCGCCGATGAAGGGACCTTCACTCGACACGGCTACGCGTCCGCCATGAAAACCCAGATCGACCATGGGATCTTCGATTACTGCGGGGCCCCTGTGCGCAGTTCCACCCTGCTTCTGCCGTCAGATGACGGTTATCCGGACGCTCACCTGGAGACAGCGCACAGGATAGGCGCCGGTGTGGTGGCTTCCCAGCCTTGAGGCAGGGTGAGACAATCCTGTCCATGACCTCACCGACTTCTGTACCTTCGCGCCGACGCCTGACCAGGGAAGCCCGCACTCGCCAATTGCTGGAGGCTTCCTGGGCACTGATCGCCGATGAAGGCACGGATGCGCTCACGCTGGGCCGCCTGGCAGAAGTGGCGGGCATCACCAAGCCCGTCGCTTACGATCATTTCGGAACGCGCAATGGGCTGCTCGCCGCCCTGTACCAGGACTACGACGTTCGCCAAACCGCCCTTTTCGATGCTGCCGTCGCCGCCGCCAAGCCCACCTTGGCGGACAAGGCACGGACCTTTGCCGCTGCGTATGTCGACTGCGTGCTGACACAGGGGCGTGACATCCAGGGAGTCCTGGCCGCACTCAGCGGCTCGCCGGAGCTGGCGGCCGTCAAGCGCCAGTACCAGAAGGCGCTTATCGAAAAATGTGCAGGGATACTTGGGCCTTTTGCCGGCCCTGATGGTGTCTCAAGCGCCAGCCTCTGGGCGATGCTGGGCGCCGCCGACACCCTGTCAGAGGCTGCGCTGCTGGGAGACATCACCGCGGAACAGGCAAAGGACGAGCTTCAACAGACCATTCTTGGCCTGGTCAAACGCAGCAAGCCGGTATCAGGCTGAGCTGCGGTGATAGCGCGATAGCTTCCTCGACCCCCTGCCCAGCCAGGGCCCTCGGGATGTCAGGTTTGACCTTCATCCGCGAGCGGTCCGCACCCGGGCACGCAAGGACTCGAAGTAGGTGCCCTCCACAGGGGATGTGGGTGTTGGACTGGTCCCTGCCAATCACCCAGGAGACGCCCATGGGCATGTCAGTTCAAGGATGCGATACCCTCGCACACCTCATCCAACCCATTGACCGTCAGTGAAGAGCATCTGGTCCACCAAGCCTTCAATGTCCTGGGTCGGCGACTCGGCGTACGGTGTAGCCGGTATGGGTGTTCCAATCCAAGGTTGAGCCCCCGTCCCGGAGTATTGCTCTAGGCGCAGGGGTCGAGCGTGTTCAGATGGAGTGGAGCACGCACAGGTTGGTGAGACTTCATGCATCCGTTTTAGGGATTGTGGCACGTGCCGTTTCCGGCATCGCGACATTCTCGAAACCCAAAATGGGAGCTGAGCAAATTTTCCAGGGGTGGTAGTGAAACACGAATAGTGGATATCTAATAGGAGTCCGTTAACCAAATGGACTATCGAAATGCGCCAAGCTGCTCTTGCTCTTGTTATCAGCACTACCAGTGGTTTTCTCAGCGGGCTGATGCTGCACTGCTATCTACCACCCCATACAGAAGTGACGTTAGAGATTCCCCAAACACTGTATGCTGAGATTCGCAGATAAATTGGAATAAGCTGGCCGAGTAGAAACCTGATCGGCGCGGCCAGCTTGCTTACATAGCCCTGCCCTCACGGCTCTACGCCAGCGAAAGCAACCTGGCTGTTTTCTCACACAGCCGATCTCCCCGCTGCTCGCGCCACTTCCGCCGAATGCAGCATGTTCCAGAACAGCGCCCGCTCGACGGGGTTTTCGTGCAGGCCGAGAGCGGGTGTTGAGTCGCCACTGCGACACGGTCACCAGGTCGCTGCGGCGATACTTAGCGGATGCAGAAGAACGCGACTAACGCGCAAAAAAAAAGAATCCTGAATGGTGCGGCGCTTCGTACAGGGGGCCTTTTATAACGTCACTCCGCCAACAATCAGCAGGTGCGTGGCACGCCAGGCGCAGCGTTGCATGATCGTGTCCCTAGAAGTGGTGTAACTGAACCAACCGAAGGCG
>NZ_AQOH01000181.1 GCF_000364705.1 Pseudomonas fuscovaginae SE-1 | reverse complement strand
GCAGACCCACTAAATTGCAATAGCCCCTTCCCAAGCAGCACCACAGCCCGATGTGGCGAGGGAGGTGGCTCCGAGTGCTATCCTCGACACATGTGTCCATGCACTTGAGCGCGCCCCGCATGATTCTTGTTCTGCTGCCCCACAGCGACTACGACCCCACCGAAAGCAGCGTGCCCTGGCAATCCCTGCACCGCGCTGGCATCGAGGTCCGCTTCGCCACGCCCGCGGGCGCTGTCGCGCACGCCGATCCACGCCTGGTCGAACAGGGCTTCGGCCCACTCAACCCGTTGCTGATGACCCGCAAGCCCGACCTGGAGAGCTATCGGGCGATGCTCAGCGATCCACATTTCCAGCACCCCATGGCCTATGCCGACGTCGATCCCACGCAATTCGCTGGCCTGCTGGTGCCAGGCGGCCATGCCGATGGCATGCGCAGCCTGCTGGACGCCGACGCGGCAAAACGCATCGCCCTGCACTTCTTCAAGGCCGGCAAGCCGATCGCCTCGGTCTGCCACGGCCCGTTGCTGTTCGCCCGCACCCTCGACCCCGAGACCGGACGCTCGGTGCTCTACGGTCGCAAGGTCACCGGATTGTTGTCCGTGACCATGGAACTGGCCGCCTGGCTGATCACCGCGCCCTGGCTCGGCCGCTACTACCGCACCTACCCGCAGACCGTCGAGGCGGAAATCAAATCCGTGCTGGCCAGCCCCCGGGACTTCCTCAACGGACCGCCGGCACTGTTGCGCGACTCGGCCAGCAAGCCCGAGCGTGGCTTCACCGTCCGCGACGGTAACCTGTTGACCGCGCGCTGGCCCGGCGACTGCCATCGCCTGGCCGCCGAATGGCTGAAGATGCTCAAGGAAGCACCCAACACCTGAGCTCAAGAAACCGTGCTGCCGGCCGAAGGTCTTTATCTATCTGAATTCGGTCTCCGGCAAGGAAAGCTCATGAAACGTATCGCGGTCATCGCCATCCTCGGCCTGCTCAGTGCCTGCAACCTTCAGCCCGCGCGCAACGGCAGCGGCGCACAGGCGCTGTTCGGCGACATGCTCAGACAGCCGCCGATGGCCGACTCGATCCTGCGCGATGGCGACCAGCTCAGCTACCAGGCCCAGGTGGCTTCCAGCAAATCCGCCAGCACTCCGGAGATCGCGCAGATTCAGGCCTCCTGCAGTGGCACGGAGGCAAGCCTGCTGTTCGTCGAATCGCCCGGAAAACCGGCCGCCGATGGCCAGCCCGAACGCGTCACGGTCATGAGCCGCCTGCTGCCTGCCGTCGCGGTCAACCTGCGACAGAACCCCGGCTTCGTCGAGGCCTGCGCCAGCACCCCACGGCCAGACTGGCGCTTGGCAGGTGAAGCCGAAGGCCAGCGCCAACTGCTGATCGACCGCGCCAGCCTGAAAGACGTGGGCGGTGCCTGGCAGTTCTGGGGAGCGGTCGACGAACCGTCGGTCCTGACCCAGCAGCAGAAAAGGATGCCCTACGCGCAAACGCGCATGCGCCTGCAGGCCAACTGCAACAACCAGACCTATCGCGTCCGGGCCGAATTCGGCCTCAATCAGAACAACGTGGTGACCTTTGGCAAAACTGACAGTGCGCCTCAAGACCAGCCCTTCGGCAGCGCGCCAGCCACCACCCGCGCCCTGCTGAAAGCCGTCTGCGTGGCCGATACGGGCACCGCCCTGGAGCGCCTCCCCATTGCCGTGCCACGCAGCAAGACCGCCCGGCAACTGACGCCCGCGCAGGTCCCGGCAACGGTCATCGCGGCGATCAACGCCCTGGATCTGCCACCTGCCACCACGCTCCTGCACCGTCAGGTCATGGAGCGCAACAGCGCCCATACCAGCCTGCGCTATGAGTCGTCCTTCGAAACCGATCCCCAGAGCGGGCAGATGCGCCAGCGCGAGAAGAGCCAGTACTCGAGCAGCGACAGGATCACCTTCCGCGGCTTGTTCAGCCTGACCTTCCAGACGCAGTACCAGGACAAGGGCCTGACGATTTCGCAGGCCAGCAATGTCGAACAATTGAGTTTCAGCGGTGACTGGAAGCAGATGCCCATCGGCGCAACGCTCGGATTCAGTTTCCAGAGCCGCAACCGCGATACCTCCAGGCCGGATCGCCTGGTGTCGCGCCAGGAGAGCTGTGTGGTCAAGCGCGAGCTGCCGGCGAGCAAGATCAATTCCAGCCTGGGCGGCATGGCCAGGGAATTGGAGTGCACCAACACCAGCGAGCAGTTGATCACCACCTCGACAGTGTTCTACCTGCAGGACCTGGGCTACTTCTTCACCAGCAAGAGCGCGACGCGGGGCCTGTACAAGGACGACACGAGCATGCGGCTGGTCCAGGTCGAATGAGGCCCTGGCCCCTTGGCGAATCTGCCCGCTAACGGTTCTCCAGGATCCGCCTGCTGACAAAACTGAACGCCAGCACCACGAAGATCAGCCCGCCAGTCGCGACCTGCTGCCAGTAGAAGTTCCAGCCGATCAGCAGCAGGCCGTTGGCGATGACGTTGATGAACAGCACGCCCAGCAGCGTCCCCGGGACATTGGCCCGCCCCTGGCGATGAAGGGTGGTACCGATGAACACCGCGCCAATGGCATTGAGCAGGAAGGCGTTGCCGGAGAGCGGCACATAGGCATTGACCGTCGAGCTGAGCAGCACGCCGGCCAGGGCGCAGGCCAGCGCCGTGGCCAGCACCACGCGGATGACGATGCGCCGTACCGACAACCCCGAGTAGTACGCCAGCAGCGGCTGGGTGCCCTGGGCCAGCAACTCGCGCCCCAGGCGCCCACGGGCCAGCAGCAGGCCATAGACCAGCGCCACCCCCAGCACGGCCCACAGCGGCAGCGCCACGCCGAACAGGCTCACACCGCTCAGCTCCGGCTTGAAACCCTGGGCGATATAGATCGGCTGGCCGCCATCGCAGAGCAGTTGCTGGGCGCTGGTACCAATGAACAGCGTCCCCAGGGTCGCCAGGAACGGACTGATCCGCAGCCCGGCGATCAGCCCGGCATTGAACAGCCCCACCAGCAGCCCAGCCCCCAGTGCCACGGGCAACGCGACCGCCAGCCCGTGACCGGCATTGAGCAGCACGACGAAACTGAAACTGGCGAAGTCCAGCGCCGTACCGACCGACAGGTCGATTCCGCCCGCCGCCACCGCATAGGTCATGCCGATGGCGACGATCGCCAGCAGGACGAAGTTGTTCAGCACCAGGCTCCCGAGGTTGCCAGCGCTGAGAAAACCCGGTGCCTGCCAGGCAAAGAACAGGACGATCGCCAGGAACACCAGCGGCAAGGTGAAGGGCAACAGCGAGCGCAGGCCCGCAGCCTGACGCGCAAGCACCTGAGTCATGTCCCCTCCCCCCTGTCCAGTGCACTGGAAGCCGCGACCACCAGCAGAATCAATACACCCTGCACGCCATTGACCCAGAAACTGGAAATGTTCAGCAGTTGAAAACCGTTGATCAGGAAGCCGACCAGCAGGGTCGCCAACAAGGTGCCTGGAATGCTCGCCACCAGCCGCCGGGAGAACACCACGCCGAGAAAGGCGATGGCCACCACCGACAGCAGCATGTCGCCGGAACCGGTGGTGCTGCCGCTGAAGAAGGCCGCCGAACACAAGGCCGCCACGGCGGCGCACAGGCCCGACAGCAGGTAGCTGGACAGCACGTAGCCGGCCACCGGGATACCCGCCGCCCGTGCGGCCTGGGGATACTCGCCCACGGCATGCAGGCGCAGCCCGTAGGCCGTGTGCTGGATCAACAGCGTCAACAGTCCCGCCGTCAGCAGCAGCACCCAGGCCAACGCCGGCACGCCCAGCCAGGTGTCGCCGCTGAGCAGGTCCAGCAACGGCGAGTCGGTGGGTACCACGGTGTTTTCAGTCAACACCAGTTCCAGCCCGGCCAGCACATTCATGCTCGCCAGCGTCGCCAGCAGCGGCGGCAAGCGCAGCAGCACCACCGCCAGGCCATTGAACAGGCCGACCGCCAGCCCGCAGCCGAGGGTCAGCGACAGACTGGCCCAGAGTTCCAGGCCGGTGTTGTTCAGACGGCTGAACAGCGCCGCGCACAAACCGAGGTTGGCGGCCAGCGACAGGTCGAGCCCGCCGGCGACCACGTTCGAGCCGCCGCCGATGATCACGCAGGTCAGGCCGAACGCGAGCACGCCCAGGATCGCCGACTGGCCGAAGACATTGGCGATGTTGCCCAGCGAGAGGAAATTCGGCGCCGCCAGCGCGAAACCCAGCAGAATGGCCAGGAATACCCCCGCGGAACCGCGCCGCAGCAGCAACACCCACAAGCGCCGGGACAGGCCCTCGGCCGGGACTTCGAGTGAAAGCCGATCAGACCGCGACATCCGCCACCTCCCTGCCCGCGACCAGCACATCAGGCTGACTGGCGCCGGTGGCGCAGGCCAGCAGGCGATCGCTGTCGGCTTCACCGGCACGAAACTCGCCGGCGATCTCACCCCGATGCAACACCAGGATGCGATCGCTGATACCGATCAGTTCCGGCAGGTCGGAAGACAGCACCAACACCGCCGCGCCCTCCCGCACCAGACGGCCGATCAGACGATAGATTTCCACCTTCGCCCCGACATCGACGCCGACGCAGGGTTCGTCCAGCAGGTACACGGCCGAACGCCGGCTCAACCACTTGCCCAGGGCGACCTTCTGCTGGTTGCCTCCGCTGAGCTGGCTGACCGCGGCCTGGGGGCCGGGGGTCTTGATCGCCAACTCGCCGATCAACCGGACACTCTCGGCCTGCTCCCGGCCACGGCTCAGCAGCCCCCAGCGACTGAAACGACGAAGCCCGGCCAGGGTCAGGTTTTCCAGTACCGAAAGCAGCGGAGCAACACCCTGGCTACGGCGCTCTTCAGGTACCAGAGCGATGCCGGCAGCGATCGCCTGTGCCGGTGAACGCAGTCGCAGGAGACGACCTTCAAGCTCGATGTTGCCGCTGTCGGCGCGGATCACGCCAAACAGGGTCTTGAGCAGTTCCTTGGCCCCGGAACCGACCAGCCCGGTGAGGCCGACGATCTCGCCGCGCCGCAGTTGCAGGTCGATCCGCCGGTAGTGCCGGGCCAGGCTCAGGGCGCGGACCTGCAGCAGCGGCTCGCCCGGTGTCACCGCGGCCTTGGGATACATCTCGCGCACCTCGCGATTGACCATCAGCCGGGCGATTTGCGCGCTGGAGGTGTGCCTCGGCTCGACCACCGCCACATCGCGACCATTGCGCAGCACCGTGACCTCGTCGCACAGGCTGTCGATTTCCTGCAGGTAATGCGAGATGTACAGGATCGACAAGCCCTGCGCGCGCAGACGCTTGACGATGCGCAGCAACTGGTCGACCTCGCGCTTGACCAGCGCCACGCTGGGCTCGTCGAATACCAGGATCTTCGGCTGGCGTATCAGCGCCCGGGTGATCTGCAACACCTGGCGCTGGGCGCTGTTGAGCTCGCCCACCAGTGCTCCGGCCGGCAGTTGCAGATCGAAGTACTCCGCCAGCAGCCGTTCGGCCTCGCGCTGCTGCCGCCGACGATCGAGCAGCGGACCACGGCGCAGCTCATGGCCGAAGAACAGCGCCTCGCCGACGGTGAAACGGGTCGGCAGCAAACGCTCCTGGTGAATGAATTGCACCCCCAGGGCCTCCACCTGGCGTGGTGACAGCGCGGCATGACGCTGGCCGTCAATGCCCAACCAGCCCGAGTCGGCCCTGTGGATGCCGGCCAGGATCCTGATCAGCGTCGACTTGCCGGCACCGTTCTCGCCCACCAGGCCGTGAATGGTGCCGCGCCGGACCTTCAGGCTGGCGTCGTCCAGCGCCAGGGTCGCGCCGAAACGCTTGCGCAGATGCTCCAGATGCAACGCCGGGACCGCCGTCATCAGTCACCTCGCAGTTGCTGGACCTGGGCCAGGTTGCCGGCGGTGGTCAACAGCGTCGGCACATGGGTTTCCCTGGGCAGGTCATGCTGCCCGGCCAGGTAGCGGGCGACGTTCTGCACGGCGGTCTTGCCGATCAGCGCCGGTTGCTGCGCCACCACCGCGCCGACCGGCGAATTGGGCTGGCCCAGCAGTTCCAGCACCTCGGGAGTGCCGTCGACGCCGTAGGTCTTGATCTCGGTGCGTTTTGCGTCGATCAGCGCCTTGCTCGCCCCCAGTTGCGGGATGTCCCAGGCCGACCAGATCGCCGTGACGCTGCCGGCCGGGTACTTGTTGAGCAAGGCGGACACCTGGGAATAGGCGTCCTGCACGGTGTTGGGGATCACGTCACGCAGCTCCGGCTCGATGATCTCCAGTTGCGGGTGATCCTTGAGCGCCAGTTTCAACTGGTCGTAGCGGATCGCACAGACCGGTACGCCGTAGAAACCGTTGAACACCAGGATCCGGCCCTTGCCGCCGGCGTCCTTGATCAATTGATCGGCCAGGGCCTTGCCGGTGGCGACGTTGTCCGAGGTGGTGTTGTTGAGACTGTACTGCGACGGTGCATCGATGGTGAACAGCGGGATGCCGGCCTTGCTGATGCGCTTGAGCCAGGGATCGATCACGCTGAGGGTGCCGAGGGTCTGGATCACCGCGTCGGGTTTCTGGGTGACCACCGTCTGCAACTGGGTCACCAGGTTCTTGTCGTTGCGCCCGGCATCGAGGGTGATCGGCGTACCGCCCAGCCGCTTGATCTCATCGACCTGCGCCTGGAAAGCCTTGATGTCGAAGTAGTGACTGGTGCCGGTCATGCTCACGGCGATGCGCTTGCCGGCCAGGGACGGCACGGCATCGTCGCCCTCGGCGGCCTGGGCAAGGGTAGCCTGGCCCAGCAGCAAGGCTGCGCCGAACCAGACGAGACGGGAAAGCGAAGAGAGGGTGCAAGGCATACAGGGCTCCGCTGAGCGACCGATGAAAGGGTTCACCCCTGTGCTTTGCACGGCCCATGCCATGATACGTATCTATAAAAATCAAATAGATACGAAATAAACATAATCTAGATTCTGTGCCCTATCCGACATATCTGTCGGATCGGTGTTGCCCAGGCAACAGTGCTGCTCAGGCCTTGGCCGGCTGTCGGGCGAGCATCGTCTCCAGCTCGGCCGTGTGCACGAAGCACAGCTTGTTGCCTTCCGGGTCACGGCAGTAGGCGCCGTAGTAGTCGGCGCCATAATGAGGTCGCAGGCCCGGTGCGCCCTCGTCCCCCGCCCCCAGCGCCAGGGCTCGATGCCAGGCCGCCTTTACGGCTCCCTGCGACAGCGCGGCAAAGCTGACCTGCACGCCATTGCCCCAGGTCGCCGGCAGACCGTTGAACGGCTCCTGCACGAAGAAGTGCGGCCATTCCCAGCCCGGCATCCGCCAACCGGCACCGGGCGGGCCGCTGTCCGCTTCGTCGGGCATGCGCACCAGGCCAAGCTCGGCCAGCACCGCCTCGTAGAAGGCAGTCATGCGCGGCAAGTCCCGCGCCCCCAATTGGATATGGCTGAACATGACGATCCTCCCTGATGGCTACCGGCCTGTCAGTCGAGCTTGAACGCCTCGTCCAGCGGCACACGGTAGCCGTTGGCCAGGCGATTGGTCTCGTTGGCCATGCCGACCACCGCCTGCAATTCGCCGAACATCGCGTCGGTCATCCCCGCCTTGCGCGCCGCCGCGGTGTGCGAGGCGATGCAGTACGGGCAGTTGTTGGTGACGCTGACGGCCACGTAGATCAGTTCCTTGGTCAGCGAGTCCAGGGCCCCGGGCGCCATGATGTCCTTGAGGCTGTCCCAGGTCCGGCGCAGGGTCGGCGGATGCGCGGCCAGGCACTTCCAGAAATTGTTGACCTGCGCGACCTGTCGGGTCTGCATGATGTCATCGTAAACCGCGCGTACTTCAGGGCTGGCGTCTTCGTATTCGGTCAGGTGCTGGGACGACATGGAGCTTCCTCTGGATGAATGGATTACCGCGTCAGGCCGCCTACGTTACGCCTTCTGCCCACGCAGGCGAAAGCTCCCCGGGCTCTCCCCCGTCCACTGCTTGAAGGCCCGGTGAAACGCGCTCGGCTCACGAAAGCCGACGTCCTGGGCGATCTCGGCGATGCTCATGCGAGTGTTGCGCAGGCGTTCGAAGGCAATGGCGCGACGCACCTCGTCCTTGATTTCCTGGTAGGAGAACCCCTCGCGCTGCAGGGCCCGGCGCAGGCTGGCCAGGTGGATGTCGAATTCGTCGGCCAGTTGCTCCAGGGTCGGCCAATGGTCATAACCGCATGAACGCAACCGCTGGTGCACGCGAGCACTGAAGCCCTCGCGATTGCGAAAGCGGATGAACACCGACTGCGGTGCATCACGCAGAAACGCATAGAGCGACTTGCGATCGGCCAGCACCGGCAGACGCAGGTACTCGCGTTCGAACTCGATCTCGGTCACCGGCGCCTCGAATTCCACGTAGGCCCCCCACAGCAGATGCTCGTCGCCATGGGGCGGTCGGGCATGGGCGAAGCGCGCCCGGCTGATGGGGATGCGCCGGCCGGCCAGCCAGCACATCAGGCCGACGATCAGGATCAGGAAGGTTTCGGTAACCACGGCCTGCAGGTACGGGTCGCGGGTATCGGTGCTCATCACCACGGCAACCCGTTTGCCGCGCACCTGTACCTGGGCGTGGATGTCACGCAGGAACAGCGCGAAGTACTCCAGCGACAAGCCCAGCGCCTTGCCCACCGTGGGCGCCTGGATCAGCCCGCGGCAGATCAGGGCAAAACTGCCGATGGGCATGCCATGGGAGTCGAAACCGAAGAATTCGTCGCCCAGCTCGCGAATCACCGCCAGCCAGAGCTGTGCCAGCTGCCGGGGCGCCACGCGCTCACCCAGTTCCTCCACCGAGCCCTCACGGAAGCCGGCGGCCTGCAGCAGCTCGGCAACCCGCTGCGGCTGATCGAGAAAGCGCACCAGCAGGGCCTTGACGAAGTACGACGATACCGAATGTTTTTCTTTCATGAATCCCAGGCTGCGTATGGCAAAAAACAACAGATTTGCTGAGCGGTTTCGGCATAGGCCCAAGCAATGGCCGGTCCTAGACTTGTCGACCAGATGAGCCCTGCGCCAGCCGATATGCCCGACACGGACTAAGCTTGCTCACCGCCCGCACTGTGGCCGGCTCCCACAACGACAAAACAGGAGTGCCCCATGTCAAAGCCCGAAGTGTATATCGTCAGCGCCGTCCGGACAGCCATCGGCACCTTCGGCGGCGCCCTCAAGGACGTCCCCCTGAGCGACCTGGCGACCACCGCCGTCAAGGCCGCCCTGCAGCGTTGCGACCTTGACCCGGCCTTGGTCGGCCATGTGGTGATGGGCAACGTGATCCCCACGGACACCCAGGACGCCTACCTCTCCCGCGTCGCCGCCATGAATGCCGGTATCCCCAAGGAAACCCCGGCCTATAACGTCAACCGCCTGTGCGGCTCGGGCCTGCAGTCGATCGTCTCGGCGGCCCAGACCCTGCTGCTCGGCGATGCCGAGGTGGCCATCGGTGCCGGTGCCGAATCCATGAGCCGCGGCCCCTACCTGCTGCCTGCCGCCCGCTGGGGCGCGCGGATGGGCAACGTGCAGGCCATCGACTACATGCTCGGCATTCTCCACGACCCGTTCCACGGCATTCACATGGGCATCACCGCCGAGAACATCGCCGAACGCAATGGCATCACCCGCCAGATGCAGGACGACCTGGCCCTGGAAGAACAGCTGCGGGCCCGTCGCGCCATCGACGAAGGCCGTTTCAGCGGGCAGATCGCCCCGGTGGAAGTGCGCAGCCGCAAGGGCACCGAGCTGTTCAGCGTCGACGAGCACCCGCGCAGCACCTCGCTGGAACAACTGGCGCAGATGCGCACCGCCTTCAAGAAGGACGGCACGGTCACCGCCGGCAACGCCTCGGGCCTCAACGACGGTGCCGCCGCCGTACTGCTCGCCAGCGCCTCGGCGGTGCAGGCCAATGGCCTCAAGCCCCTGGCCCGCCTGGTCGCCTATGCCCATGCCGGGGTCGAGCCGGAACTGATGGGCCTGGGCCCGATCCCGGCCACCCGCCTGGCGCTCAAGCGCGCCGGCCTGAGCATCGCCGACCTCGACGTGATCGAATCCAACGTCGCCTTCGCCGCGCAGGCCTGCGCGGTCAGCCAGGAACTGGGCCTAGACCCGGCCAGGGTCAACCCCAACGGCTCGGGCATCTCCCTCGGCCATCCGGTCGGTGCGACCGGCACCATCATCGCCACCAAGCTGATCCACGAGTTGCATCGCACCGGTGGGCGCTATGGCCTGGCCACCATGTGCATCGGCGGCGGGCAAGGCATCGCTGTCATTTTTGAACGGGTTTAAGGACGATCTTCATGAGTATTCAACGTATCGCCGTGATCGGCGCCGGCATCATGGGCAACGGCATCGCGCAGGTCTGCGCGGTGGCCGGCCTGCGGGTCAGTCTGATCGACGTGTCCCAGGCCGCCCTGGACAAGGGCCTGGCGACTCTCACCGGCAACCTCGATCGCCAGGTGCGCAAGGCCGTGATCAGCGCCGAGGACAAACAGGCCGCCCTCGGCCGCATCAGCCTGAGCACCGACTATGCGGTGCTGGCCGGCGTCGAACTGGTGATCGAGGCCGCCACGGAAAACCTCGAGCTGAAAAAGCGCATCCTCAAGCAGGTCGCCGAGGTGGTCGGTGCCGAGTGCATCATCGCCACCAACACCTCGTCGCTGTCGATCACCGAGCTGGCTGCCGCGATCAGCCGGCCGGAGCGTTTCATCGGCCTGCACTTCTTCAACCCGGTGCCGGTGATGGGCCTGCTGGAGGTCATTCGCGGCCTGCAGACCAGCGACGCCACCCACGCCAGCGCCCTGGCCCTGGCCACGCAGATCGGCAAGACCGCCGTGACCGCGCGCAACCGCCCGGGTTTCGTGGTCAACCGCATCCTCTGCCCGATGATCAACGAAGCGATCTTCGTTCTCCAGGAAGACCTGGCCAGCGCCGAGGACATCGACGCCGGCATGCAGCTGGGTTGCAACCAGCCGATCGGCCCACTGGCCCTGGCCGACCTGATCGGCCTGGACACCCTGCTGGCGATCATGGAAAGCCTGCACTCGGGCTTCGACGAACCGAAGTATCGGCCAGCACAGTTGCTCAGGGAGATGGTCGCGGCCGGCTACCTGGGCCGCAAGAGCGGTCGCGGCTTCTACTCGTACGAAGGTTGATCGAGCATGGCCCGGGCAGCCCTCGCCATCGCGCCGCAGGCCGCGGAACAGAAGACTTCGCGCCACCTGGAAACCCGCACCAAGGCCGTGGCGCTGTTTGCCCGGCGCGGGTTCGCCCAGGTCGGCCTGCGCGAGCTGGCGGCGCACCTGGGCATCCAGCCCGGCTCGATCTACAACCATATCGAGAGCAAGCAGGCGCTGCTGTTCGAACTGATCGAAAGCCTGCACCTGGACCTGCTCGAGATTGTCGCCGCGCCAACGGCGCGGGCCTCGCGCTCGGCGGAAAAACGCCTGGACGCGCTGATAAGCGCCCACCTGGACCTGCACCGCGACAAGGCCGATTTCTTCCGCGTCGCGGAGCATGAGTTCCATTGCCTGGACGACGCGCAGCAGGCGGCGGTGCTGGAACTGCGTCGACGCTACGAGGGCCACCTGGTCAAGCTGCTCACGCCGCTGGGCCTCTCCCCTGACGAATCACTGGCCCGCACCACCGTGCGCACCTTCCTCTGTCTGCTCAACAACCTGCCGGCCTGGACCGACAATGCCGGCCTGGAGCCAAAGGGCCATCGGCTGCTGATGCACGGGATTGCGCTGGGGGCGGTAAAAGGCGCCCTGGCCAGCGCCTCAGGTTGAAAGACAGCGGCTGCGGCTCACACCCTCAGAGACAGGTCGCGACAGCCGCCAGCCTTCTGGCACCGATCGGCTTGGTCACGGTGGCGTAGTAGTCGACCACGGTACCTTCGGCCTCGCGGCGGACATCGACGAAGTATTCGGAACCACGGGTGTAGACCGTCGAGCCACCCTTGTAGCCCGGTTGCAGATAGGCCGCGGCGTCGACGTCGAAGACCTTTTCGTCCTGCCAGGAGAACTGGATGCACTGGGCGACGACATTGTCGGCCTTGGTCGAGGTGAAACTCTTGGTCGGCCCGGTACTGCGGGTCTGATTCATGCCAGGGCCCATGCACCCCGCCAATGCCACTGCCGCCACCGCCCCGATTAACATCCGCATGACCGTTCCCTGCTCGAAAAAAGAAGCGACTTTAGCACCGAGTCCACGCAATACGAACCGGATTCGCATCACCTGGCGCCCATGACGACAACACGGATTGCGCTTGCAACCCCGGCACCTTGAGCCAGACTATCCAGAGGCTTGCCCGCGCAGGCAAAAATGCAGACAAGACCTGCACTTATCCCGGTTGTACAGGGCAAATTTGCACTGTTACGATCAACCATCGTTCGCTTGCGAACGCACCTGAAAAGACAATAAAAGCAGGGAGTTAGTAATGACTGCTCGGGTTTCATCCTCGGCTGCGACGGATTTTGACGACACCTCGGCCGATGTCCTGGCGCAGGTGCGCAACCACATCGGTCACCTCACCCTCAACCGCCCCGCCGGCCTCAATGCCCTGACCCTGGACATGATCCGCCAGTTGCAGGGCCATCTCGATGCCTGGGCCGAAGACCCGCAGATTCATGCCGTGACCCTGCGCGGCGCCGGCGACCGGGCCTTCTGCGCCGGCGGCGATATCCGCTCGCTGTATGACAGCTACAAGCGCGGCGACCGGCTGCACGAAGACTTCTTCGTCGAGGAGTACGCCCTTGACCTCTGCCTCCATCGCTACCGCAAGCCGGTCCTGGCGCTGATGGACGGTTTCGTCCTCGGTGGCGGCATGGGCCTGGTGCAAGGCGCCGACCTGCGGGTAGTCACCGAACGCAGCCGACTGGGGATGCCGGAAGTCGGCATCGGCTACTTCCCGGATGTCGGCGGCAGCTATTTCCTGCCCCGCATTCCCGGCGAGATCGGCCTGTACCTGGGCGTCAGCGGCGAGCAGATCCGTGCCGCCGATGCGCTCTACTGCGGCCTGGCCGACTGGTACCTGCACAGCGACAAGCTGGCCCTGCTGGACCAGCGCCTCGACCAGATGGAGTGGCACGAGACGCCGCTCAAGGACCTGCAGAACCTGCTGGCCAAGCTCGCCGTACAGACGCTGCCCGACGCTCCGCTGGACAAGCTGCGCCCGGCCATCGACCACTTCTTCGCCCTGCCCGACGTGCCCAGCATCATCGAACAGTTGCGAGCGGTGACCGTCGCCGACAGCCATGAGTGGGCCCAGGATGTCGCCAGCCTGCTGGAAACCCGCTCGCCGCTGGCGATGTCCGTGACCCTGGAGATGTTGCGCCGGGGCCGTCACCTGAGCCTGGAGGCGTGCTTCGCCATGGAGTTGCACCTGGACCGCCAGTGGTTCGAGCACGGCGACCTGATGGAGGGCGTGCGCGCCCTGTTGATCGACAAGGACAGGACGCCCCGCTGGAATCCACCCACCTTGCACGCGTTGCAACCTGAACGGGTCGCACGTTTTTTCCAAGGCCTCGACACAAGCGAAAACTGAAGCCATGCACGATATCGAACTGAGCGAAGAACAAGTGATGATCCGCGACATGGCTCGGGATTTCGCCCACGGCGAGATCGCGCCCCATGCCCAGGCCTGGGAAAAGGCCGGCTGGATCGACGACGGCCTGGTCCGCAAGATGGGCGAGCTGGGCCTGCTGGGCATGGTGGTCCCCGAGGAATGGGGCGGCACCTACGTCGACTACGTCGCCTATGCCCTGGCCGTCGAAGAGATTTCCGCCGGCGATGGTGCCACCGGCGCGCTGATGAGCATTCACAACTCGGTAGGCTGCGGCCCGATCCTCAACTATGGCTCCCAGGCGCAGAAGGAAGCCTGGCTGCAGAAACTGGCCACCGGCGAAGCCATCGGCTGTTTCTGCCTGACCGAGCCCCAGGCTGGCTCCGAGGCGCACAACCTGCGTACCCGGGCCGAACTCAAGGATGGCCAATGGGTGATCAACGGTGCCAAGCAGTTCGTCAGCAACGGCAAGCGCGCCAGCCTGGCGATCGTCTTTGCCGTGACCGACCCGGAACTGGGCAAGAAAGGTCTCTCGGCCTTCCTGGTGCCGACCGATACGCCTGGCTTCGTCGTCGACCGTACCGAACACAAGATGGGTATCCGCGCCTCCGACACCTGCGCCGTCACCCTGAACCAGTGCACGGTCCCCGAAGCCAACCTGCTGGGTGAACGGGGCAAGGGCCTGGCGATCGCGCTGTCGAACCTGGAAGGCGGGCGTATCGGTATCGCCGCCCAGGCGCTGGGCATTGCCCGGGCCGCGTTCGAGGCGGCATTGGCCTATGCCCGCGAACGCGTGCAGTTCGACAAGCCGATCCTGGAGCACCAGAGCATCGCCAACCTGCTGGCCGACATGCACACCCGGATCAATGCCACACGACTGCTGATCCTCCATGCCGCGCGGCTGCGCAGCGCAGGCCAGCCGTGCCTGTCGGAGGCATCGCAAGCCAAGCTGTTCGCCTCGGAAATGGCCGAGAAGGTCTGCTCATCGGCGATGCAGATCCATGGCGGGTACGGTTATCTGGAGGATTACCCGGTGGAACGCTACTACCGGGATGCGCGGATCACGCAGATCTACGAAGGGTCGAGCGAGATCCAGCGGATGCTGATTGCCCGGGAGCTCAGGCATTACCTGGTGTGATATCCATTGATCGCTCCCACGCTCTGCGTGGGAGCGTCTCCAAAGGACGCTCGGCGTCCGCTCTTTGGGGATGACGCGCAGCGTCAGCGGCTGCATTCCCACGCAGAGCGTGGGAACGATCTGGCAGAGGGGACTCAACGGTCCTTGAACTGCGCCTCGCGCTTGGCCACGAACGCCGCCATGCCTTCCTTCTGATCCTCGGTGGCAAACGCCGCATGGAACACCCGGCGTTCGAAACGCACGCCCTCGGACAGGCTGACCTCGAACGCCCGGTTGACGCTTTCCTTGACCATCATGCTGATCGGAATCGACTTGCCGGCGATCACGGCCGCCACTTTC
Organism: Pseudomonas fuscovaginae SE-1; assembly: GCF_000364705.1. GTDB lineage: Bacteria > Pseudomonadota > Gammaproteobacteria > Pseudomonadales > Pseudomonadaceae > Aquipseudomonas > Aquipseudomonas fuscovaginae_A. Next base: position 70,061 of record NZ_AQOH01000181.1, on the reverse strand, counting down.
AACGCTTCGTCCAGCAATTCATCAACCGGCACGATCCGCGCCACCAGCCCGCAACGCTCGGCCTCCACCGCATCGATGAAGCGCCCGGTCAGGCACAGGTCCATGGCCTTGGCCTTGCCCACCGCACGGGTCAGGCGCTGGGTACCACCCATGCCCGGCAGCACGCCGAGGTTGATCTCCGGCTGGCCGAACTTGGCGTTGTCGGCGGCCAGGATGAAGTCGCACATCAACGCCAGTTCACAGCCGCCACCCAGGGCAAAACCGGCCACCGCGGCGATGATCGGCTTGCGCCGGTTGGCCACCCGGTCACTGTCGCTGAACAGGTCGTCGAGGTAGATCTTCGGATAGGTCAGTTCGGCCATTTCCTTGATATCGGCGCCGGCGGCGAAGGCCTTCTTCGAACCGGTCAGCACGATGCAGCCGATCTCCGGATCGGCCTCCAGACGGTCAAGCGCCTGGTTCAGTTCACTGATGATCTGCGCGTTCAGGGCATTGAGCGCCTGCGGGCGATTCAGGGTGATCAGGCCGACGCGGCCCTTGATGTCCAGCAGAATGGTTTCGTAGCTCATCGTTAATGTCCTTGCTCACAGGTTGCGCGAAATGACCATGCGCTGAATGTCACTGGTACCTTCATAGATCTGGCAGACCCGCACGTCGCGGTAGATCCGCTCCAGCGGGAAGTCGTTCAGATAGCCATAGCCGCCCAGGGTTTGCAATGCCGAGGAGCAGACCTTCTCGGCCATTTCCGAGGCGAACAGCTTGGCCATGGACGCCTCCACCAGCGCCGGCTTGCCGCTGTCGCGCAGGGCCGCGGCATAGTGCACCATCTGCCGCGCCACGGCGATCTGGGTCGCCATGTCCGCCAGGCGGAACGCCACGGCCTGGTGCTCGACCAGGGGCTTGCCGAAACTCTGCCGTTCACGGGCGTAGTCGCGGGCCGCCTCGAACGCGGCCCGAGCCATGCCCACCGACTGCGCAGCGATGCCGACCCGGCCACCTTCCAGGTTCGCCAGGGCGATGCGGTAGCCCTCGCCCTCCTCGCCCAAGCGGTTGGCCACCGGCACCTTCACATCCTCGAAGAGGATCTGGCAGGTGTCCGAGGCATGCTGGCCGAGCTTGTCCTCGACCCGCGCGACCTGGTAGCCCGGCGAGTCGGTCGGCACGATGAACGCACTGATCCCGCGCTTGCCGGCGCTCGGATCGGTCACGGCAAAGACGATCACCACCCCGGCGTTCTGCCCGGAGGTGATGAACTGCTTGCAGCCGTTGATCACGTAATGGTCGCCTTCGAGCCGGGCGCGGGTCTTCAGGCCGCTGGCATCGGAACCGGCCTGAGGCTCGGTGAGCGCGAAGGCACCCAGCATCTGGCCACTGGCGAGGGCCGGCAGGAAACGCTGCTTCTGCTCATCGTTGCCGAAGTTCAGGATCGGCACGCAGCCCACCGAGTTGTGCACGCTCATGATGGTCGAGCAGGCGCCATCGCCGGCAGCGATCTCTTCCAGGGCCATGGCATAGGCCAGGTAGCCGGTGTCGCAACCACCCCACGCTTCCGGCACCAGCATGCCGAAGAAGCCCAGCCCGGCCATTTCACCGATGGCCTCCCGGGGGAAACGGTGTTCACGATCCCACTCGGCAGCGAACGGCTTCAGCCGTTCCTGGGCAAAATCCCGGGCCGCGTCGCTGATCTGTTGTTGCTCTTGATTCGGTAGCATGGGAACTCCTTACAGGCACTCGACCGCGATCGCCGTGGCCTCGCCACCGCCGATGCAGATCGCCGCGATACCGCGCTTGAGGTGCTGCTGGCGCAGCGCCGACAGCAACGTCACCAGGATGCGCGCACCGGAAGCACCAATGGGGTGGCCCAGGGCGCAGGCGCCGCCATTGACGTTGACCTTCTCGTGAGGGATCTGCAGCTTGTCCATGGTCACCAGGGTAACCACGGCGAAGGCCTCGTTGATCTCGAAACGGTCGACCTGGTCCAGCGACCAGCCGGTTTTCTTCAGCAGGTTGTGGATCGCGCCCACCGGTGCCACCGGGAACAGGCTCGGGGTGTCGGCGAAGGCCGCATGCCCATGGATCACCGCCAACGGCTTGAGGCCGCGTTTCTCGGCCTCGGAACGACGCATCAGCACCAAGGCCGCCGCACCATCGGAAATCGAGCTGGAGTTGGCCGCGGTGACGGTGCCCCCCTGGCGGAACGCCGGCTTGAGCGAGGCAATCTTGTCCAGCTTGGCCTTGGGTGGCTGCTCGTCATCGCTGATCAACCGCTGTTCCTTGCCGACCGTTACTTCCAGCGGCACGATCTCGTCCCGGAAGCGGCCCTCGCTGATGGCCTGCTGCGCACGGGTCAGGGAAGCGACCGCGAAGGCATCCTGGGTTTCACGACTGAAGCCGTTGCTCTCGGCGCAATCCTCGGCAAAGGTCCCCATCAGCCGGCCCTTGTCATAGGCGTCTTCCAGGCCGTCGAGGAACATGTGATCGAGCACCTGACCATGCCCCATGCGATAGCCACTGCGGGCGCGGTCCAGCAGGTACGGGGCGTTGGACATGCTTTCCATGCCGCCAGCCACCACCACCTCGGCACTGCCGGCCAACAGCCGGTCGTGGGCGATGATGGTCGCTTCCATGCCCGAACCGCACATCTTGTTCAGGGTGGTGCAACGGGTGCCCTTGTCCAGCCCGGCCCCCAGTGCCGCCTGGCGGGCGGGTGCCTGGCCGAGACCGGCCGGGAGCACGCAGCCGAACAGCACTTCATCGATGGCATCCGAAGCCACGCCGGCGCGCTCCACCGCCGCGCGGATCGAGGCGGCGCCCAACTGCGGCGCGGTCAGGCTCTTGAGGTCGCCCTGGAAGCCACCCATGGGGGTGCGCACGGCGCTGACGATGACAACGGGATCCTGGATAGTCATGGGTTTTCCTCCTACTTGGCAGCCATGCGCAAGGCGCCGTCGAGGCGGATCACCTCACCGTTGAGCATGCTGTTTTCAATGATGTGCCGGACCAGTGCGGCATATTCCGACGGTTTGCCCAGGCGCGGCGGGAACGGCACGCCGGCCGCCAGCGAGTCGCGGACTTCCGGGGTCATGCCGGCCATCATCGGGGTTTCGAAAATGCCGGGGGCGATGGTCATCACGCGGATGCCGAAACGCGCCAGTTCGCGCGCGGCCGGCAGGGTCAGGCTGACGATCGCGCCCTTGGAGGCGGCATAGGCGGCCTGGCCGATCTGGCCGTCGTAGGCGGCGACCGAGGCGGTGTTGATGATCACCCCGCGCTCGCCACCGGCGTCCGCGTCGGTCTCGGCCATGACGGCAGCGGCCAGACGCAGCAGGTTGAAGCTGCCGATCAGGTTGACGTTGATCACCTGGCTGAAGCTGTCCAGCAGGTGCGGGCCGTTCTTGCCGAGGATCTTCTCGCCGCGCACGATGCCGGCGCAGTTGACCAGCCCGTGCAGGCCGCCGAAGGCTTTGACCGCCGCGTCCACGGCGGCCTGTGCCTGATCCTGGCGGGTGATATCGGCGACCACGCTGTGGGCATTGCCCCCGAGTTTCTGCGCCTGGGCGGCGACGGCCTCGGCATTGAGGTCCACCAGCATCACCCGGGCACCCGCCGCCACCAGCATCTCGGCCGTCGCCGCACCGAGGCCGGAAGCCCCGCCGCTGACCAGGAAAGCCTTGTCTTGTATGTTCATTGTCCTGTCCTTCTTGGGTATTTCGTTCTGAATGGCGAGGTTCTTGTGGGAGCGGGCTTGCCCGCGAAGCCTTGAGTGGCCTCGCGGGCCTCTTCGCGGGCAAGCCCGCTCCCACAAGAGCCCCCACCAGAGCCTTTCGCGAATGTTCTGTCAGGCCCCCGCCTGAGCCTTGGCGATCTCCTGGTTGCGCAGGATGAAACGCTGCAACTTGCCGCTCGGGGTCTTGGGCAGCTCGTCGACGAATTCGATTTCCCGCGGGTAGGCGTGCGCCGCCAGGCGCTTGCGCACATGCAGGCGCAGTTCCTCGGCCAGTTGCGGGTCGGCGCGGTACTGCGCACCGAGCACCACGAACGCCTTGACCAGTTCGGTACGCTCCGGATCGGGCTTGCCCACCACCGCCGCCTCCACCACCGCCGGGTGCTCGACCAGGGCGCTCTCCACGTCGAACGGGCCGACCCGGTAGCCCGAGGTGGTGATCACATCGTCACTGCGCCCGACGAAACTGATGCTGCCGTCGGCGTTCAGCTCGACCGTGTCACCACTGAGGTAGTACGGGCCGACGAAGGCCTTGGTCTCGAATCCCTTGTAGCCGTTGAACCAGCACATCGGCGACTGGGTGCGGTCCAGGGCGAGAATCCCCGGCTGGCCAACGCCCAGTTCCTGGTGATCGTCATCCAGCACCACAATGCGATGGCCGGGCGAGGCAAACCCCGCCGAGCCGACGTGCACCGGGTGTTGCAGGCCATGGTGGTTGCACAGGACCATGCCCAGTTCGGTCTGGCCATAATGATCAAGAATAGTGACGTCGAGGTTTTCCGCGAACCAGCGGATCACCTCCGGGTTCAACGGCTCGCCGGCACTGCTGACCGCCCGCAGGCGCCCACGGATCCGGCTGGAAAACGCCTCGCCGGCGGCGATCAGCAGGCGGTAGGCGGTGGGTGAACCGGTCAGGTTGGTGATGCCGTATTTCTCGATCACCCGGCAGGTGCTCTCCACCGTGAACGGACCATCGTAGAAGGTGATCGGATGACCGAGGCCCAGCGGCCCGGTGATACCGAAGTAGAGACCGTAGGCCCAGCCCGGATCGGCGACGTTCCAGAAGGCATCCTCGGGACGCAGGTCGACCGCGTCGCGGGTGTAGCTCTGGAAGGCGATGATTGCCTTGAGCGGCACTTCCAGGGGTTTGGCGGGACCGGTGGTGCCCGAGGTGAACATCAGCAGGAACGGGTCTTCGCCACTGAGCATCAGCGGCTCGCAGGCCGCCGGGTAGTTGTCCAGCTCGGCCCAGAAGCTGAAGTCCCCGCGCACGATGCCCTGCCCCTTGGCCCCGGCGACCGTGACGATGGTCGGGCAGCCGCCGACCTCGCCGAGCTTGCTGCGGTTGGCGGCGTCGGTGACCACCACCTTGGCCGCCGAACTGTTCAGCCGGTGCTCGATGGCCTTGGGCCCGAACGCGGTGAACAGCGGCTGGTAGACCGCGCCGATGCGCCAGGTGGCGAACAACGTCACCAGCAACTCGACATTGCGCGGCAACAACCCGGCGACCTTGTCGCCCCGCCCCACGCCCTGAGCCAGCAGGAAGTTGGCGAAACGCCCGGCCTGCTCCTGCAACTGGCTGAAGGTATGGGTGGCGCTGCTGCCGTCGCGGCCCTCCCAGAACAGGGCGATCCGCCCCGGCAGGGCATGCCGGTCACAGCATTCGATACAGGCATTGAGCGCCGTCAGGGAACCTTTCAGGCTCGTGTCGGCCACGTGCTGATAATTGAAATTCTCGGTGGCAGTCAGATAGTCGCGCATCCCAGCAATCTCCCGGTCTTGTTATTAGAGGAAACCGTAGAAAAACCGAGGAAATAGTCGCCCCGTCAGGGACTTGGGACAATGGTCAAAGCCTTCAACCTGATTGACTGGTTTGGCCAATATGGAGGGATTGTCCAGCTCCCGGCTTAACCCATTGAGAGGCTATAGCACTAAACTTCGGGCGTACCGCAGCCTTTGTGGTGAGCGGGCTTGTCGGGACGCCGCACCGCCGCGTTCGGCTGCGAGGCAGCCGCATACCAGACACCTCGATTCATCCTGCGGGATCGGCTCGGCTGGTTTTACGGCTGCCGTGCAGCCGAGCGCGGGCAAGCCCGCTCGCCACAAGAGCTGCGGGTGTTTGCCGGACACGGGTGACAAAGACCGTGGAAACGGTCGAGGGCCAGAAAGTATTTAGAACGATCAAAATGTGGCAGTTCCCATCACCTGGTTGCACCACGGACCAATGTGGCGAGCAGGCTTGCCTGCGCTGGGGCGCGGAGCGCCCCCAGAACCGGCCAACGCGGTGCATCAGGAGAAATTGGGGAACCCGGGGTTGCGGCTGCCTCGCAGCCGAGCGCGGCAGTGCGGCAGTGCGGCGTCCCGACAAGCCCGCTCGCCACAAAGGCTGCGGTGTCCCCCCTTTCGTTTTTACCGGAGACTAGTGGCGCAGAGCATGGGAACGATCAGAAATGAATGGGATTATTGGCTTTCGTTGAGAATCAGGCTGCGATAATGCCCCGGATTCGAACCCGACCATTTGCGAAAGGCCTTGTAGAACGAACTGACATCGGCGAACCCCAGCCGCGTGGCGATCTCGGCGAAGCTGATCGCAGGCTCGGCCAGCCAGGCGATCGCCAGCTCCTTGCGCACGCTGTCCTTGAGCCCCTGGTAGGTCTGCCCCTCCTCCGCCAGCCGCCGCCGCAGGGTCGATGCCGACATGCACAACTGCAGCGCCAGGCCCTCGGTTTCCGGCCACAGCTGGGCCGGCAACTGCCGCAGGTCGTGCCGGATCCGACTGGAAAAGCTTTGGGCATCGCGATACTTGACCAGGATGTTGGCCGGCGCATGCCCGAGAAAACGCTGCAACTCCTGGGGGCTGCGCTTGATCGGCAGGTCCAGGCAATCGGCCGCGAGGATCATCCGTGTCCGTGGCCGGGCAAAGCGCAGGTTCTCGGAAAACATCACCCGGTAGTCATCGCAGTAGTCGGGTGCCTCACAACGCAGCTCGATAGCCAGGATCGGAATCCGCCGCCCCGCCAGCCAACAGGCCACACCGTGGACGATCATCCAGTAGGTGAAATAGGTGAACGGTCGCCGGGCCTCTCCGTCAGGTTCGGCGAGGACGATCTCGGCCAGGCTCTGCTGGGTCAGCAGTTGTGCCGGCAGGCGCTCGAAGATCAGCGAGAGGAATTCCAGCACCGCTTCCAGCCCGGCCCTCACCGTCGGCTGCGCCATGCCCGCACGGCACAGGTAGGCAAAGCTGCCGGCGCGCAGCTTGCGTGGGTCCATGCCGAAGAACTCGTCGTCGTTGCGCCTTGCGAGCAGGCGCCACAGGCGCGCGTAGTCACTGGCCGGCACCCGGGCCTCGGGCCGGTGCAACAGGTGTGGGTCGATGCCGACCTTGTCCAGCACCTCGTCGGTGGCCGCGCCCGTAGCGCAACTCTGCAGCAGTGCCTCACGCACCAGATGGATGGAGATGGTGTCTTTTTCCGACATTCGCCGTCGCCCAAGCCTTGTGCTGTTCCTTGTGCCGGCCATCTTAGGCAGCGCCGAGCAAAAAGCCAGCCTGCTGCGTCGATAAAGCCAGTTGCGGCGCCAGTAACAGCATTTTGATACTATCGCCCGCCAATAACGGAGCGGTCGCTCAGGGAGTCTTGTCGGTATGGTTGTGATAGCAGGATCGAACGCTGGGGCTGAGGTGTGTCGATGAGTTGTTGGGAGATCCTCGGTATCCCCTCAGACGCCGACACCCGTAGCATCAAGCGCCAGTACGCCACCCTGCTCAAACGAACGCGCCCGGACGAAGATCCCGAGGCCTTCCAGCGACTGCGCGACGCCTACGAGGAGGCGCTGCAATGGAGCGAACCGATCCCGGAGCCGGTCCGCGAAAACGCTGTTGCTGTCATCGGAGCCGTCCACTACGACACGGAAACCGGCCTGCAACCACGCCCTACAGGCCCCACTGCTGCCCAGCGCGCTGCGACCGATCTACTCGAAGGCCTGACCCCGGCCCTGCTTGACGAGCGCTTCGCCAAGGCTGCGCTGTATTACTGCGAACGCGAATTCGGTGAGCAACTGCTGTTGCGCTGCCTTGAGCCAGGACAGGACTTCAAGGCATTGGCCTATTGGGGACTGGAACATTTCCAGTGGCTGAACCCACGCCTGCCTCTGAATGTTCCACAGGCTGCACTCACCGAACTGCATCAACGCCTGTTCAGAAACCTTGAAGAAGCCCTTGGGTATCATCTCAACGTGGGTAATATCGAAGGTTTCTGGCGCGAGTACTACAACCTGGAACAGCTCTACGGCTTCGATGCGCTTGAGCATCAGCAACCACTCGATGAAGTACTGGCAAAACTGCTGCTGGAGTGCCCGCTCTGGTCTGCCAGGCTCTTTCAGTCGATGCGCAAGCTCAGGCAGTGGAACAATGCCCGCCCCGAGCCCAGTTGCCCGGAGCCATACTGGACACTTCTGCTGGAGCGCAGTCGGGACGAAGACCTGCTGTCCCAGCATATGCACCGCCTGCAGTTACCACCGAACACTCCCGAAAACCGGGCCACGCATCTGCTGTTCTCGCAGATGCCTCTGGCCCAGCGTCGCAGCTTCGCCCGCCGCTTTCTGAAAGAGGATTGGCAGGCCTGCCATCAGGCCGCGCAAAAAATCCGGCAAAACCACCCACGCCTGGAAAACCGACTGCCCGATTGCGACGCTTTCTTCTGGCGGGATTGGCCATCTCCCGATACCAGTTGGCTCGGTTTAGCTGCCGTGATGCTGGCCTGCGGCGTCGCCGCCGTGCAGCAGAAACTGCTCCCAGGTAGCGGACTCAAGGCCACAGCCGACGCCATTGCGCTGTGGTCACTGGCATTAGGCGGCCTCACAGGGACACTGTTGTGGTTCTGGCCCGGCATGGCTGACAGCTTCTGGACGCTGGACCATCGCCTCAGCCAACACCTCTCACACAGACTCAGTTCCCGCCGCCCCTCACCGCTGGTTTTGCGCGAGTTGCTGCCTTACTGGCTGGTGGCAGCAGTGACCGGTGCCTGGCTCGGTCCTGTCGCCCTGCTGACCTACAGCGGCACGATGCTGGGACTGGCCTGGACTGATCGGACACACAAAACACAACGATCCCATCCGCTGTCCCGGTGGCTGGCCTGGGGCCTGATACTGGGCATCACCCTCGCCACACTGGCACTTTATGTCGCACACAGCACGACCGTGGCGGGCCGTAACCAGGGACTGCAACCCTGGCCCGAACGCCTGTGCAGTCGAATGCCCACCAGTGTCCAGGATTGCCGCCTCCCGGCCACCCGGCAGCAGTGGTACGGCAAGGAGGCTAACTGATGGACCAGCGCTGGTTTCTCACCTTTGGCGTACTGTTGATCTGCGGCATCTACGTACTGGTCGGCAGCGAACAGCAACAGGGCCGTTTCGACATCTGGCTGGACCGCCACGACAGCGAAGCAACGGCCGAGGCCAACGCCCTGCGGCCATTGATCAAGTGCGTGAACGTCGCCGATGTCCCCTGGCGGCTGGACCGTGAAGCCGGGAAAGACGACAGTCGTGACGAATTTCCCTACCTGCAACGCCATGATCGGCAAGCGATAACCCACGATTTCTGCAAACCCGGCAGCGCCTTCAAGGCCGGTCTCATCGAGGGCACGAGGCCGATCGGCATGCTCGCCGAGCGCTACCTCCCAGCCCTGGCAAAAGCCCTGGCGCCTGGACTTCTGGATGCAGCCCCGGGCAAGCCGCTGCTGCCGGAACACCTGGCAGCCCAGGTCAACGCCGTGATCGCCGAGTCCGACAGGCAGCGGCGCACCGCAAACATCGAGGCCTTTCTCCCGATCTCTCAAGCCTTGCGTCGCGAGCTGGAAGCCACCGATCTGGCACTACGCCCCAGGCAGTTGGCACAACTGGAACAGCGGCTGGGCCAGGACATGCACTGGCATCTGCTGAACTACATGCTGCAAGCACGGTTGACCTTCAACAAGCTGGACGAAGCCGCGCACCGCCAGCAACTCGACCTGCCACTGCTCGGCACCGCCAGCGACGAACTGCGCCAGGCCCGAGAGGCGGCCAGGGCCTACCGCGACGCCCTGTCCGCCAACCGCCGCCAAGGCCCGGTCCACGAGCTGTGGTCGATGCTGCAGCAGCCAATGCAGCAATACCAGACAGCCCTGGAGCAAATGGCGACCGACTGGCGCGACCATGCCGAACCCCAAGTGCTCAGCGATGACTTCTGGAACGTCGGCCGCCGCTACGACATCCTGCTGGCGTACTACAACAAGCAGGCGGATGTCGATTTCTGAGCCGGCAGCACACTCCGTCAGTTCGCCCCAATCCCTTGTTGGCCGTGGCCTATAGTCAAATGACCGGCCACGGTGGCCGGTCATTGCCACCTGACAAGGGAGAACCGTCATGGGCGTCAAAGCGATACCGGAGGGTTTCCACAGCATCACCCCCTACCTCGGCGTCAGCCAGGCCGCTGCGGCCATCGACTTCTACAAGCAAGCCTTCGGTGCCACGGAGGTCATGCGCCTGGCGATGCCCGACGGCAGTATCGGCCATGCCGAACTGCGTATCGGCGATTCGCCACTGATGCTCGGCACACCCTGCGAGGATGGGCCGTTCGTCAGTCCGCGGGGACACACTTCAGTCGGTATTCACCTGTACGTCTCGGACGTCGACAAGCAGTTCGAAACCGCCACGGCCGCTGGAGCCACGGTGATCAAGGAGGTCCAGGACCAGTTCTACGGTGACCGCAGTTGCACCCTCAAGGACCCGTTCGGCCATGTCTGGTTCCTCGCCAGCCACAAGGAAGACCTGACCCAGGCCGAGATCGAGGCCCGGGCCGAGAAGCTGTTCCAGCAGCACAAGGGCTGAACCCTCGCCCGCGACCAGCAACACACTTCATGAACGAGCGCACCACGCTTTGCGCCTTGCCTGTAGCGCAGTGGGACTTAGGATGTCGGCAACCATAACGAGGAGTCACTTCCATGTTCGCCGGATTCCAGAAAGACCAGCGCCACGTCAACGGTGTGGACATCGCCTACCGCATTGGCGGCAATGGGCCAGGCCTGCTCCTGTTGCACGGCCACCCACAGACGCACGTCATCTGGCACAAGGTCGCGGGCGAGCTCTCCAGGCATTTCACCGTGGTCGCCGCCGACCTGCGCGGCTACGGTGACAGCAGCCGACCGGAGGCCGACGAGCAACACCTGAACTACTCCAAGCGCGAAATGGGCCGTGATGGCGTCGAATTGATGCGCGCACTGGGTTTCGACCAGTTCTCTATCCTGGCCCACGACCGGGGCGCCCGCGTCGCCCATCGCCTGGCACTGGACCACCCCGCAGCGGTGCAGCGCATGGTCCTGCTGGATATCGCGCCGACCCTGTCGATGTACGCCCAGACCAATGAAGCCTTCGCCCGCGCCTACTGGCACTGGTTCTTCCTGATCCGCCCGGCACCGCTGCCGGAAAGCCTGATCGAGGCCAATCCGGAGCAGTACCTGCGCAGCGTCATGGGCAGCCGCAGCGCCGGGCTCAAGCCGTTCACCGACGAAGCCTTCGGTGAATACATCCGCTGTCTCAGCCTGCCCGGCAGCGCCCGTGGCGTCTGCGAGGACTATCGCGCCAGCGCCGGCATCGACCTGGAACACGACCGCGCCGATCTCGCCGCCGGGCGCAAGCTGAACCTGCCACTGCTGGCGCTATGGGGCGCCGAGGGCACGGTCGGCCGCTGCTTCGACCCGTTGCACGAATGGCGGCAGGTCGCCACCGATGTACGCGGCCAGGCACTGCCGGGCGGTCATTACCTGGCCGAGGAAATCCCGCAGGAACTGCTGGACGAAGTCTTGCCGTTCCTGCGCTGAAGCACCGGTCACCACCGATTTGAAACACCCCTTCCCCATGGGCCGCCGTGACGGCCCGTGACGGGACCGGCTTGCCCGAAACTCTGGAGACAATAAAAATGACAATCCGAAAACTGCTGGGAACCCTCTACGTACAGGTGGTCATCGCCATCGTCCTGGGCGTACTGATCGGCAACCACTGGCCGCAGGCCGGCGTCGAACTCAAGCCCCTGGGCGATGGGTTCATCAAGCTGATCAAGATGATCATCGGCCCGATCATCTTCTGCACCGTGGTCTCCGGCATCACCAACATGCACGACGTGAAACAGGTCGGGCGGGTCGGTGGCAAGGCGCTGCTGTACTTCGAGATCGTCTCCACCCTGGCCCTGGCCATCGGCCTGCTGGCCGCCCACGCCCTGCACCCGGGCTCGGGCTTCAACGTCGACGTGAAGACCCTCGACTCCTCGGCCATCGCCAGTTTCGTTGGCCAGGCCCAGCACGGCGAAGGCGTGACCGGCTTCCTGTTGCACGTGATCCCCACCACCTTCTTCGATGCCTTCACCCAGGGCGAGATCCTGCCGGTGCTGTTCGTCTCGCTGCTGTTCGGCCTGGCGCTGGTGATGGCCGGCGAGAAAGCCCGGCCACTGGTGGGCGTGATCCACCAGGCCAGCGAAGTGTTCTTCCGCATCGTCGGCATGATCGCCAGGGTGGCGCCCATCGGCGCATTCGGCGCGATGGCCTTCACCATCGGCAAGTACGGCCTGGGCTCGCTGCTGCCGCTGATGAAGCTGGTGGGCACCTTCTACCTGACCGCGCTGATCTTCATCACCTGCGTGCTGGGCAGCATCGCCCGCTATGCCGGCTTCAGCATCCTGCGCCTGCTGGGCTACATCAAGTCGGAACTGCTGATCGTACTCGGCACCAGCTCGTCGGAGTCGGCCTTGCCGCAACTGATCCAGAAACTGGAGAACCTGGGTTGCTCCAAGGGCGTGGTGGGCATCGTGGTGCCGACCGGCTACACCTTCAACCTCGATGGCACCAATATCTACATGACCCTGGCGGTGCTGTTCCTGGCCCAGGCGACCAACATCGACCTGACGCTGGAGCAGCAACTGACCCTGCTGGCGGTGACCATGCTCACCTCCAAGGGCGCCGGTGCGGTGGTCGGTGCCGGTTTCGTCGCGCTGGCCGCAAGCCTGGCGGTGGTACCGACCGTGCCGGTGGCGGCGATGGTGCTGATCCTTGGCGTGGACCGGTTCATGGCCGAGTGCCGCTCGCTGACCAACATCATCGGCAACGCCGTCGCGACCCTGGTGGTGGCCGCCTGGGAAGGTCAGCTCGACCGCGAGAAAATGGCGCCGATCGCCCTCGGTCGCGAGCGCAAGACCCTGGCCAGCCAACCCGCCGAATAAGGCTCATGGCCACGCACCGTCATCGTGGGAGCCGGCTCCCACAGTGAGGATGCCAAGCCTCATACCTGCCAGCCACAACGACCAACGATGCTATTCTGGCGGCTTCTGCCGCCAGTGTTCGTTGCTTCGCCCATGAGCCCAAAGAAAGACACCGTGCCCCTGCCCGAAGACCTGCGCGTGTTCCTCACCGTCATCCGCAAGGCCGGTTTCGCTGCCGCCGCCGATGAGCTGGGGTTGTCGCCCGCCTACGTCAGCAAGCGTATCCAGATTCTCGAAACCACCCTCGCCACCCGTCTGCTGCACCGCACCAGCCGCCGTATCGCCCTGACCGAGGACGGCGAGCGGGTACAACGCTGGGCCGTGCGCATCCTCGAGGATTTCCAGCAACTCAGCGACGAACTGTCCGAAGCCCACGACAGCCCCAGCGGTCGCCTGCACCTGTGCAGCAGCTTCGGCTTCGGTCGCAATCACGTGGCCCCGGCCCTGTCGTTGCTGGCCGAGCGCTACCCGGACCTGGAAATCCGCCTGGACCTGTTCGACCGCGTGGTGGACATCGTCAGCGAAGGTTTCGACCTGGAGATCCGCGTCGGCGACGACATCCCCGGCCAGCACATCGGCCGCCGCCTGGTCAGCAATCGTCGGGTGCTCTGCGCCGCCCCCGCCTACCTGGAGCGGCGTGGCACGCCGCAACAGCTGGACGACCTGGAACAACACGACTGCCTGGTGCTAAAGGAGCGCGACAACGCCTTCGGCATCTGGAACCTGGAATGCGACGGCCGCCAGGACAGTGTGCGCGTACGCGGACCGCTGTCATCCAACAGTGGCGAAATCGTCTTGCAGTGGGCACTGGATGGGCGCGGCATCCTGCTGCGCTCGCTGTGGGACGTCAAACCCCTGCTGGAACAGGGTCGACTGGTGCAGGTGCTGCACGAGCATACCCAGAGCGCGAATGTCTGGGCGGTGTACCCGACGCGATTGGCCTACTCAGGAAAATTGCGGGCGTGCGTGGAGTTCCTGCAGGAGCATTTCCGGCAGTTATCGCTCTGAAAGCCTTCGACAGTTGCTGGCTAGGGAGACCTCTTCGCGGGCAAGCCCCCTGTCATGAGGAAGCGCGACCGTGGCGAGTGGGCTTGCCCACGCTGGGGCGCGAAGCGCCCCCAAGCCCAGGCGACTCGATCCACCTGCCACATCGCCGAGACCGGCTTTACGACTGCTTCGCAGCCGAGCGCGAGCAAGCTCGCTCGCCACAAAAGCACAGGCTGGCCCGCGAAGAGGCCAGCCACTCTGCCCAAAATCGTGACATTCCCCAAACGACGCCTGCACTGGGGCCTGGATCAACCCTGCCCGCTCAACTCAACCAGGGATTGGCCTGCAAGTGCACCCGCTCGAATGCCTCGATCTGCTCACGGCGCTGCAGGGTACTGCCGATGGCATCCAGCCCGAGCAGCAGGGCCGACTTGCGCAATGCATCGATCTGGAACTCGATCACGCTGCCATCCTGCAGGATGATCCGCTGGGCTTCCAGGTCTATCGAGATCTGCGCCCCGTCCGGCTGGCTCACCACCTGGCCAAGACGTTGAACCGTTGCCTCATCAAGCGTGATCAGCAACACCCCATTACGCTGGCAGTTGTCGTAGAAAATCCCGGCAAAACTGCTGCCGATCAGCGCGCGGATACCGACCTGCTTCAAGCCCCACACCGCATGTTCACGACTGGAGCCACAGCCGAAGTTCGGTCCGACCACCATGAAGCTCGCCCCCTGCCAGGCCGGCTGGTTCAGCACGAAATCCGGATTGGGTTGGCCCGACGGCAGGAAACGCAGGTCGAAGAACAACCCTCGGTCCAGGCCGCTGCGGTCGATGCCCTTGAGAAACTGCTTGGGCATGATCACGTCGGTATCGATATTGGCCGCCAGCATCGGCGCGGCCTTGCCGGTAACCAGGGAAAACGGTTGCAGGCTCATGGGCGTTGCTCCAGGGAACGGATATCGGTCAGGCGCCCGGCAATCGCCGCGGCCGCCACCATCGCCGGGCTCATCAGATGCGTGCGGGCACCGGCGCCCTGGCGACCTTCGAAGTTGCGGTTGGTACTGGAGGCGCAGCGGTCGCCCGCCGCCAACACATCGTCGTTCATCGCCAGGCACATCGAGCAGCCGGACTGGCGCCATTCGAACCCGGCCGCGATGAACACCGCGGCCAACCCTTCGGCTTCGGCCTGGTCGCGAACCTGGGTCGAGCCCGGCACGATCATCGCCCGTACATGCCTGGCAACCTGCCGCCCCCGCACCACTCGGGCCGCGTCACGCAGGTCCTCGATCCGGGCGTTGGTGCAGGAGCCGATGAACGCATGACTGATGATGATCTCGTTCAACGGCATTCCAGCCTCCAGGCCCATGTAGTTCAGTGCCCGGCGCATGTCCTGGCGCAGTATCGGATCGTCGAGGCTGTCCGGATCCGGCACCCGCGCACCGATGGGCGCCGCCTGGTCCGGGCTGGTGCCCCAGGTGACCATCGGCTCCAGGGCCGTGGCATCGAGGTGCACTTCGCGGTCGAACCGCGCGCCGGCATCGCTCTTGAGTTCGCGCCAGCGGGCAACGGCCTGGTCCCACAGCTCGCCCCGAGGGGCTCGCGGCTTGTCCTTGAGATAGGCGAAAACCTTTTCGTCCGGGGCCATGAAGGCACCGCGGGCACCGGCTTCCACGGCCATGTTGCAGATGGTCATGCGCGCCTCGACGCTCAGCGCATCGATGGTCGAACCGCAGAACTCGATGGCGTAGCCGGTCGCACCGGAGGCGCCGATCTCACCGATCAGCGCCATGATCACGTCCTTGGAGGTCAAGCCTTCCGGCAACTCGCCATCGACGGTCACGCGCAGGGTCTTCAGGCGCTTGTAGACCAGTGTCTGGGAGGCCAGCAGGTGCTCGATCTCGGAGGTACCGATGCCGAAGCCGAAGGCGCCCAGGGCGCCATAGGTGGTGGTGTGGCTATCACCGGCGGCGACCACCATGCCCGGCAGGATGAAACCCTGCTCCGGGGCGACCACGTGCTCGATGCCCTGGCGCTTGTCGAGCACATCGAACAGCTCGATGCCGAAACAGGCGCAGTTCTCGCCCAGGTAGGACACCTGACGGGCGCCACCGGCATCCGGCATGGCGGCGATGCGCCGGGGTGCGGTGGGGTTCACATGATCGACCACGGCCAATGCCGTCTCCGGCCGCCACACCTTGCGCCCGGCTTCGCGCAGGCCACTGAAGGCCTGTGGGCTGGTGTATTCATTGATGACCTGGCGGTCGACGTACAGCAGGACATGGCCCTGGTCATCGAGGCGGCACACCGTATGCGAATCGATGTGCTTGTCGTAGAGGGTTCTTGTTGGAGTCATGGTGGCGCTCGCAGGAATGAAGGTACGCGAGGCCGTCGGATCACGGTCAGGGGCCGACAGGCTTCATGTCCATCATAGGGAGCCTGGGTGGGGCATCAATGGCGCGAGGGTGATGGCGAGGAACATGGATCGTGTTCGATCGGCGCCTGTGTTGCACAAGCGCCGGTTCATGCCGCGGATCAGTGCGAAGGAATGCCTTCGATGTCCTTGACGATGAAGTTCGGCAAAACGTCGACATAGAACTCCTCGACGTCGGAGTTGCCCTTGTTGCTGATCGCGCTCCACATGGTCTTGTAGTTGCGCAGGTTGCCCTGTACGCCGGCGGGCATCAGGCGATCACGTGCCTGGGCGAAGCTGAGCACCTCGGCGCCCGACTTGAACACATTGACCTTGTAGCTGAAATCGACACTGGCCAGGATGGTGTTGTCATCGACGATCATCGACACCAGGCCGCCCTTGGAGTCGCTGATGTGGCGCGTGTAGACCGTGCTCACCTCCAGCAGGTAGTCGGCGCTTTCCCGGCTTTTGGCGTAACGACCAATGGTGCTCAGCTTGTCGGACAGTTGATTGCGCAGGCGCTGGCGCAGGATATCCTGGGACAGAAACCGAGGATTCTCCCCCACCAGTGTCAGATCGAAGGAGTCGATCCAGTAGGTGGCGGTTTGCGGGATATGCACCGGTGTGGCTGACACATAGTAATCGGATTTTGAAGCACAACCGGCCAGCAGGGTGATGGCCAGGATCAGGGCTGGGATCTTCATGGTCTGGCTCCCCGGGCGCGCCTCAACAGAACATCCATGTAGGTGGCCGACTCGGGAGACAGCGCCTTTTCGCTCGACAGTCGATCGTTACCGCCGACACTCCCGATCCGCGGCTCATAGCCCTCCCACTGCTCGAGCGTCCCCGGTGACTGGGCACAACCGGCCAATACCGCACCCGCCAGCATGGCTACAGCCAATCGCAGCGAACCGAACACACGTCCCATCAAACCTGACTCTCCCTGTTATCCAATATGAGTGATCATTGCCTGCGTTGCGTTCTCCACTTCGAGCGCGAACAGGCCCTTGACCTGCCAACGGCTGGCGGGCTCATGGACCTGGCGCGGCGTGGGAGCCATGAAACTATCGCACAGGCGAACAGCATCGCCCGAAGCTTGAAAGAAATGACTCGAAGGACTGAACGCAGAGCGGTTATGCCGCGAGGAACCTCGTCCGGTGGATAGCTCCGCGCGGAGGGTCCCTTGACACAATTGATATCAATTTAATGGCCGGCATGATAGGTCGCCGGATTTTGGGCGTCAAGAAAACGATGGGGTGGCGCAGGGTTCGCACCGAAAGCCCCTGAGCGCCCCGCCGCCTGCCCTGTCAGCCGGTCAATCAGCCCTCGCTGTTCTCACCCACGAAGTCCAGACGGTCGTTCAGCCACTGGCGAACGATTGCCTGTGCGGCCTGCTGGGCCTCGCTGGCCGACAGGCCGCGCTCGCGCTGCAGCCAGGCGCGGGTGGCCTGCCGCGCGGGCTCGATGGCCGCCAGCGCCTGCTGCCGCTGTTTCTTCGGCCAGGCCTTGTCGTCCGTCCAGTCACGAATGACCTGCTCGGGGTCGGCCTCCTGCTTGTCCGCGGCCTTGAGAAAGTCTCGTGGCGACACGGTTGCCTGCAACGCCATCAGGCGCCAACCGGCGTAGCTGGCAAAACGAATGGTGCCGCTGTTCTCGCTGGCCGCCGCCACGACATCATCGAAGCTGTGATCCAACTGCTTCCATGGCCCCTGCTCGAACAGATTGCCCTGAGGCTCGCAGATCGGCGCACCACTATCGCGGGTGGAACCGTACAGCGGACCGAAGGTCTCGAAGGCATCACGCCCCTGGCGCGAGAAAATGAAACAGTGCACATAGGCACGCTGACTGTCGTAGGGCTCATACTCCGCTCGTTCGATCATCATGCGCAGCAGCGTCAGATCCACCCGGTCACGACTGACTGATGTGTCTTTCTCGGTATCGGTGAACACCGACAGCGAGAAGCTGTCGTCCGACAGCGCCTTGATCGCGACCTGCCGACTCTCCTCGGCCTCCTTCTGCGTGACTCCGCTGGTCGGTTCGAAACGGTACAGGTAGACCCGCCAGGCAGCGGCCAACCCATTGTTCGGATAACCCCTGAGACCTTGGGCCGCTTCGGCCGGGTGATAGGGAATGCTGGCAATGAGCGCGTCCAGCGCCACGGTGTCGGGACGCACCTGCTTGCCCACCTCCAGCACCCGCTGGCTCAGCAGCGGTTGCAGGCAGCCGGCCAACTGGGTCGGATCGGCCGCACAGGCATTGCGGGTCTGCAGCCAGGCTCGCTGGTCGCTACGCAGGGCCTCGCGCGGCTCCGGGGCCAGCTTGGCCATCGCCTGGCTGTAGTAGTCCCCGAGGGCTCTGTCCAGCCCGCTCAGTTCGGGACTGGCACAAATGGCCTTTTCCACTGCCGTGGAGGCCTTCTGGCAATCGAAGGACGCGGCGATGGCGGGCGAACCGGCCCCCAGCAGCAATCCGGAAATTAACAGCATCGAACGGAGGGAGTGTACGTAACGATCCATGGTGCCCCTTGAATGAATGCCTGCCGAAGGCCCGATTGTGCCAAGAGCACTGATTGCACGTCTATCGGCCAGGAAACCATCAGTGCCTTATCGGAAACGACCACGCGCGGCGCACCATGATGTTACTTCCGGTAAAGACCGTGCGCTTTTCTCTGGCAGCCCATCGTGCCAACCCCCTCCGCACGGTCTTGCCATCAATGCATGGCATGGCTATTGATATACGTACCCACAACGATTGTTGAACAATCATAAGTGGAGCATTTCCCATGTCCCCAGTAAAAGCCTTCACCCTCGCCCTGACCCTCAGCGCCGCCGGCGCCGCCCATGCCGCCGACGGCACCCTGCAGGCCGACCGCCTGAGCATCGGCTCGGATCTCACCTACCCACCCTACACCTACCTGGCCCAAGGCAAGCCGGCCGGTTTCGACCCGGAGTTCATGAGCCTGCTCGGCCAGCACCTGAAGCTGATCCCACAGTTCCAGGACACCCGTTTCGCCAACCTGGCGATGGACGTCAACGCGCGCCGCTTCGACGTGGTCGCCTCGGCACTGTACGTCACCCCGGAGCGCGCCGCCCGGCTCGACTTCGTGCCCGACCTCAAGAGCGGCGCCTCGCTGATGGTGCGCGCCGACGACAGCTTCCGCCCGCAGCGCCCGGAGGACCTGTGTGGCAAACGCATCGGCTCGATCAAGGGCGGCTCGTGGATTCCAAAATTGCTGGCCCTGTCCAAGAGCCACTGCGAGGCCAGCGGCCTGGCGCCGGTCGACTCGCGTGAATTCCCCACCTCGCCGGAGGCGGCCCAGGCGCTGCTGGCCAAGGTCGGCCCGCGCGAACACGCCGGCAAGTACCGCCACCAGCTCTCCGGCGGCCAGCAACAACGCGTGGCGATCGCCCGTGCCCTGGCGATGCGTCCTCAGGTGATGCTGTTCGACGAACCGACCTCGGCGCTGGACCCGGAACTGGTCGGCGGCGTCCTGAAGGTGATCGAGGACCTGGCCCGCGAAGGCATGACCATGGTCATCGTCACCCATGAGATGAAGTTCGCCTTCCAGGTCTCCGACCGCTTGGTGTTCATGGAGCGCGGACAGATCGTCCAGGCCGGCACGCCACGCGAACTGCTGGACAACCGCAGCGAACGGATGAGTCGCTTCCTCAAGGATGTGCAACTGGCATGAATACCAAGACCCCGGAAAAAACCGGCACCGTTCTGTCCCTGGCCGATCAGGTGGCCTGCGAGGTGCGCGAGGACATCATCGGGCTGTTGCGCAGCCCCCTGCTCGACGCCTTCTTCACCAACATCGCCGCGCAGATGCGCCGGGTGTTCGCCGTGGCGCCGGACGAAGAGAACTTCCAGCGCCCCGGGCTGGAGCGCGACCGGCAGATCCACGACCTGCTCGCCGACGGCCAGCCATGACCCGTTACCTGGACGATTCCGAGCACGCGCTGTTCGATCTGTTCAACCACCCACCCCGTTCCTGAAACCGGAGACTTACCCATGTACAAGGATTACCCCGCCGCCTACCAGGTCAGCAAGGGCTCGGCTCTGCAAGTCGACAAGCCATTCTACGACCGCATTCGCGAACGCCAGAACGCCCGCACCCTGGTCGAATCCTTCGAGGTGCCGATCCGCACCGGTCGCGCCTGGAAAGTCCCGGCCGGCCACGTGTTCCGCGTCACCGCCCCGGTCGGCCCGCAGGTCGGCGACTTCAACATCTGGAACGCCAACGACCCACGTGAGCGCCTGTGGGCCGCCCGCACCCGCCAGTTGCAGGGCGCCCACGTAACCACCTACGACCGTCTCTGGTCGAACCTGCCGTTCCTGCGGCCGCTGGTGACCATCACCGACGACAGCCTGGCCGACTACGGCATCGACGAACACGGCGGACGCCTGCACGACCTGCTCGGCACCCGCTGCGACCCCTACGTCAACAAGATGCTCACCGGCGAGGACTTCCACCACCACTGCCACTCCAACCTGACCCGCGCGGTACTGCCTCATGGGCTGACCGAGTTCGACGTGCATGACGTGCTGAACATCTTCCAGTGCACCGGCCTGAACCATGACGACATGTACTTCATGAAAGCCTGCCCGGCGAAGAAGGGCGACTACCTGGAGTTCTTCGCCGAGATCGACGTGCTCTGCGCCCTGTCGACCTGCCCGGGTGGAGACCTGTCGCTGCCGATGTGGGGGCCGGATGCCCAGGACCCGCTGTCCGTGTGCCGGCCGCTGGGCGTCGAGGTCTATCAATTGGAAGACAGCCTGCTCGAAGGCTGGCAATCGCCAGAGCGCGCCAGCTACAACGGCTTGCATGGACTGGCGATCGGCAAGGCCGATTGGGAGTAGACGGCTGCGGGAGCCCGCCATGACGGCGGGCTCCCCACCCGACCGGGAAACAACTTCAAATCCAATTGTCTGGTACTTCAGCTGCCATTCAGCTTATATGTAAAAAAGCAGCTTATTTTTAATTGACTTGATACGCCTTGCTAAGTAAATTCCCCCTGCCTGCGAAACAGGCCCTTTTTCAACTTTAAAAAGAACCCAATGGACACAGTATCCAGACGCAGTCCGATCACCGCGAGCGCGGTTCATCGGGCGCTTAATCCAAACAATGACGGGACTCGACGCACAGTCGGGTGAGCTGCGCCAGGGCCTAGTGCTCCCACGTAACTCGCCTCTGCCGGCGCCAGTCCGGTCGCGAGGTGTGTTATGACTTTCAAATCCTCCGTAATGCCAGGCGTTCGCGCCTTTGCTTCCAGCATGCGCGTCAAGCTGTCCCGCGAGCCCACTGCTCAGCGGCCCAGCGCCCTGTTCGCCATTCCCTCTTCCAGCACCCAGGCCTTGCCCCGTGCGGCCATCGGCTGGCGCATCTGCCCGACCACCGGCCGGCTGCAGCAACGCTGGCGTTTCGATGACAGCCAGGACCCACAGAGTTGCGCACCCGCGCAACGCTCACGGCACGTGAGTGAAACCCTGGAAAGCGCTGTCGAGACTCGCGCCGCCTGATTATCCGGCGTCAGCGAAAACAACTTTAAAACATGCACTTTCGCAACTTTAAAGTGCACGGGATTTCTTTGCCCGTTAATTAATGAACATCGAGAAAATTATTATGGACGAAGCCAGTAGTCGGTTCGCTGCCCGTTGTTTTCCCATGGACGGGCAGCGAACGTTAAATACCCCCCAACACCCATATTCGAATCGATCGCACGTTCGCGACTCGGCAGGTATTCGCTCGCCGCTCATTCGGTGAGCCGCATATGCCGAGTGGCCTGTACGGTTAATTCGAATACTCAAATTCGGGGCCAGGGGTTTGCCAGACAAGGCGCCATGACGAGTCGTAGCAGGGCTACGGCGAGGAATGGCAACGCAGCCTGGCGAAGCCATGGACCCGGAGTTGGGTATGCGAATCAGCCACACAGGCCACTAGTCGCGAACATGTGACAGGGGCATCCCATGAGCAACGTCAAGACTCGACCACGGCAACACCTCCACAACCCACCGCGGAACGGCAAGGACACCCCTCGGCTGTCGATGCGCGCTGCCCGCGAATCGCAGCAGGATCTGGCCACCACCCTGGACAACGTCGGCGCCAGCCGCGACGGCCTCACCGAACTGGACGCCGAAGGCCGCCTGCAACGCGAAGGCTACAATGAGGTCGCCCACGACAAGCCAGCTCGCGCACTGGTCCAGTTCCTCCACGCGCTGAACAACCCGTTCATCTACGTCCTGCTGATACTCGCCGGTATCAGCTTCTTCACCGACTTCTGGCTGGCCGAAAGTGCCGGCGAGGAAGGCGACCTGACCAAGGTCATCATCATCATGACCATGGTCACCCTCAGCAGCGGCCTGCGCTTCTGGCAGGAGTATCGTTCGGCCAGGTCCGCCGAAGCCCTCAAGGCCATGGTGCGTACCACCGCCACGGTGCTGCGGCGCGAGCAGATGGGCAGCCAGCCCACCCTGCGTGAAGTGCCGATGCGCGAACTGGTGGCCGGTGACATCGTGCATCTGTCGGCCGGCGACATGATCCCGGCGGATATTCGCCTGATCGAATCCCGTGACCTGTTCATCAGCCAGGCCGTGCTGACCGGCGAAGCGCTGCCGGTGGAAAAGTACGACACCCTCGGCGATGTCGCACAGAAGTCCGCCACCCGAGCGGCGTCCGACCCGGGCAACCTCCTCGACCTGCAGAACATCTGCTTCATGGGGACCAACGTGGTCAGCGGCACCGCCAAGGCCGTGGTGGTTGCCACCGGCCCACGCACGTACTTCGGCTCACTGGCCAAGGCTATCGTCGGCTCGCGGGTGCAGACCGCCTTCGATCGCGGGGTGAACAGCGTCAGCTGGCTGCTGATCCGCTTCATGCTGGTGATGGTGCCGGTGGTGTTTCTGCTCAATGGCTTTTCCAAGGGTGACTGGGGCGATGCCCTGCTCTTCGCACTGGCCGTGGCGGTTGGCCTGACCCCGGAAATGCTGCCGATGATCGTCAGCGCCAACCTGGCCAAGGGCGCGGTCGCCATGGCCCGGCGCAAGGTGGTGGTCAAGCGTCTCAACGCAATCCAGAACTTCGGTTCGATGGACGTGCTGTGCACCGACAAGACCGGCACCCTGACCCAGGACAAGATCATCCTGGAGCATCATGTCGACACCCATGGCCAGCGCGACGACGCGGTACTGGGCCTGGCCTGGCTGAACAGCTACCACCAGAGCGGCATGAAGAACCTGATGGACCAGGCGGTACTGCAGTTCTCTCGGCAGAACCCCAAGTTCCAGGAGCCCCTCGCCTACGACAAGGTCGATGAACTGCCGTTCGACTTCGTTCGCCGGCGCCTGTCGATCATCGTCAAGGACAACCTCGGCGACCACCTGCTGGTCTGCAAGGGCGCGGTCGAGGAAATGCTCGCCATCTCCAGCCACGTGATGGAGGGCAAAGAAGTGGTGGCGCTCGACGAACGACGCCGCCAGGCGCTGCTGGCGTTGGCCAACGACTACAACAAGGACGGTTTCCGCGTCCTGCTGGTGGCTACCCGCGACATCCCCGAGGACCAGGCCAAGGCCCAGTACAAGACTGCCGATGAACGCGAGCTGGTGATTCGCGGCTTCCTGACCTTCCTCGATCCACCCAAGGAAACCGCGGGGCCGGCGATTGCCGCCCTGCGCGACATCGGCGTGGCGGTCAAGGTGCTGACCGGCGACAACGCGGTGGTCACCTGCAAGATCTGCCGTGAGGTCGGACTGGAGCCAGGCCTGCCGCTGCTCGGCCAGGACATCGAGCACATGGACGAGGCCACGCTCAAGTTGCGGGTCGAGGAACGCACGGTCTTCGCCAAGCTGACGCCGCTGCAAAAGTCGCGGGTGCTCAAGGCCCTGCAATCCAACGGGCACACCGTGGGCTTTCTCGGCGACGGCATCAACGATGCTCCGGCGCTGCGCGATGCCGACGTCGGTATCTCGGTGGACAGCGGCACGGACATCGCCAAGGAGTCGGCCGACATCATCCTCCTGGAAAAGAGCCTGATGGTGCTCGAGGAAGGTGTGCTCAAGGGCCGGGAGACCTTCGGCAACATCATGAAGTACCTGAACATGACCGCCAGTTCCAACTTCGGCAATGTGTTCTCGGTGCTGGTGGCCAGTGCGTTCATTCCGTTCCTGCCGATGCTGTCGATCCACCTGCTGTTGCAAAACCTGATCTACGACATCTCGCAGTTGGCCCTGCCGTGGGACAGGATGGACAAGGAGTTCCTGCGCAAGCCGCGCAAGTGGGATGCGAAGAACATCGGCCGCTTCATGCTGTGGATCGGACCGACCTCGTCGATCTTCGACATCACCACCTTTGCCCTGATGTGGTACGTGTTCGCCGCCAACAGCGTGGAGACGCAGGCGCTGTTCCAGTCCGGCTGGTTCGTCGAGGGGCTGCTGTCGCAGACGCTGGTCGTGCACATGCTGCGGACCCGGAAGATCCCGTTCTTCCAGAGCACCGCGGCACTGCCGATCATCGTCATGACGTGCCTGGCGGTCGCCATCGGCCTCTACCTGCCGTTCTCGCCACTGGGTGCCATGGTCGGCCTGGTCCCCCTGCCGATGAGCTACTTCCCGTGGCTGGTGGGCACCCTGCTGACCTACTGCGTGCTGGCCCAGACCATGAAGACGTTCTACATCCGCCGCTTCAGGCAGTGGTTCTGACGAGCGCCTGAGCGCGTCACCGCGCCTTACCTGTGGGAGGCTCGCAAGCCTTGCGGGCCTATTCACGGCGATCCGACAAACCCTGCTCCCACGGCATCCAGTCCATTTGTGCATGACGTGACGCTGTGGGAGCCGGCTTGCTGGCGATAGCGCCAGCCCGGGCGCCACCCGGCTGGAGGATGGCCGCGCGCGCCTGACGAGTATCGAGATGCGTTACCTGCTGGCGTTGTCCAGCACCATCAGTCGTGCCTCGGTGAGGCTGCTACGCCCACCCAGGAAGTAATACACCAGCACAGGGAGACCCCTCATGTCTGGAACCACTCTGTTGATCAAACTCGCCGGCACCATCGCCCTGTTGCTGTGGGGCACCCAAATGGTTTCCACCGCCCTGCTGCGCGGTTTCGGCACCCAACTGCGCAACGGCCTGGGCCGCAACCTGGACAAGCGCTGGAAAGCCCTGCTCTCGGGCATCGGCCTGACCGCCATCCTGCAAAGCAGCACGGCGGTCAGCCTGATGGCGACCTCATTCACCGCCGCCGGCACCCTGAGCCTCGCGCCGGCACTCGCGGTGATGCTCGGCGCCAACATCGGCTCGACACTGGTCGCGCAGTTGCTGAGCTTCAACACCTCGCTGGCGATCCCCATCGTCCTGCTGGTCGGTTTCGTGGTGTTCCGCCTGCGCGATGACTCGCGCCATGAGAGCATCGGCTGCGCGCTGATCGGCCTGGGGCTGATGCTGCTGGCCCTGAACCTGCTGGGCGGCGTGCTCGGCCAGATGGAAAACACCTCGGTCTTTCATGCCGTGATGCAAGGCCTGCAGGGCGATATCCTGATCGCGCTGCTGGTCGCCGCCCTGCTGACCTGGATCTGCCATTCCAGCGTCGCGGTGATCCTGCTGATCGCCTCACTGGCCGGCACCGGCATGATGTCGCCGGTCACGACCCTGGCCCTGGTGCTGGGCGCGAACATCGGTGGCGCTCTGCCTCCGGTGATGAGCGCCAGTACCACGGTGGCCCGGCGTCTGCCGCTGGGCAATCTGGCAGTACGGCTGTTCGGGGCCCTGCTGGTGCTGCCCTGCGTGTCATGGCTGGGCCCGTTGCTGGAGGCCTCGGGGCTCGCCGCGGACCGCCAGGCGGTATACCTGCACACCGCCTTCAACCTGCTGCTGGGCCTGGGCTTCCTGGGGCTGGTCGACCCCATGGCCAGGCTGCTGACCCGCTGGCTGCCGGCGCCCGAGCCTGCCGCCGATCCGGGCATGCCGCAGTACCTCGACGAAGCCGGGCTGCAAGTGGCCAACATCGGCCTGTCCAACGCGGTGCGCGAAGCCCTGCGCCTGGCCGACATGCTGTCGGTGATGTTCAGCCAGATGCTCAGGCTGTTCGAAAACCCGGCCCAGGCCAGCCCCGAACAGATCCGGCAGTTGGACCAGTCGCTGGACCTGCTCAGCGCCGCCATCCGCGCCTACCTCGCGGACATCGGCCAGGATGGCCTGTGCGACGAGGACGCCGATCGCGCCCAGGAGATCCTCATGTTCGTGATCAACCTGGAGCACGCCGGCGATATCCTCGCCAGCAGCCTGGCGCAGTTGGCCGCACGTCGCCGTCGGCGTGGCGAGACCTTCTCGGCGTTCGAGCTGGGGCATATCCATCGCCTGCACGACGAGCTGCTGGAAAGCCTGAGCCTGGCCATCACCGTGTTCCTGCGCGAGGACATTGCCAGCGCCCATCATCTGGTCGCGCGCAAGGCCGCGATCCGCCGGCTGGAGGCCAGAGCCAGTCGCGAGCACTTTCGCAAGCTCAGCGCCGACAAGAGCGCCTGGGCCGAGTCCGGGGACATCTTCCAACGGGTGCTGCGCGATTATCGACGGGTCCACCACCACATCGCCGCGCTGGCCTATCCGGTGCTGGAGCGGGCCGGCGAGCACTTCCCGGGGCTGGACGAAACGCCGGAGACACCCGGCCCAACGCTGGTCCGGGATGGCGAACGGCGCCCGAACGACAAGGATGACCTTCCATGCGCGTCCTGATCTGTGCCGGCCGCTACTACATGAACGCCGCCCTGTGCCGCCAGGTGTTGGAGGCCTGCCACGCACAGCACCCGCTCACGGTGCTGGTGCATGGCGGCAACCAGCACCTGGGCAGCACCCTCGAGGACTGGGCCCGGGAAACCGGCGTCCACATCGTGCGCTACCCCTCCAACTGGCAACACTACGGCAAGCAGGCCGAACGCCGCCGCAACCGCTTCATGCTGCAGGACAGCGGACCGGACCGGGTGATCGCCTTCCCTGGCGGCAGCGACACCGAAGAGCTGGTGGCCCAGGCCAGGGCCAGCGGCATTGAAACCCTTTCGATCGACGATTGAGCGAGCCCCTCATGCACAAGCATTCTCAACCCCGGACCGAGCGCTCGTTGCACACCACTACCCACGCCTCTCTCTACCAGGCCCTGCCACGCGCCCGACGACGTACCCTGCGCGGTACCCTGGTGTTCCTCGGCGCGACCCTGGGCACCTTCGCCCTGCTGTCGATCTACGCCAAGGCCCATGCCGCCGGCGGCGCCTATGTCGTCGACGACGGCGAGCAGAAGCACCGGCTGACCTGGGGCACCGGCATGGAATACGACCTGGCACCGGCACTGACCCTGGTGGCCGAGCGTTTCGGCCAGGAAGGCGGCGACCAGGGCTGGCAAGCGGGCCCCCGCCTGCACATCGGCCAGAAGCTCGACATCGACCTGGTGGCGGGCGGACAGTTGAATGGCGACCAGGATCACTGGTTCACCACGGGGGCTACCTTGCGGTTCTGATCGGGGATCGGACCGGATCGCCCTAGCGCAGCTCGAACCCCAGCGCCGCGACCACCTCACGCAGCCGGTCACGGCCACTGAGCGAAGCAGGCCCCGCCACACGCTGCACCACCGCCTCGGACCAGGGCTGCACCGCCCGTCCCTGGCGGCTCTGCGCCTGCCGCATCTGCTCATCGTAGGCACGGCACTGCTGCAGTTCATCGGTCGCGCCATAACGATCGTGATGCAATACCACGCTCTGCGGCAGGCGCGGCTTGACCGTCGCCGGCAAGGCCGGATCGGGATGGCCGACGCACATGCCGAACAGCACCAGGCTGCCAGCCGGCAGGCCCAGTTCCTCGGCGACGATTTCCGGATGGTTGCGCATGCCACCGATGTAGACGATACCCAGCCCCAGCGACTCGAAGGCTACGGCGGCGTTCTGCGCGGCCAGCGCGGTGTCGACACTGCCCACGACAAAGGTCTCCAGGTAGTCGAGGCCGTCGGTGGCCTGCTCCCGGGCATCCCCCAGGCGCCGCAGGCGCGACAGGTCGAGCACCCAGGCCAGGAACAACGGCGCCTGCTCGATATGCCGCTGGCCTCCGGACAGCTCGGCAAAGCGCGCACGGCGCGCCGGGTCCCGGATCGCGATAACGCTCCACACCTGCAGGTTGGACGAAGTGGACGCCGACTGGGCTGCGGCCACCCCGGCCTCCAGTGCTCCGGCAGGCAGCGCATCGGGCAGGAAGGCCCGGACCGAGCGGTGTTCCAGCAGGCTTTGCAGTACCGCATTGTGTGGCAGGTCCGCCTCGGACGGCGGCAGGCCGTAACGCGCCTGCCACAGGGCATCAAGAGAAGAAGTCAGCACGTTCATGGTCAATCTCGAAAGGGAAATGGACGCGTCCCTGCGCGGCGGTACTACTGTCCAGGGACCTCGTTCAGCAGCAGGACCTGCTTGTCCTGGACCAGATCGGCGGCCGCGATCCCCATGGCCCGATAGTGTTCGGTTTCGCGGTGATGCTCGATCGCCGCCATGTCGATCCAGCGCTCGACGAAGACGAAACGCCCGTTGTTGTCGCGATCGACATGCAGCGTGTACTCACGGCAACCGGCCTCGGCACGCGAGGGCACCACGGCGGCCCTCAAGACGGCCTCCAGCTCGGCGGCCTTGCCCGGCTTGGCTTGAAGAATGGCAACGACACGAATGGCATGGTTCATGGAATCTTCACCTGAGTGGGAACGGGGTGCAAAAGCACGCGGGACGACGATGATGATCCCTCAGCCGCCGCTCATCAAGGGCGAAAGGCTCTGCATCGCCACTCCCGGACAGATTCCGGGCGCTCTGCGCACAATGCGCACAGCAACCGTTGCCCGCCGGACAGGCGGGCAACGACCGGATCAGCGGGCACTGTCAGGGCTTGAGCGGTATTTCCCGGTCGCGCTCCGGCATCTCCTTGCCATCATCGGGATGCTTCCAGGTTTGTGGTGGTGGCTCATCGTCCATATCCTCCTCGGTGACGTCGTCCTCCTCGGGCACCGGCACCTCGCGCCAGGGCATCGCCCTCAGGGGATACCGCGAAAGCGAACCGGTCACAGCAGGCTGAGTATCCATACACACCTCGCATCGACCGCCCGGACGGTCCGGGCGTGGAATCCTCAGTGTAGCAACTGGGCCATTGGCCAGTTACTGGCCGTCCAGGGCGTGCCGGGCCGCCTGTTCGATCAGTGCCGCGACCACCCTGGGATGCGACCCGTAGACCGCATGGCTGGCCCCGCGACATCCAGCGTACTTGGCCCCGGCGAGCGCTGCGCCGACGTGAATAAACACGACGACCTCATGCTGAATACCGTACCGGTGCGGGAGACGGCCGGGCGGCGCGCCGCTTGCTGGCGACAGCGGCGGGTCAGTCGATTCTTTGCGGGCTGATGCATAGCGATCGCCAGCAAGCCGGCTCCTACAGAAGTTGTGCGTGTTAGCATGTTTTTTTAGCCAAAGGAGGACACGGCATGTTTGAAGGTCAGCGCTTCGCGGCGTTTCTGTTCGATATGGACGGGACGCTGCTCAACTCCATCGCCGCCGCCGAGCGCGTCTGGAGCAACTGGGCGCGCCGGCATGGCCTGGATGTACCCGCCTTCCTGCAGACCATCCATGGTGTACGCTGCATCGACACCATCCGCCGACAGAACCTGCCCGGCATCGACCCGGAGCGTGAGGCCGAGGCCATTTCCCAGGCCGAGATCGACGACGTCGAAGGCGTGGTCGCTATCGAGGGCGCACTGGCGTTTCTCGCCGCCCTGCCCGCCCATCGCTGGGCCGTGGTGACTTCAGCGCCCCGCGCCCTGGCGGAAAGCCGCATGGCCGCCGCGGGCATCGCCCTGCCGGAGCTGGTGATCACCGCCGAGGACGTCAGCCGCGGCAAACCGGCACCGGACGGCTACCTGCTGGCCGCCCGGCGACTGGGCGTCGAGCCGTCGCAGTGTCTGATTTTCGAAGATGCGCCGGCCGGCATCGACGCGGCGCAAGCGGCTGGCATTCCGGTAACGGTGATCACCGCGACCCATGGTCATCCGCTGGAGACACCGCACCCGAAACTGCGCGACTACAGCCGGGTGACAGTCGACAGCAACGATCAGGGCCTGGCGCTGGTCCAGGTCTGATCGATCGAGGGTTTACGAAGCGTACTGCACACCCAGCGAAGCCAGGGCCTTCCAGTAGTCCGGATAGGTCTTGGCCACGCAATCCGGGTCCTGGATGCGGATACCGGAGACCTTCAGCCCGGCCAGGGCAAAGCACATGGCGATGCGGTGGTCGGAATGGGTATCGATCAACGCGTTGCAGTGGGTACCGGCCAACGCCGGATCGGCCGCCACCAGCAGATCGTCGCCCTCCACCGCCGCCAGCCCGGCGCGGATTTCGTTCAGCCCGTCATGCAGCGCCTGGACCCGATCGCACTCCTTGACCCGCAGGTTCGCCAGCTCGACGAAACGCACCGGCGTGCGGTTGAACGCTGCCAGCACGGCCAGGGTCGGGATCGCGTCCTGCATCTGCGAACCATTGATCACCGCCGGCATGTCGGGGAACTGCTGGATCACGTCCAGCGCCTTGGCATCCGGCTGAGTGAAATCCTCACCGGCCACGCCCAGGTCGATACGCCCCTCGGTCAACGCTTCGGCCGCCCACAGGTAGGTGGCGGCCGACGCATCCGGCTCGACCTGATAGTCGCAGGCGGTGTAGCCGGTGGCCGCGACCCGCCAGGTGGTCTCGTCGACTGCCTCGACCCGGGCACCGAAGGCGCGCATGCAGGCCAGCGTCAGGTCGACATAACCGCGGGCACCGATGTCCTTGCCGGTCAGCGCCACATCCACGGGTTCCTCACCGCAGGCCGCCAGCATCAGCAGGGCCGACACGTATTGGCTCGACAGGCCACCATCGATCTCGAAACGCCGCGCCTGCACGCGACCTTGGCCACGCACGGTCACCGGTGGGCAACCGGTGGGGCTTGCGACATCCAGGCCAGCGCGGCTCAGCGCGTCGAGCAGCGGGCCGATCGGACGCTTCTGCATGTAGTGGTCGCCATCGAGTACCACGGTGCCGTTGACGGTGCTCACCGCCGCGGTCAGAAAGCGTACCGCGGTCCCGGCATTGCCCAGGAACAGCGGCTGCTCCGGCACCTGCAACTGGCCGCTGCCGGTGACCACGAAGGTGGTGTCGTCGGGTTCGCTGATGGTCACGCCCATCTGCCGCAGGGCATTGGACATGTGGCGGGTATCGTCGCTTTTCAGCGCGCCGGACAGGCGGCTGGTGCCTTTGGCCAGAGCGGCGAGCAACAGGGCCCGGTTGGTGATCGACTTCGAACCGGGTGGCGTCACCTTGCCGTTCAGGGACGCGTTCGGCGGGATCACGGTGAGGGTTTGCTGCACAGCCATTGATCAACTCTCCAGGCTCGAAAGGTACGCGCACAGGCTCGTGCGCCTCGACAGTCCGCCATGATGCCACTAATGGGCCCGGCGGATCATCCGTTTCTGTCGAGCAGGCCCTGCAGGACAAGTGCGATTGCCTGGCCCGTGGGTCTTGCGCTTGATCGACAACACCGGACAATAAGGCCGACACCTTTTTCGCAAACGAACGTGCCATGACCGGATACCACCGACAAAACCCTCTTTCCCTGCCCCGCCTGTTCCTGCTGGCCTGTGGTCTTTCGATGATCGCCGGCTGCTCGGGGCACCAGACGCCGGTCAACGGCTATCCCTGCTACGCCAAGTCGGTGCCGACAACGGGTGTCGGGGGGTTGGCCTGGGGGCCGAACGTGAAGACCGCCAGCGTCAAGTCCCTGGACAACTGCCGGCGCTACGCCGCCGAATCGGGCGGAACGCCGGGTACCTGCAAGGTGACAGCAGCCAGTTGCCGCTGATGGCCTGCCAGGGCTTGCCGACGATGGCCGAAGGATCGCCGGCAAGCCGATCGGCCGCCCCCTGGTCCAGCACCCAGCGCAACGCCAGGCCAAGCACCCCATGCTGGCAGGTACACGGCAGGACTTGGCTGTCGATCGCCCGCTCGAACAGGCCGATGTAGTCGGTTCCCAGGCGGCGCATGAGCTGGGCTCAGCACCTCGGCGCTGAGCCATGCCAGGCACCATCTGGAAACACGCCTGGGCGACAACTCCCGCCGAAAGCCTTCAGGCACGAGCCGCCGGCCCGTCATTCCGACCTTCGGTCATCCTTGTGCAACACAAACTCGTCCAAGGGGCTTGCACAGTCAATATTATGGTATACCATCATACCAACAGACGACACACAACCGAGGAGCCCCTTATGAGTTTCGAAATCCGCAAGATCGTCAGCTACATCGAGGAAACCTTCATCGAGGGCGGCAAGGCCACCGACAAGCCGGTGACCATGGTCGGCCTGGCGGTCGTGATCAAGAACCCCTGGCTGGGCCGTGGGTTCGTCGAAGACCTGAAACCTGAAATCCGTGCCAACTGCTCCGACCTGGGCGCCCTGATGGTCGAACGCCTGGTCAAGGCCATCGGCGGTGCCGAGAAGATCGAGGCCTACGGCAAGGCCGCCGTGGTCGGTGCCGACGGCGAGATCGAACACGCTTCGGCGGTGATCCACACCCTGCGCTTCGGCAACCACTACCGCGAAGCGGTCAAGGCCAAGAGCTACCTGAGCTTCACCAACAAGCGCGGCGGCCCGGGCACCTCGATCCAGATTCCGATGATGCACAAGGACGACGAAGGACTGCGCTCGCACTACATCACCCTGGAAATGCAGATCGAAGACGCGCCACGTGCCGACGAAATCGTCGTGGTCCTGGGTTGCGCCGACGGTGGTCGCCTGCACCCGCGCATCGGCAACCGCTACATCGACCTGGAAGAACTGGCCGCCGAGAAAGCCCAGTAATCAAATAAGAAAGGCAGGAGCGCTCCATGATTCGGCATACCGCTGAACGCACCCCGGCCGGCACCAGTTACCTGGCGACCGGCGAAGGCCAACCCGTAGTCCTGATCCACGGGGTCGGGCTGAATAAAGAAATGTGGGGCGGCCAGATCGTCGGTCTCGCGCCGCACTACCGGGTGATTGCCTACGACATGCTCGGGCACGGCGCCAGCCCGCGCCCGGACCCCGACTGCGGGCTGCTCGGGTATGCCGATCAGTTGCGCGAGCTGCTCGACCACCTGCAACTGCCCACCGCCTGCGTCATCGGCTTCTCCATGGGCGGGCTGGTCGCCAGGGCCTTCGCCCTGCACTATCCGCAACGGCTGCAAAGCCTGGTGGTGCTCAACAGCGTCTTCAACCGCAGCGCCGAACAGCGCGAGGGCGTCATCGCCCGCACCAGCCAGGCCGCCGAACACGGCCCGGATGCCAATGCCGAGGCGGCCCTGTCGCGCTGGTTCAGCCGCGAGTACCAGGCCGCCAATCCGGCGCAGATCGCCGCGATCCGCCAGGTGCTGGCCAGCAATGACCCGCAGGGCTACCTGACCACCTACAAACTGTTCGCCACCCAGGACATGTACCGCGCCGACGACCTGAACACCATCCAGGTACCGACGCTGGTCGCCACCGGCGAACTGGACCCCGGTTCGACCCCGCTGATGGCCCGGCAACTGGCCGAGCGGATTCCCGGGGCACAGGTTGCCGTGCTCCCCGAGCAACGGCATATGATGCCGGTGGAATCGCCACGCCTGGTCAACCAGGTGCTCCTGGACTTCCTTGCAACCACCTACGTCCAACAAACCATAAAGGGGATCGTTGCATGACACTCGCACGCTTTCAGATGTGCATCGGCGGCGAATGGGTCGACGCCCTGTCCGGCAAGACCTTCGACAGCCTCAACCCGGCCCTGGCCGAGCCCTGGGCGCAACTGCCCGATGCCGACGAAGCCGATGTCGAGCGCGCCGTCCAGGCCGCCCAGGCGGCCTTCGACAACCCGGCCTGGCGCGGCCTGAGCGCCACCGCGCGGGGCAAGCTGCTGCGTCGCCTGGGCGACCTGATCGCCGAGAACAAGGAACAACTGGCCCAGCTGGAGAGCCGCGACAACGGCAAGCTGATCCGCGAGACCCGCGGCCAGGTCAGCTACCTACCCGAATTTTTCCACTACACCGCCGGCCTGGCCGACAAGCTCGAAGGCGGTACCCTGCCGCTGGACAAGCCGGACCTGTTCGCCTACACCGTGCACGAGCCGATCGGCGTGGTCGCCGCGATCATTCCGTGGAACAGCCCGCTGTACCTGACCGCGATCAAGCTGGCGCCGGCCCTGGCGGCGGGCAACACCATCGTGATCAAACCGTCCGAACACGCCTCGGCGACCATTCTCGAACTGGCCCGCCTGGCGCTCGAGGCCGGTATTCCGCCCGGCGTGGTCAACGTCGTCACCGGCTACGGCCCGAGCACCGGCGCCGCCCTCACCCGCCATCCGCTGGTGCGCAAGATCGCCTTCACCGGTGGCGCGGCCACCGCGCGCCACGTGGTACGCAGCAGCGCCGAAAACTTCGCCAAGCTGTCCCTGGAACTGGGCGGCAAGTCGCCGAACATCATCTTCGCCGACGCCGACCTCGACAGTGCGATCAACGGCGCTGTCGCCGGGATCTACGCCGCCTCCGGCCAGAGCTGCGTCTCCGGCTCGCGCCTGCTGGTGCAGGACGAGATCTACGACGAGTTCGTCGAGCGCCTGATCGCCCGCGCCCAGCGCATCCGCATCGGCAATCCGCAGGATGAAACCAGCGAGATGGGCCCGATGGCCACGGCCCAGCAACTGGCCGTGGTCGAAGGCCTGGTCGCCGACGCCCTGGCCGAAGGCGCACGCCTGCGTACCGGCGGCAAGCGTCCGGACATCGGTGGCGGCTGGTTCTACGAACCGACCCTGTTCGAGTGCGACCGCAACTCGATGAAGATCATGCAGGAAGAAGTCTTCGGCCCGGTCGCCTCGGTGATCCGCTTCAAGGACGAGGCCGAAGCGCTGGCCATCGCCAACGACTCGCAGTTCGGCCTCGCCGCCGGCATCTGGACCCGCGACCTGGGCCGTGCCCATCGCCTGGCCCGGGACGTGCGCTCGGGCATCATCTGGGTCAACACCTACCGCGCCGTGTCGGCCATGGCGCCGATCGGCGGCTTCAAGAACAGCGGCTACGGCCGCGAGAGCGGGATCGACTCGGTACTGGCCTACACCGAGCTGAAAACGGTCTGGATCAACCTCTCGCAGGCACCGATGCCCGACCCCTTCGTGATGCGCTAGGAGACAGATGAAATGATCGAACCCGGTATCTACAAAGAAGTCATGGGCTCCTTCCCCTCCGGCGTCACGGTGGTCACCGCCCTCGACGCCGACGGCGGTATCGTCGGCATCACCGCCAGCGCCTTCAGCGCGCTGTCGATCGATCCGGCGCTGGTGCTGTTCTGCCCCAACTATGCTTCGGACACCTATCCCATCCTGCGTGACAGCAAGCAGTTCGCGATTCACCTGCTGTCCGCCGAGCAGACCGCCGAGGCCTATGCGTTCGCCGGCAAGGGCAAGGACAAGGCCAAGGGCATCGACTGGCACCTGAGCGAACTGGGCAACCCGCTGCTGGCCAAGGCCACGGCGATCATCGAGTGCGAACTGTGGCGCGAGTACGACGGCGGCGACCACGCGATCATCGTCGGCGCGGTGAAGAACCTGATCCTGCCGCAGGAGCCGGTCACCCCGATGATCTATCACAAGGGCAAGCTGGGCGCGCTGCCGAGCCTGGCCTGACGGCTGTTTCGGTCGTGCGCCGGCCTCTCGCGCACGACCCTTTTTTCGAGGACGCGAAATGAGCAACGAGAAGTACCAGCAGGGCCTGCAGATCCGTACCCAGGTACTGGGCGAAGCCTATGTGCGGAAGTCCATCCAGAATGCCGACGACTTCAACCGGCCGCTGCAGGAACTGGTCACCGAATACTGCTGGGGCCACGTCTGGGGCCGCGAGGGCTTATCGCTCAAGGAGCGCAGCATGATAAACTTGGCGATGATTTCGGCCCTCAACCGCCCCCACGAACTCAAGCTGCATGTCCGTGGCGCCTTGCGTAACGGCCTCAGTCGTGAACAAATACGCGAAATCCTGCTTCAAGTCGGTATTTATTGCGGTGTCCCCGCGGCCGTGGACAGTTTCCGGCTGGCCCGCGAAGCCTTTGCCGAGGCCGACGCCGAAGCAGGTTCCTCCAGTTAACCGATGGCTGTCCGGTACGGCGTAGCAGGCCCTATCCCCCTGTTCCCGTGCTCCGGACGACCCGACTCAGAGCGCAACCGATGAAACGCCTGCCACTCGACGACAACTTCAAGGTCAATCGCAACCCCGTTACCCTGCGCGAAATCGTGCTGGACAAGTTGCGAAGCGCCATCATGAACTTCCAGCTGCTGCCGGGAGACCGTCTGGTCGAGCGCGATCTGTGTGATCGCCTGGGCGTCAGCCGTACCTCCGTGCGTGAAGCCCTGCGCCACCTGGAGTCCGAAGGCCTGGTGGCGTTCGCCGACGCCAAGGGCCCGAGCGTGGCCATCATCACCCTTGCTGACGCCCGGGACATCTACGAACTGCGTTGCGCACTGGAAAGCCTGATCGTCCAGCTGTTCACCCTGCGCGCCAAGGCCAAGGACATCAAGGCCCTGGAAAAGGCCCTGGAGGAGAACCGCAAGGCCCTCAAGGACGGCGAGCTGCAGCAGGTGCTCGATTCGGTGCAGGGCTTCTACGACGTGCTGCTCGAAGGCTCGGGCAACCACGCCGCCGCCACCCAACTGCGCCAGCTGCAGGCGCGCATCAGCTACCTGCGGGCCACCTCGGTCTCCCAGGAAAACCGTCGCGGCGCCAGCAACAAGGAAATGGAACGCATCGTCGAGGCGATCAAGAGCGGCGACCCGCTGGCCGCGCACCAGGCTTCCGTGGACCATGTCCGCGCCGCCGCCAAGGTGGCGATGGAATACCTGCAACGCAAGCAGGACGAGTCCGGCCCGATTCCGGAAATCGTCGCCCCGATCGCTGTCAAAGAACCTCGCATAGGTATCTGAACATGGCCGCCCCGCGCTTCTGTCCGCAATGCGGTGCCGGTGACCTCGCTCGCCAGGTGCCTGCGGGCGATACCCATGAGCGCCTGATGTGCCGGGGCTGCGGCTACATCCACTACGTCAATCCGAAGATCATCGCCGGCTGCATCATCGAGCGCGATGGTCGCTACCTGCTGTGCCAGCGGGCGATCCCCCCTCGCCCCGGTACCTGGACCCTGCCGGCCGGCTTCATGGAAAGCGGCGAGACCACCGAACAGGCGGCGCTGCGCGAGGTCTGGGAAGAAAGTGGCGTGCGCGCGGAAATCATTTCGCCGTATTCGATCTTCAGCGTGCCGAAGATCAGCGAGGTGTACATCATCTTCCGCGCCATCGCCCTGGAGATCACCGACCAGTACGGTCCGGAGACCCTGGACTACCGCTTCTTCACACCCGACGAAATCCCCTGGGACTGCATCTACTACCCGGCGATCCGTCAGATTCTCGAGCGCTACATCGAGGAACGGCAGGCCGGAGTCTATGGCCTGTATGTCGGCAATGACGACACCGGCAAGGTCCACTTCATCCGCTGAGGCCTTGTGTTTCGGGTCCGCCCGGGTGACGCAGAGCGTCACGGCTGCATTCCCACGCAGAGCGTGGGAACGATCATCCGCTGGCCCCTTGTATTCCGATCGTTCCCACGGTCCCCGTGGGAACGTCTCCCAGGACGCTCCGCGTCCGCCCGGGTGATGCAGCGAACCGCCGCAGGCGGCCATTCCCCCGCGAAATGTCACATCAGGGCGCCATGCCCTCGACGATGATGATTTCAGCCTTCGCCACACCCGCGCGGTGCCCCTTGGCCTCCTGGTACAAGTCCGAGTGGTAACAGGCCAGCGCCTGGTCGTAGGAGTCGAACTCGATCACCACGCTGCGCTGCGGCGTCTGCCGCCCTTCCACGGCCTGCGAACGCCCGCCCCGGGCCAGGAAACGTCCACCATACTGAGCAAAGGCCGCCGGCGCGCGGCGGGTGTACTCGGTGTATTGCTCAGGGTCGGTGACTTCCACATGAGCGATCCAGTAAGCCTTCATTGTCGACCTCATTGTTTGTTTATTTTGTATTATGGTATACCACAAAATACTGCCACACACGCCGGGAATCCAACATGGCCTTTAACAGCATCGAAGAAATAATCGAAGACTACCGCCAGGGCAAGATGGTCCTGCTGGTGGACGATGAAGACCGCGAGAACGAAGGCGACCTGCTGCTCGCCGCCGACCGTTGCGACGCCCAGGCCATCAGCTTCATGGCCCGCGAGGCCCGGGGGCTGATCTGCCTGACCTTGACCGACGAGCACTGCCAGCGCCTGGGCCTGGAGCAGATGGTGCCGAGCAACGGCAGCGTCTTCAGCACCGCCTTCACCGTCTCCATCGAGGCCGCCACCGGGGTCACCACCGGCATCTCCGCCGCCGATCGCGCGCGCACCGTGGCGGCCGCCGTAGCGGCCAACGCCTGCGCCGACGACCTGGTGCAGCCCGGCCACATCTTCCCCCTGCGCGCCCGCGAAGGCGGCGTGCTGACCCGCGCCGGACACACCGAAGCCGGTTGCGACCTGGCACGCCTGGCCGGCTTCACCCCCGCCTCGGTGATCGTCGAGGTGATGAACGACGACGGCACCATGGCCCGCCGTCCGGACCTGGAAGTGTTCGCCCGCAAGCACGGGATCAAGATCGGCACCATCGCCGACCTCATCCACTATCGCCTGAGCACCGAGCACACCGTGGCGCGCATCGGCGAGCGCGAGCTGCCAACCGTGCACGGCACCTTCCGCCTGGTGAGCTACGAAGACCGGATCGAAGGTGGCGTGCACATGGCCATGGTCATGGGCGATATCCGCCGCGACGAGCCGACGCTGGTGCGGGTGCACGTCATCGACCCGCTGCGCGACCTGGTCGGCGCCGAGTACCACGGGCCGAGCAACTGGACGCTGTGGGCCGCCCTGCAACGGGTCGCCGAGGAAGGTCGCGGCGTCGTCGTGGTCCTGGCCAACCATGAATCGTCCCAGGCCCTGCTCGAGCGGATTCCGCAACTGACCCAGCCACCGCGCCAGTACAGCCGCTCACAATCGCGGATCTACTCCGAGGTCGGTACCGGGGCACAGATCCTGCAAGACCTCGGTATCGGCAAGCTGCGCCACCTGGGCCCACCGCTGAAATACGCGGGCTTGACCGGCTACAACCTCGAAGTGGTCGAGAGCATTCCCTTCACCCAGTAGCCGCGAGGGAGAAAAACCGTGTTGGCCGGATAACCGGTAAGGCAAAGTGCTTGCAGAAAGTTTGGAATACCATAATATGATATCCCGTAGACCGAACAAACTCATCCAGGAAACCGGCCAAGAACGAGACAGGCGACTAGCCTTGCCAAGACCGCCTGCAAAGGCATTGAAGAACCAGCTGCTCCCGATAGGCGGGCATCGATAGCCCGCTCAAAAACACAACAATGAGGGCGTGAAAATGGTGTTGAAAAAAGGTACGACCGCTGTATTGCTGGCAGGCTTGCTGAGCATGGGCAGCCAGGCCGCGATGGCCGCCGAAAGCGTCAACTTCGTCAGTTGGGGTGGTAGCACCCAGGACGCGCAGAAGCAGGCATGGGCCGACCCGTTCAGCAAGGCCAGCGGCATCACCGTCGTCCAGGACGGCCCGACCGACTACGGCAAGCTCAAGGCCATGGTCGAAAGCGGCAACGTGCAATGGGACGTGGTCGACGTCGAAGCCGACTTCGCCCTGCGCGCCGCCAGCGAAGGCCTGCTCGAACCCCTCGATTTCAGCGTGATCCAGCGCGACAAGATCGACCCGCGCTTCGTTTCCGACCACGGTGTCGGTTCGTTCTTCTTCTCCTTCGTACTCGGCTACAACGAGGGCAAGCTCGCCGGCAGCAAGCCCCAGGACTGGACCGCCCTGTTCGACACCAAGACCTACCCCGGCAAGCGCGCCCTCTACAAATGGCCAAGCCCTGGTGTGCTCGAACTGGCCCTGCTGGCTGACGGCGTTCCCGCCGACAAGCTCTACCCGCTGGACCTGGACCGTGCCTTCAAGAAACTCGACACCATCAAGAAAGACATCGTCTGGTGGGGCGGCGGCGCCCAGTCCCAGCAACTGCTGGCCTCCGGCGAAGCCAGCCTCGGCCAGTTCTGGAACGGTCGCGTCTATGCCCTGCAGCAGGACGGCGCGCCGGTGGGCGTGAGCTGGAAACAGAACCTGGTCATGGCCGACATCCTGGTGGTACCGAAGGGCACGAAGAACAAGGCCGCGGCCATGAAGTTCCTGGCCAACGCCAGCAGCGCCAAGGGCCAGGCCGACTTCTCCAACCTGACCGCCTACGCGCCGGTCAACGTCGACAGCGTGCCGCGCCTGGACTCCGTGCTGGCTCCCAACCTGCCGACCGCCTATGCCAAGGACCAGATCACCCTTGACTTCGCCTACTGGGCCAAGAACGGCCCGGCTATCGCGACACGGTGGAACGAATGGCTGGTCAAATGAAAATGGCCGCCACGGCGTCCCATTCCTCCCAACCGACCGGAGGCGCCAGCGGCGCCGCCGGCTCGGCCCCCGGCAAGGCGGCTGTCATGAACAACTCTCCCTCCCTGGCCCGCCGCTGGAAAGGCGCCGGCAACCTGGCACCCGCCCTGCTGTTCCTGGGCGTGTTCTTTCTCGCACCGCTGATCGGCCTGCTGCTGCGCGGCGTGCTGGAGCCTAGCCCGGGGCTTGAGAACTACCAGCAACTGTTCGCCAACTCGGCGTATGCACGGGTGCTGCTCAACACCTTCTCGGTGGCCGGCCT
The DNA here is from genome assembly GCF_000364705.1 of Pseudomonas fuscovaginae SE-1. Classification (GTDB taxonomy): domain Bacteria; phylum Pseudomonadota; class Gammaproteobacteria; order Pseudomonadales; family Pseudomonadaceae; genus Aquipseudomonas; species Aquipseudomonas fuscovaginae_A. The sequence goes on along the minus strand of NZ_AQOH01000181.1, from coordinate 28,850 downwards.
GGTCACGCTGTTCAGCCTGCTGCTGGGCTTCCCGCTGGCCTGGGCGATCACCCTGGTACCACGGGGCTGGGGCCGCTGGCTGCTCAATATCGTCCTGCTGTCGATGTGGACCAGCCTGCTGGCGCGCACCTACTCCTGGCTGGTGCTGCTGCAGGCCTCGGGTGTGATCAACAAGCTGCTGATGGGCCTGGGGATCATCGACCAACCGCTGGAGATGGTGCACAACCTGACCGGCGTGGTGATCGGCATGAGCTACATCATGATTCCGTTCATCGTCCTGCCCCTGCAGGCGACCATGCAGGCCATCGACCCGATGATCCTGCAGGCCGGTTCCATCTGTGGTGCAAGCCCGTGGACCAACTTCTTCCGGGTCTTCCTGCCACTGTGCCGTCCGGGACTGTTTTCCGGCGCGCTGATGGTGTTCGTGATGTCCCTGGGTTACTACGTCACGCCGGCCCTGCTGGGCGGCGCGCAGAACATGATGCTGCCGGAGTTCATCATTCAACAGGTGCAATCGTTCCTCAACTGGGGCCTGGCCAGCGCCGGCGCCGCCCTGCTGATCCTGATCACCCTGGTGCTGTTCTACTTCTACCTGAAGCTCCAGCCGGAATCCCCGGTCGGCGCGAGCAATGCGAGGTAAGCCGCCATGCTCCTGACCCCGAATGCCATGAGCCGGCGCATGCGCCTGGGCCTCTACCTCACCACCGGACTGATCGCGCTGTTCCTGTTGCTGCCGATCGTGTTCATCGTCCTGCTGTCGTTCGGTTCCTCGCAGTGGCTGGTGTTCCCACCACCGGGCTGGACCCTGAAATGGTACGGCCAGTTCTTCTCCAACCCGGAGTGGATGAGCGCTGCCCTGGCCAGCCTCAAGGTCGCCGTGCTGACCACCGTCTGCGCCGTCGCGCTGGGCCTGCCGACCGCCTTCGCCCTGGTGCGCGGGCGCTTCCCCGGTCGTGAAATGCTCTACGGGCTGTTCACCCTGCCGATGATCGTGCCGCTGGTGATCATCGCCGTGGCGGTCTATGCGCTGTTCCTCAAGCTCGGCTACACCGGCACGATGTTCGCCTTCGTGGTCAGCCACGTGATCGTCGCCCTGCCCTTCACCATCATCTCGATCATCAACTCCCTGAAACTGTTCGACCAGTCGATCGAGGATGCCGCGGTGATCTGTGGCGCCTCGCGCCTGCAGGCGGTGTTCAAGGTGACCTTCCCGGCCATCCGCCCCGGCATGGTCGCCGGTGCCCTGTTCGCCTTCCTGGTGTCGTGGGACGAGGTGGTGCTGAGCGTGATGATGGCCAGCCCGACCCTGCAGACCCTGCCCGTGAAAATGTGGACCACCCTGCGCCAGGACCTGACTCCGGTGATCGCCGTCGCTTCGACGCTGCTGATCGGCCTGTCGGTGTTGGTGATGGTGATAGCCGCCGCCCTGCGTCGGCGCAATGAACTCAGCGCCTGAGCGCCCAGGAGTAGACAAGATGAGTGCCGTGATCAAAGATTCCGCACAACAGAACGACCGCACCCTGGTCAGCCTGCGCAACCTGAACAAGCACTACGGCGACTTCGCCGCGGTGGACAATATCTCGCTGGACATCAAGGACGGCGAGTTCCTGACCTTCCTCGGCTCCAGCGGCTCGGGCAAGAGCACCACCCTGTCGATGCTGGCCGGCTTCGAGAGCCCCAGCTCCGGGGAAATCCTGGTCGAGGGCAAGTCGCTGGTCAACGTGCCGCCGCACAAGCGCGACATCGGCATGGTGTTCCAGCGCTACTCGCTGTTCCCGCACCTCTCGGTGCGCGACAACATTGCCTTCCCCCTGGCCATCCGCAAGCTGGATGCCGCCGAACGGGACAAGCGCGTCGACGCCATGCTCAAGCTGGTCCAGCTGGACAAGTTTGCTCATCGCCGCCCCGCGCAACTGTCCGGCGGCCAGCAGCAGCGCGTGGCGATCGCCCGCGCCCTGGTCTACGAACCGCGCATCCTGCTGATGGACGAACCGCTCGGCGCGCTGGACAAGAAGCTGCGCGAAGACCTGCAGGACGAACTGCGCCAACTGCATCGGCGCCTGGGCATCACCATCGTCTACGTGACCCATGACCAGGAAGAAGCCATGCGCCTGTCCCAGCGCATCGCCATCTTCAGCCACGGCAGGATCGTCGGCCTGGGCAGCGGCTACGACCTCTACCAGAACCCGCCGAACGCCTTCGTCGCCTCGTTCCTGGGCAACTCCAACTTCCTGCGGCTCAAGGCCCAGGGCAACGGGGCCGCCAGTTTCGAGGGCCAGGCGCTGTCGATCCGACTGACCTCGGGCCTGCACAACGACCAGGACATCCTGCTGATGGTACGCCCGGAAAAGGCCCTGGCCCTGAGCCTCGAACAGGCCGCCAACGAGCCCCTGGCCGCCGGCTGGAACCAGGTCAAGGCGACCGTCGGCGAGGTGCTGTTCCTCGGTGAAAGCCAGACCTGCAGTGTCGTCACCCAGGGCGGCACGGCGATGACCGTCAAGGCCCTGTCCGCCACCGGCATGCCGCTCAAGGCCGGTGACTCGGTCGTCGTGCGCTGGGCCACCGCCGATGCCTGCGTCTACACCGAGTGGCAGGAAAGCGACCTGAACAAGGCAGCAGGCAGCCACTGATACCCCGCCCCACCCACCTGTCGTCGCCCGCAGCTCGCGACGACAGGTGTCCCCCTCCCGAAGCACAACCGCGCAAAGCCATCGAATAAACTTCGCGTTCGCGTGTTATATCTGGCAGACCTGAACATACCGTCGGGTGTCTGCGGAGGCTGCGAATGAAAACCCTGTTATCCGTGATCGCCCTGACAACGGCCTGCCTGGGTGCGACCACCCTGGCCGCGGCGGAAAACTGGAGGCTGGCCCATGAGGAAGACGGCATCAAGGTCTACCTGACGCAGGTGCCGGGTTCACGCTACCAGAGCTTTCGCGGCGTGGCCGATATCAAGGCCGACGTCTCCACTCTGCGCGACCTGCAGGAAAACCTCAGGGTCGCCTGCAAATGGCTGTATGCCTGTGCCGAGATGCGCCTGCTGAAGAACGACGGCGACGACACCTGGGTCTACCTCACCACCGACCTGCCCTGGCCCGCCGCACCACGGGACATGGTGTTGCATGTGCACACCGAACAGGGCGACGACGGCAGCCTGGTGCGCCGCCTGGAGGCGACACCCGACTACCTGCCGCCAGTCACTGGCCTGATTCGCGTGCGCCAGTTGAGCGGCCTGTGGCAGATGCGGCCCAAGGCTGACGGCGAGACCGAAGTGACCTACCAGTTGCAGGCCGAGCCGGCGGGTGACATTCCGTCCTGGCTGGCCAACCGGTTCGTGGTCGACGCGCCGATGGTCAGCCTCAAGACATTGCGGGCGGTGGCGCAGCGCCAGGGTGTACGGGATACGCCCTGAGGCCTCAGCGACGCAAGCGCTCCTTGAACCCCTCCAGCCACTCCCGGACCATCGCCGAGTAAGGCGCCTCGGGCCGGGCCATGGTCTTGATCTCCCCCAGTATCTGCTCCTGGAGAAACCGCAGTCGCCTGGCAATACGCTCGCTGCGCGCCCGCGCCGCCTCACTCTCGACCCCCTCGGCCTGCCCGGCAGGCTCCAGCTCCTGGGCCATCAGCCCCATTTCCACCGCCAGCATTTCCAGGAACTCCAACTGGCGCAGTACCCGTGTGCGCTCCTGTACCAGACCGAGCCGGTTCAGGCCGTAGACATGGATCGATACCGCCCCTCGCAGGCTCAACCCATCCGCCAGCGCCTGCTCGATCACCCCGCGCAACTCCGGCCTGACGCCCGCCACGCCGGCACTCAGGGTCAACCCGCCACTGTCATGGGGCTTGGGCAGGACCAGACCAATCAGGTTGTCGCTGTCGACATGAAACCGCAGATGCTCTTCAGGCTGGTCCCGGCACGGATCCAGCAGCAATGCCTGTTCAGCGGAAAAATCCGAGGCTCCCACCACAGCCCGCTGACCGAGGATGGGAAAGCTGTCCTGCTTGCCGGTCTGAAGCACCCGAGAGCGGCTGAACGCCTTGTCTTCATTGACCAGGCGGACCAGGCTCGCCGATAACGTCGGCGTTACCTGCCCACTGCGCCGGTTGCAGTGAATGCAGCTGGGCAACAGGTTTTCCCAGTCCATGGCGATCCACCAGTAACCGGGATGGTCCGGCTCTTCGTAGACACGGCCCTTGGGCCGATAGTGCTCGATATCCACCGGCGCACTGCCGTAGTAGAAGCTCTCGCAGTAGGCGCACTTGCCGTGGAACAACTCATGCAGCTGTTTCTTCACGCTGTCGGATTTGTAGACGGCAAAGGTCGGTAACGCCCCCTTTGGCGCCTTGAAGTAATCCTGGAGTTTCTGCAGCTCCTTTTTCGCCGGTGATTCTTCTCCCGACATGGCATCGGGCACCGGAACGCTATCGCGACTGACGGCACGCATGCTTCAGAGTCCTTCCAGGATGTCGAGGATGCGCTGTTTGGCGTCCACGCGCAGCTGCGCGAGATTATCCGCCGAGGTCCGCCGCCGGTTCTTCAGGTACTCGACGACGGCCTCCTGCACCAGCCGCTGGACTTCGGTGGAGCCCACCGGCAAGGCATCGGCGATATCACGTTCGAGACTGCGCCAAGCCTCCTGTTGTGCAGCCGTCAGCGGCTCGCCTCTCTCGCGGGCGCTCAGCAGGTCAGCGAAGTGGGCCAGCTCTCGCTCGGTGTCCGGCTGGTCGGTGGAGGTCAGGCTGAAGAAATCCGAGGTCAGCAGTTGCTCCACGGTCAGTTGGCTGACATTCGGCAGGCGGACCACCTGCTCGACCATGACCGGTAGTTGGGTATCTGTCCGCTTGCCGCTCGGCACCCGCTGCATGACGACCACCTCGCCCTCCTGCATGCCGCGCAGGCACAGCGGGTCGTGAGTGGTGGCGATAAAGGTGACCTCCGGCAAGGCCGCCCGCAGGGCCCGCATGATCTGGATCTTCCAGCGCGGGTGCAGATGGGCCTCCACCTCATCGATCAGTACCACGGCGCGGGCGCTTTCCAGATCCTCGAAAGATGGGTTGAGCGTCCGGTCCATCAGACCGCGAATGATGTCGCAGACCATCGCCAGCATGGAGCGATAGCCCGATGATGCATGACTCAACGGCGTACGGCCGGTGGCGGTAACAATATGGCAGCGGCGGGATCGGCCCGCCTCGTCACGCTCGATGACCTTGAACACCGATTCGATCGACAACACCTCGCGCAATGCCCTGACCACCTGATCGAAGTCATGTTGTTCGAGTCCCAGCAGCCATTTCTCCGGGTTGGGCAGCAGCACATCGGACTTGAACAGGTTGACGATCCATCGGGCCTCGCCGAAGTCGCGCGTACGGTTCAGATACTGGCGAAAGGCGCCATAGGCAAACACCGGAGGCCGTTCATCCTGCCCCTGCGATTGGTAGCTCCGGCCGCTGATGGTCAGCGTTCGACGAGTCGAATCGTCGAACGTCAGAACGACCTGCGCACGCTTGGACGCCATCGTCCGAGCCCCCCCCATCAACCGTGGATCGAGCGGCAGCTTGCGCGGGTCAAGCCGCAACCTGCCACGCGCCGTGGAAGAGCACAGGGCCAGCGCGGTCGCCTCCAGGATCGAGCTCTTGCCTGCGGCATTGTCTCCGAGGATCAACAGGGCGGGCTGCTGGAAACCGGTGGACTGTGCCGGCAGGGACAGACACAGGCGCTCGATCCCCTTGAAGTTTTCCAGTTCGATGGATTGCAGGCGTGGTAGCGGTGGTTCCTGTTCGGTCAAAGGCGCGTGGCGTTCGGCATCCAGGGCCTGCGCAAGCGTGACCGCCAGCCCTCGCGCTTGCCGACCACGGCCGATGAAAACCGAGGCAAAACGCTGCGGATTCAGCGAACGGCCATCGCCGAACGAGCCTTTGAGCAATGGCTCCAACTGCAGGCAGAGCAGATGGCACAGCCCACCGAATTCCATGGAGGAGAAATCGAACAATGCCTCGATGTCGGCTGGTCTGCGCTCTGGGGACTGCACCAGGAACTCCAGCGCGTCCATGTACTCACCGAGCTTTTGGGCCCGTCGTTGCTTGAGTTCGGGCCGATTGAGATTGAAGTGCCGTATGGTTTCCAGACCGGCATCGCTGAATGTCGCGAGGGTCCCGGTCGACGGGTGAATCTCGAAATGCAAGTGAGGCAGCCAATCCCCGCACGGATCGAGCAACAGGCTCGTCTCCCTGGGCGGATGATCGCGCCACAGCCCTTCGGGATCCTCGGCATAGGCCGAAAACTGCAAATCATGGGGAATCGGCGCCCTGGCCCCCTCGACTGGAAAATGGTTGCGGCGCTCGGGCAGGCAGCCACGGCAGATCGGGTAGAGGTTCTCCCACGCATTGACCAGCCAGGCGTAGTACAGGTGGTCATTCTCGTCATTCTGTGCGGGACTGGCGTTGCTGCCGGGACGAAAGCGATAGACAGAGGTTTCCTGGGTGATACCCATCAAGCTCTCGCAAAACGCGCACTTGCCATGAAACAGCCTGTCCAGCCCGCGGAGCAGCGAGACATCTCTCAGCTCGACTCGAAGGTACGAGGGACGTGTCTGGGCACGGACACGTTTGTCCTCGGCGAAGAACTCTTTCAATTGCATGCGGGACGCCTGCATCGCCCGGCTTTGAAAAAATTCGGGAACAGGCACGGAACGGCGATCGAACAACTGCATGAGAAGCTTCCCTGAGAAGCCGCGACTGGGCGGTGCATCCATGAAAAACGCAGACTGTAATCGGCACGGGACGAAAAGTAGAGGCGTTTTTCGTCTCTACTTCCTGCAGCGCGGAAGCAGCGTACCTATCAGGCTCTTCACCTGGTTGCAGAGAGTGGAACACTTTGAGGATGGCCCGTCACGGCGTGCTCTCGAAACAGGACCAGAGCGAAGGAACCCCTCGCGCAGCGAGGGGCCAATGGAGGGGCAAGACCTTTTGGTTCCTTTGCGTCGTTTGGCAAAAGGGACTCGCCCGTAAGGGGCGAAACCGTAATATCAGCTAAACGCGCAAACGGATATGTACACAATCAAAAAAGGGCGCCCAGAATATCCACCCCCGGCGCCCCTTTTCCGTCAACCAGAGAGGTCAGTCGGCAATCCTCAACCTCCCCGCCTTCACCCGCTCCTTGCGAGTCCGCGTCGCCAGGCAGTAGTACAGCGGACATGTGATCACCAACCCCACCAACCACGACAGATCCGCCCCCTCCACCAGATTGGCGTAAGGCCCCACATACAGCGACGTATTGGCAAACGGCAACTGCACCAGAATCCCGATGAAATACGCCACGATCGCATGCAGATTGAAGCGCCCGTAGATCCCGCCGTCAGCGCTGAAGATCGAAGCGATGTCGTACTCCCCGCGCTTGATGATGTAGAAGTCGATCAGGTTGATCGAAGCCCACGGCACCAGCACCAGCAGCAGCGCCAGGATCAGCCCGATGAAATGCGAGATGAAGTCCGCCGAGGCGCCCAGCGCCACCAGGCAACAGCCCGCCAGAATCCCCCCCGACAGCAGCACCCGCACCTTGATGCTCGGCGTCCAGTGCCCGGCGAAGGTCTGGATCGAGGTGACGATCGACAGCACCGCGCCATACAGGTTGAGGGCGTTGTGGCTGATGATGTTGAGCAGGAACAGCACCATCAGGATCGGCCCCAGCCAGCCGGTGGCCTGCTTGACCGCCAGCATCGCCTCGGTCCCTTCGGGCGTCGCCAGTGCCGCCACCGCGCCGAAGGAGAACGACAGGATCGTGCCCAGTGACGCGCCCAGGTAGGTCGCCCAGAACGGCCGGCTGATACCGATATCGATCGGCAGGTAACGCGAGTAGTCGGACACATAGGGCGAGAAGCTGATCTGCCAGATCACGCCCAGCGACACCGTGGCCACCCAACCGGACAGGTTGAACGCACCACGGCTGAAGAAATCCGCCGGCAGCTCGTGGGCGAAGATGTAGATGAACCCGGCGAGCAAGGCGCCGCCCATGACCCAGGTGCCCAGGCGGTTCAGGCTATGGATGAAGCGATAGCCGATCACGCCGATGGCCGTCGCCCCCAGCGCACCGATCAACAGGCTGGCCGACATCGGCATCGACGGCACGATCCCGGTGATGGACTTGCCCGCCAGCACGATATTGGAAATGAAGAAGCCGATGTAGATGATCGCCGCGAAGAACACGATCAGCAGCGCGCCGTAACGGCCGAACTGGCCACGACTCTGGACCATCTGCGGAATGCCCATCCTGGGCCCCTGTGCCGATGCCAGGGCGATCACCAGGCCACCGACCAGATGCCCGAGGGCGATCGCGATCAATCCCCAGAACAGGTCGAGGTGGAACACCTGCACCACCATCGCCCCGGTGACGATCGGCAGGGGCGCGATATTGGTACTGAACCACAGGGTAAACAGGTCACGCGCCTTGCCATGGCGCTCGGCCAACGGCACATAGTCGACCGTGTGCTGTTCGATCAACGGATCTTGCTGGGACATAGTCATGAACTCGGTTTTGTCTGTTCTTATCTTTGTACGAAGCCAAACCAGGGGGCACTCTGCGGCGCCGCCCTATGAACACCATATTATGGTATTCCAAAAAATTCACAAGACTGATCCGTATTTCCTCACGGCATCTGATCCGTAATTCTACGTCGAAAAAAACCAATAGAATCAACTGAAAACCCCGTAAACATTGGGTAATCGTCAAGAATTCAACGTTTGTCGGCCTCCTGAAAAAGCCCTTGCAAAGACAAAATTACGGTATACCATCAGACAATAAATCAACAAAAAAGCCGCTGGCGGCGGCCGAGGTTTCTCCAATGATCGACGCAACCCTCTACAAGCAAGTCATGGGCTCGTTCCCTTCTGGTGTCACCGTGATCACCACCCTGGACGACGACGGCCAGATCGTCGGCCTGACCGCCAGTGCCTTCAGTTCGCTGTCGATGGAGCCGGCACTGGTCCTGTTCTGCCCCAACTACAGCTCCGATTCGTATCCGCACCTGATCAGGAGCAAGCGCTTCGCTATCCATGTGCTGTCCGAGGCGCAGCAGAAGGAAGCCTATGCGTTCGCCCGCAAAGGCAAGGACAAGGCGCAAGGCATCGAGTGGACCCTGAGCGAGCTGGGCAACCCGCTGCTGGGCAACGCCACGGCGATCATCGAGTGCGAGCTGTGGCGTGAATACGAGGGCGGCGACCACGCCATCATGGTCGGCGCGGTGAAGAACCTGATCGTGCCGCAACGCGAGAACGGCCCGCTGGTGTACTGCCACGGCAAGATGGGCGCCCTGCCCGCCGTGGCCTGAGCGAACGTCAATGCGGCGGTGCCAGCAGGCACCGCCCCGTTTCCCGCCTCAAGTCCGGAAGCGCCGGACCCACTGATTCAAGGTCTCCGACAACTGCGTCAGGTTCTGCGCATCCTGACTGGTGGAGTCCGCCAGGTCCGCCACCAATTGCGCATCACCGTGAATCTGGCTGATATGCCGATTGATGTCCTCGGCCACCTGGTGCTGTTCTTCGGCCGCCGTGGCGATCTGGGTGTTCATGTCGCGGATCACGTCCACCGACTCGCGGATCAGCTCAAAACTGGCCCTCGCCTCATTGATCGACACCACGGTTTCCTGGGACACCTCGAGGCTGGCGTGCATCTGCCTGCCCATCTGCTGGGTGCGACGGGCCAGGGTACCCAGCAGTTCATCGATTTCTCCGGTGGAATCGGCCGTGCGCTTGGCCAGCGCCCGTACTTCATCGGCGACCACGGCAAAGCCACGGCCCTGCTCACCGGCACGGGCGGCCTCGATCGCCGCGTTGAGCGCCAGCAGGTTGGTCTGTTCGGCAATCGAGCGGATGGTGCCGAGAATCGACTGGATGTCGTTGCTGTCCTGCGCCAGTTGTTGCATGGCCTCGGCCGACAGGCTGATCTCCTGGCTCAGCCGGTCGACCTTGTTCACCGCCGTCTCGATCTGCTTCTGCCCACTGTGGGCCTGGCGCTGGCCGCTGTCCGCCGAGTCGGCGGCCTGGTTGCAGGAGCGCGCGACCTCATTGGAGGTGGCGACCATCTCATGGAAGGCGGTCGAAACCATATCCACCGCCTCGCGCTGACGCGCGGCGACCTCGGCCATTTCCCGGGACACTTCGGTGGTACTGCCGGAGGTCGTGTGAATCTGCACGGCCGCCTCACCGATTCGCTGGATCAGGCTGCGGATCGCTTCCAGGAACTGGTTGAACCAGCCTGCCAGTTGTGCGGTTTCATCGCGCCCACGCACCTCCAGGCGCGCGGTCAGGTCACCGTCACCCTGGGCGATGCCCTCCAGGCCATTGGCCACCCCACGGATCGGGCGCACGATGAGACCGGCGAAAAACGCGCCGGCAAAGGCGAACAGCACGGCGCAGACCACCGCGATGGCGGCGATGATCCAAGTCAGGCGCGTGACGCCGGCCATCACCTCGCTTTCGCGCACCAGGCCAACGAAGCGCCAGCCCAGGGCCTCGGAAGGCTGGACGTTGGCCACGTAGCGCTCGCCCGCCAGTTCGACTTCGACCAGCCCCTGACCGGCCTTGGCGAGGGTGGTGTAACCATCGCCCAGTTGGCTGAGGTTCTTGAAGTTGTGCTCGGGCTGTTTCGGGTCCACCAGCACCTTGTCGCTGCCTTCGGTGAGCATCAGGTAGCCGCTGTCGCCCAGGCGGATCTGCTTGACCAGGTCGGTCAGTTGCTTGAGCGACACGTCGATGTTGACCACCCCGCCCTGCTCGCCCAGGCGATTGGCGAAACTGCGCACGGTGCTGACCAGCACCACGTTGTCCGCTGCCCAGTAGTAGGCGCCGGTGCGCAGGGTCTTGCCCGGTTGTGCCATGGCTGCCTGGTACCAGGGACGGCTGCGTGGGTCATAGCTGGCGAGGTTGGGATCGCCCGGCCAGAATACATAGCCGCCCTCACGGGTACCGAGGGACAGATAGCTGTAGGCTGGATGACTCTTGGCCAATTGCGCGAACAGGCGGAACACCTGCTGGTCCTGCTCGCCCATGGCGACTTTCGGTGCATCGGCATCCAGATAGCGCTTGAGCTGGCCATCCACAGTGTTCAGTTGAGGGGCCTCGGCGAGGAACTCGACGTTCTGGGTGATGCCCTCGAAAAACAGCTGCATGGCGTTCTCGACCTGGCGGATTTCCCGGCCGCTGCTGTCCAGGAACGCCTCGCGGGCCTCGTTGCGCAGGTTGAGGATGATCAGGACTGCCACGAGGATGACAGGCAAGGCGGCAATCGTGGCGAATGCCAGGGTCAGTTTCTGTTTTATGTTCATCAGGTTGCACGCCTTCCTTGTCAGGTGAGTGCGATTTGTCGGAGAGAAAGGTTTTGCGGATATTCCATATTATGGTATACCAACACCTTATCGAGGAACCAGTTCTGCTGAGCGACTCGAACCCGCTTGAACATATTCGGCAGCGCCCCGCGCGCCATCCAGGCAACAGGCCCGCAGTCGACCGGCCAACTACAAGAGACCCGAGGTAAGCGTCATGAAATTTTCCCTGTTCGTACACATGGAACGCTGGGACGAAAGCATCAGCCACCGCCAACTGTTCGAAGACCTCACCGAACTGACGCTGATGGCCGAAGCCGGTGGTTTCAGCACTGTCTGGATCGGCGAGCATCACGCGATGGAATACACCATCTCGCCCAGTCCGATGCCGCTGCTGGCCTACCTCGCGGCGCGCACCACCACCATCCATCTGGGCGCCGGGACCATCATCGCGCCGTTCTGGCACCCGCTGCGGGTTGCCGGCGAATGCGCCCTGCTCGACGTGATCAGCAACGGCCGGATGGAAGTCGGCCTGGCCCGCGGTGCCTACCAGGTCGAATTCGACCGCATGGCCGGGGGCATGCCGGCCTCCTCCGGCGGCCTGGCCCTGCGGGAAATGGTTCCGGTGGTCCGCGCCCTGTGGCAGGGCGACTACGCCCACGATGGCGAGATCTGGAAGTTCCCCACCTCCACCAGCGTGCCCAAACCGGTACAGAAGCCCAATCCGCCGATGTGGATCGCCGCCCGCGATCCGGACTCGCACAATTTCGCCGTGGCCAATGGCTGCAACGTCATGGTCACGCCGCTGATGAAGGGCGACGAGGAAGTCCTGGACCTGAAGAACAAGTTCCAGACCGCCCTGGACAACAACCCTGGCGTGCCGCGTCCACAACTGATGGTGCTGCGTCACACCCACGTGCACGCCAAGGACGATCCGGAAGGCTGGAAGGTCGGTGCCACGGCGATCAACCGGTTCTACCGGACCTTCGACGCCTGGTTCGGCAACAAAGAGGTGCCGCAGAACGGCTTCCTGGCACCGAGCCCGGAAGAGAAATTCGCCGAGCGTCCGGAGTTCGAACTGGAGAACATCCGCAAGAACACCATGATCGGTACGCCGGAAGAGATCATCTGCCGCCTGCGCTACTACCAGGAACTGGGGGTCGACGAATTCAGCTTCTGGTGTGACAACAGCCTGTCGCACGCCGAGAAGAAAAAGTCGCTGGAGCTGTTCATCCAGCACGTGGTGCCGGCGTTCCGCTGAGTCCGGTGTAGCCACCCATCTGCCGCCAACCTGCTGCGCTATGTCACACCGCCGGCCGACACGCAGGTGCTATATTGCCGTCACTCCGCCAGCGCCCCGGGCCCGGGGCGCTGGCGATCTTTTGGCTACAGACGACGGTGACGCATTCCATGAGCAATACCCTTCCCCTCGCCCGCGATATCGACGGCAAGGCCATTGCCGCCCGGGTACTCGAAGAAGTCCGTGAGGAAGTCGCAGCCCTGGCCGCGCAAGGTGTCGTGCCGTCCCTCGCGGTCCTGCTGATCGGCGACGATCCGGCCAGCCATGTCTATGTGCGCAACAAGCTGTTGCGTGCCGAGGAGGCCGGTATCCGCTCCCTGGAACATCGCCTGCCGGCCACCGCCAGCCAGGCCGAAGTCCTGCACCTGATTGCCGAACTCAACGCCGACCCGGCCGTCAACGGCATTCTGGTGCAGTTGCCGCTGCCGGCGCATATCGAGGAACAGGCGGTGATCCACGCCATCGACCCGGTCAAGGACGTGGACGGTTTTCACCGGGAAAACGTCGGCGGGCTGGTTCAGGGCGCCGAAGTGCTGACGCCCTGCACGCCGAGCGGCTGCATGCGCCTGCTGCAGGAAACCTGCGGCGACCTCGGCGGTTTGCACGCGGTAGTCATCGGTCGTTCGAACATCGTCGGCAAGCCGATGGCGACCCTGCTGCTGCAGGCCCACTGCTCGGTCAGCGTGATCCACTCGCGCAGTGTCGACGCCCCGGCCCTGTGTCGCCTGGCCGATATCGTGGTGGTCGCGGTCGGGCGAGCGCAACTGGTCGACGCCAGCTGGCTCAAGCCAGGTGCGGTGGTGATCGATGTAGGGATCAATCGCATTGAAACCGAGGCAGGCCCACGCCTGGTCGGTGATGTCGACTACGCCAGCGCGCGCACGATCGCCGGCGCGATCACGCCGGTGCCCGGTGGCGTCGGGCCGATGACCATTGCCTACCTGCTGAAAAACACCGTGATCGCCACTCACCTGCAAGGCACCCACCGGCCCCTCGCCGCAGTGGCGGGCTGATATGCCTAAATGGCGCCGGCGAATGCCCGGCGCCCGGCCTGCATCTCGGTGCGCAGCTCGCCGATGAAATTGGCGACCGACCGGACGCTGGTGAAACTGTTGATGGCGACGCCATTGAGTTGCAGATCCACGCGCCCGGACACCGGGTCGAAGATCTTGATCATCAGCGCACCGTTGCCGTTGGCGGTACAGATGCAGGACAGCGGCAGAAAACCGGACTCAATGATCTGGCACAGTTCACGTTCTGGAAGCATGACGGTCATCCCTGAAGGCGAGTTCGAGGCAGCTCTTGCCGATCCAGCCTAGACCAACCGTTGCGAAGTGCTCACGACGCAACGGTCTGGAACGCTTCCGGCTCCACTACTTTCAGAAAGTGTGAACACCGTCACACTCCCCCGCCGCCCGAATCAGCGCTTGGCCGGCAGTGCCACCAGGGCGAAAGCCTTGCGCAGGCGGGCCATCTCCTCGTCCTTGCCAACGGTGACGCGCATCCAGGTCGGCCAGTTCTCCCAGGTTCGCGCCACCCGTACCCCATGCTGTGCCAAGGCCTGGGCCACGTCCCTGGCCGGGCGACGCAGGTCGACCATGAAGAAATTGCCCTGGGCGTCGGTACAGGTGAACCCGCGGTCGCGGAACCAGGCCATGTTCTGCCCGCGGATACGGGCGTTGGTCTGCTTGCGCTCGCGCAGCAGCGCCCGGTCTTCCAGGCTGGCGATGCCACCGAGCAACGATGAGGCAGCGGCGACATTCTGCTCACCCAGCACATTCAGTTTTTCCAGCAGTGCCGGCTGACCGACGGCATACCCCAGGCGCGCGCCCGCCATGCCATAGATCTTTGAGAAGGTACGCAGCACCAGCAAATCGGGATGGTCTTTGACCAGCGGTACGCAACTGGGTGCATCGCAATAATGGATGTAAGCCTCATCGACCACCACCAGTGCACCGTCAGGTTTGTCCTTCAAGGCCCGTTCGATCCGCGCCATCGGCGTCAGCGTGCCGGTCGGGTTGTTCGGGTTGCAGATATAGATCGCCCCCAGGCTGACGTCCGCCGCGAGCATCGCCCCGATGTCATGGGCATGCCCGGCATCGAGATCGATCTCATGCACGGTCGCGCCGTGCGCCCTGGCCGCCAGCGCCGCGGCCTCATAGGTGGGCGTCGCCACCACCAGGCTGCGGCTGCCACCGGTATGGGCGAGCACCGCCTGCTGCAGGGCGACCTTGGAGCCGGCGTAGATCTCGATATGCTCCTCGGGCACCGACAGTTGCCGTGCCAGCAGATTCACCAGTTGGTACTGGAACTTGTAGGGATAGCGTCCGGACAGGGCGATCCCCTCCTCCATGGCCCGCCGCGCCGCCGCCGAAGGGCCCCAGGAACTCTCATTGAAATTGAGATAGACCTCGCTGGACGAAACCTTCGAAGCGGCGGGCAAAGTCGCCGAAAACACCCGTCCCGAGCCACTCAACAACGGCAACGCCGCCATCAACCCCACCACCGAACGACGCGTTACGTCCACCATTTACCCGATCTCCTTGATCTCCAGGCTGGATGACTTCCAGGCCACTTGTAAAAGTTCGCTATCAAGGGGGACGAAATGGGAAAAGTACGATTTATCGGTGATCCAGTATCAAAAAACCTACAAATAGTGGCATATTCAAATCATCCTTTCGGCCTCCTCGGCACGCCAGCACGATTGGGCTAGAGTCTTTATCCGAATCACCCTGATTCTTTTAATGGAGTCAGCAGATAGCTTTGTATGAAAGACAGGAGCAGTCGGAATGAGAAACAACCAGCCTGTTACACAGCGTGAAGTGTCGCTTGCCCCGCAACAGAAGCTTATCTCGACGACAGACGCTCGAGGCGTGATCACCTACTGCAATGACGCTTTCGTGGAAATCAGCGGCTTCGATCGAGCCGACCTGATCGGCGCGCCACAGAATATCGTCCGCCACCCCGATGTCCCTCCTGCCGTATTTGCCCATATGTGGGGTGCCCTCAAGCAGGGGCGCCCATGGATGGGCATCGTCAAGAACCGCTCCAGGAACGGCGACCACTACTGGGTCAACGCCTACGTGACACCGATCTTCGAGGGCAGCCAAGTGGTGGGCTACGAATCGGTCAGGGTCAAGCCGACGACCGATCAGGTCCGTCGCGCCGAGTCGTTGTACCGGCGCCTCAGCCAGGGCAAGACGGCCGTACCGCGCGAAGACACCTGGCTGCCGATGCTGCTCGACTACCTGCCTTACCTGGTACTGGGCCTGGCAGCCACCGTGAGCGGCCTGTTTCTCAGCGCGCCACTGGCGATCGCCGTGACCGTGGGCCTGTCCGTGCCGATCGCGTTGCTGTCCTCGCG
Organism: Pseudomonas fuscovaginae SE-1; assembly: GCF_000364705.1. Taxonomy (GTDB): domain Bacteria; phylum Pseudomonadota; class Gammaproteobacteria; order Pseudomonadales; family Pseudomonadaceae; genus Aquipseudomonas; species Aquipseudomonas fuscovaginae_A. The sequence continues at coordinate 12,871 of NZ_AQOH01000181.1, read as the reverse complement.
CTGGCAACAACAGGGGCTGCTGCGTCTGCTGCAGTTGGTCGAGCCTTCCACCAGTGACGCGTTGCTGGCAAAAATGTACAGCGATGCACGAGGCCACCAGGCCCGCCTGGAGACCGCCCTGGTCAGCCAGGACTCGCGCCTGAAGACCTGCCTCACCCGCCTGCAGGACACCGCCGAACAGGTCAGCGAGCTGGCCGGGCAGTCCGACCTGCTGGCCACCGACAGCTCCAGGGGCCTCGAGCGCCAGCGCCTGGAAACCGAGCAGGTGTCCGCCGCGGTCAACCAGATGGCCGCGACCACTCAGGAAGTGGCCAGTCATGTCCAGCGCACCGCCGATGCCACCCAGCAGGCCAACCAGCTCACCAGCCACGGTCGCGATGTGGCCCGGGACACGCGCCAGGCCATCGAGCGCCTCTCGGCGGTGGTGGGCGAAACCGGCATGACCGTGGCGCAACTGGCCAAGGACAGCAACGAGATCGGCACCGTGGTCGACGTGATCAAGGGCATCGCCGACCAGACCAACCTGCTGGCCCTCAACGCCGCCATCGAAGCGGCCCGCGCCGGCGACATGGGACGTGGTTTCGCCGTGGTGGCCGACGAAGTTCGGCAACTGGCCCAGCGCACCTCGCAATCCACCAACCAGATCCATGAACTGATCACCAAGCTGCAGACCTCCTCCAACAATGCCGTGCAGACCATGGAAAACGGCAATCGCCAGGCCGAGGAAGGCGTGGCCTGGGTGCTCGAGGCGGACAAGGCCCTGGTGGGGATCAGCGAAGCCGTCGCCCACATCACCGACATGACCTCGCAGATTGCCACCGCCACGGAAGAACAGACCGCGGTCGCTGACGAAATCAGCCGCAATATCAGCACGATAGCCCAACTGGCCGACCAATCCTCGGAGCAGGCCATTCTCTCGACGGAACTGAGCAAGGACCTGACCAGGACCGCTTCCACGCAATACTCCCTGGTCGAGCGGTTCAACCGGTAGCCGGGTCGTCCAACGGTTGATCAGCGCCGACATTCACGCCCAGGGCTGAAGCGATACCGCCCGGCGCTGTGTTAGGTGTTCGGTCCCGGAATGAAGTGCTGCTCGGCCGCCTGGAACAGCGGGCCGCCGAGCTGGCACAACCGGGGGGTGCTCGGGAGCCAGCAGATTCCGTTCAGCGAGTTTCCCACTCGCCCTTGCCCTGCTGGAAGCGCCTCAAGCGCCTGGAGTCGAGCTTCTCTCTGCGCGAAGTGAAGACATGGCATGCATCACGCAAGCGTTGCGCCTCAAACTCGATCATCACCTGTTCCTGTCCAGGAAATCGTGCAAGCCATCTGGCCAGTGTACCCGTCTGCGAGCCAAAGGCCTCGACTGCCTGACGATTCACCCCGGCGTTTATCGCCGCCAGGACTGCGTTCTGGCACAATGACAGCATGACTTTCCCGCCCGATCCCCAGCCGATTGCCCCGCAACAGCCTGATGCGCTGGCCGGGAGGACGTGACCCATGCCCCTTGTCATCGACGACTGGCAAGCTGGCACGCTGATCGAAGCCTCGTGGGTGCGTGCCGACGCCGCGAGTTTCCCCCGCCATACCCATGACGAGTATGTGCTGGGCACCAATCTCAAGGGCACCGAACACATCTGGCTCGACGGCCGGACGCTGACCGCCAGGCCCGGCGAGATCACCCTGTACAACCCGCTGGCCATGCAGGCCTCGGCGTTTTGCCCGAGCGGGGTCGAGTATGTGAGCCTGCACCTGGATCCCGCAGGCATTTCCCGCGTGGTCAGGGACAACAACCTGGCGAACAACACCTTCGAGCAAGGCGTTTTCAGTCATCCGGGCCTGCACCAGGCCCTGCTCGACTTCGCCCGGACACCGGCCGCTCATCGCAACCGGCGGGAGGAAGCCTTCCTGTATCTGCTCTGCCAATGGCTGGAACCCCGCAATACGCGCGTGGGCGAGCAACACGCCGCCGTTTCGCTGGCCGTCGAGTACCTGCGCGACTGCCTCACCCGCAAGGCCGACCTGGATGAGCTGGCCGCGACCGTGGGCCTGAGCAAGTACCACCTGGTTCGCTGCTTCAAGAAACAGGTCGGGCTGGCGCCCTTGCAGTACCAGATGCAACTGCGGCTGATCGAGTCGCGCCGACGGCTACGGAATCGGGCCAGCGTTCTGGACGTGGCGACCGAACTGGGTTTCTATGACCAGAGCCACTTTATCAACGCCTTTCGCAAGGTGATGGGTGTCTCTCCCCAGGTGTACTCGGACGCCTTCAGGGACAGCCCGCACCCACGGCGCGAGGGCCCGCTGCGTTAGCGGCCTGTACGGTCGACTCGCACACAGGCCTAGGCAGGCTGCCCGAGGATGAACTCCTGGTACCCGGTGCCGATCACGTAGACCGCGAACCAGGCGAAGATCAATGCCGAGGCGATGTAGCTGTACCTCAGCATCCGATCGCCCAACAGCTTGCCACCGTGGCTGGCGGCCGTGCACAAGCCTGCGCTCCAGCACACACCCGCCACGAAGAAGCCGGCGAGAAACAGCGACGCGTTGGCCAGGCCGCCGGCCCCCGAGCGAGAGATGAGCGTGCCGCCCACCGCCGCGAACCAGAGAATGGCGCTGGGCGATGAGACAGCCATGAAAATGCCTCGCAGAAACGCCCTGATCGCCGAACGCTCCACCACCGGCCCGGTCTTCCGCACGCTGGCGTGACTCTGCCAGGCATTGATGATCATGCGCACCGCGAAGTAGATCAGCAGCACCGACCCGCCGATCCACAAGCTCCACTTCACCCAGGTGAACTGGAGCAGGACGGTCATGCCGACCAGGGCCAGAATCGCGTAGATCAGGTCGCCAACGCAGGTGCCCAGGCCCAGCCAGAAGCCCTGCAGAAAGCCTCGCTGCATCGCCAGGGTGATCATGGCGATGTTGGCCAGGCCGATGTCGAGACAAAGCGAAAGGCTGAGAAGAAAACCACTGGTGAACTGCACGGAAAAACCCACTCGAGCACAAACAGGACGCCGATTGAGCCATAACGTGGCAGCAGGAATATTGGAAAAAATTGCTGTTCGCCCGGTATCGGCACGCGCCAAACCGGACCGGACTGTCACGGGCACGGCGCAATGCGAGGACACAGAGGCCGCGGGTGATATTGATCGCTCGGTATTGCCTATTCCTCTCTGTCGGCTCCAAGGGTTCACGCCAGTCCCGGCGCGGACATCCCCCTGATCGGTCCCTGAATGGCAGTCCAAATGCCGAAGCCGGTTGCGCCATGTTCCGACAGGGCCCTGCTACACTGATGAGGTCGAACGGAGGATCCCGTCATGTCCGAACGAGAGCTGACCAACCTGCTGTCGCTGATGAACCAGCGCCAGGCCTGCCTGAGCAGTGCCTGCAAGGAGATAGCCGACTGGATCGACCGCCAGGGCGACATGCCCGCGGCCGGCAAGATCCGTGCGAGCCTCAAGGCGCTGGAAGCCGAGGATGCCCAGGTGCGCCAGACGCTCACCTCACTGAGCATCGATCGCCCATTGCCCCGGTTTCGCAGTTGACTGAAAACCGGGGGATGGGTCCGCGTTTTTCCGCGGCGGCATTGGACAAGCCTGGGCAAATGGCCGACGAGGCGGCTCAATCGAACGCGCCGCTGAGCACTTCGTAGATGATCCCGCTGGCAATCGACACCAGGATCAGGTCAGCCCCCGCCTGCCGCCATTCATAGCCGTCATAACGCGGCAGTTGCCCCAGCAGTCGACCGTCGAGTTTTTTGGCGATACCCGGCGGCAGTGGCTTGCCCCGGGCCAGGTTCTTGCGGATCCCCGGCGGCAATGCAGGGCCCGGGCTCCAGTAGTCACGGTAGCCGCCCAGCACGCCGAGCACCCCATTGCGGTCGATGCTGGGACCATGCGCCCGCTCACCATGGACGGACTTCCTGCCTTTTCCATGACCGTCCTGATCATCGAAGCCCTGAGAAAACTTCTTGCCATTGCCCTGGCCATTGCCCGGATCCGCCCAGGCGGAGGCAGAGCCGGCAGCCAGCACCAAGGCTGCAGTCAAGGTTGTCAGCAAGCGAATGTTGCGCATGGTCGTCCTCCCGAGAACGAAATATCTCACGACTATCAATGTAGCCGCCCCATGCGCCTGCGTCAGCGTGTCCTGCTGTCCCTCATCATCGCGGCCTTGAACTTCCTTGTCGTTCGTCGCCTAGGCTCCTCGCCGGATACGGGCCCGGCACCTTCTCAGACAGCGACCCTGGCGAAGCGGCCCCGCTCGACCAATTGAAGGTAATTGGCCAACATTTCCAGGCCTTGCTGCGTCATCAGTGACTCCGGATGAAACTGCATGCCATAGATCGGCAACGCTCGGTGTCGCAAGGCCATGATCTCTCCCGGCATGCCGTCTTCATCCAGGGCATGCGCCGTGGCGACCAACTGACTGGGCAGGACGCCAGCCACCAACGAGTGATAACGGGCCACCTGCAATCCTTCAGGCAGTCCCTCGAACAGGTCACGTCGGTCATGACTGATGCGTGAAACCTTTCCATGCAGCACCTCGCGGGCCCTACGCACCTCCCCTCCGAAAGCCGCCGTGATGCACTGATGACCCAGGCAGATGCCGAGGATGGGCAAGCGTCCCGCAAAGTGCCTGATCGCTGCCAGGGAAATACCCGCTTCGGCCGGAGAGCAAGGCCCAGGCGAGATGATCAGGGACTCTGGCGCCAACTGGTCTATTTCGGCCAGGGTGACTTCGTCATTACGACGCACATCAATATCGGCCCCCAGCATTCCCAGGTACTGCACGATGTTGTAGGTGAACGAATCGTAGTTATCGATCATTAGATGCATATGCCACCTCCTGGCGTTGGGCGAGCGACTTGCACCGGCCGGCTGCCACCCGAACCAACTGGCTTTTCTCCAGCGTTTCCTGCCACTCGCGCTCTGCCACCGAGTCCTGCACCACCCCGGCGCCAGCCTGGACGTAGAGACGAGCGCCCTGCAGCAGCCCGGTTCGAATGGCGATAGCCAGGTCCGCGCGCCCGCGCCAATCCAGATAGCCGATGGCACCGCCATAAACTCCGCGGGAATGGGGCTCCAGCTCGGCAATGATCTCAAGCGCACGCACCTTCGAGGCTCCGCTGAGCGTGCCTGCGGGAAACATGCTCTTGAGCAGTTCCAGGCCACCGACGTGCTCGGCTACCTGGCCGGTCACCGTCGAGACGATGTGCATGACATGGGAAAAATATTCCACCTTCAACAACTGGGGCACTTGCACGCTGCCAACATTGGCCAACCGGCCCAGGTCATTGCGCGACAGATCGACCAGCATCATATGCTCGGCGATTTCCTTCGGATCGGCGAGCAGTTCCTCCTTGAGCCGATTGTCTTCGTCCACCGCACCGCCCCGACGACGCGTACCCGCCATCGGCCGGGTCGTCACCCTCTGCTCTTCCTGCCGAAACAGCATTTCCGGAGATGCGCCGACCACCTGGCAGTCACCCAGGTTCAGCAAATAGCGATAGGGGGTATGACCCAGATCGGCCAGGGAGCGGTACAACGCAACGGCATCCTCCTCGAAGGGAAGACTCATGCGTTGGGACAGGACGACCTGCATCACGTCGCCCGCGGCGATATAGTCCTTGATACGTGTCACTGCCTCGACGAAGGCCGGCTGCGGGAACGCCGACTCGGCCGTGGGGACAGTGGCTTCAACCACCTGCATGCGTGGCGCGGGCGGTACGAGCAATGGACGCAGATGCGCGAGCAGCCGGTTGAGTCGCTCCTGGGCGTGCTGGTAATCGCCCAGGGTCTTCGGGCTTTCATGCACGATGCAGTAGGCCAGACGTTGACGGTGGTCCAGCACGACCAGGTCGGTACTGATCAATTGCAGTACATCAGGCAGCTGAAAACCGGAAGGTTTGCGCGGTACCCGACGTAGACGAGGCTCGATCAGCCGAGTCGTTTCGAAACCGAAGTAACCGAAGAGCCCACCACTGAACGAAGGCAGGCCGGGACACTGCGGTATATGGAAGTCCCTTTGCAACCTGGCCAGCTCCGCCAGCGGGTCGTCACAGTCGATCCTGGCGGACATCTGGCCGTCGCAGTACAGGCGCAGGACACCTTCATCGAGTTCGACCCGTTGACGGCAAGGCAGACCGATCACCGAATACGCCTGTTCGAACACGCCCTCGTGCCAGTGCCCCGTTTCGAACAGATAGTCTTGTCCGCGGTTGGCCAACCCCTGGTACAGCGAGAGTGCCTCGACCCCCGGTGGCAACGGCAGGCTCTGCCACAGCGGAACATGGGTATACCCCGCTTCGCCGTAGGCAAAAAAATCATCCAGACTCAACATCCTTGTGTCTCCTGCGAATCATGTGGCAACAGCTCAGCCAGTCATGCAACTGGAACCTGCCCCTCGGTACGGGAGGGACAGGCACAGGGCTCACTTCAATGGTGTATCGACGAACTCCGGCAGTTGTTCGATGCGCTCGGAATAGCCCGCCAACGCCGTATAGCTTTTGACATCCACCAGGTTCGATACCCTGAACTGCGTGAAACGCCAGGCTGCCGCCACCGTTACATCGGCCTGGGACAATTGCGCAGTCGCCAGCCAGGGATTGGCACGGGCTGCGGCTTGTTCCAGAAGTGCCAGGGCGGCATGCAATTGCTCGGTGACACGCGTCATCCAGGGCTCATAGTGATATTCGGCAGGCTTGTTATGCTCGTATTCGAGCTGGACAGCCTTTTCGCAAACAGCAAGCCCAAGCCCAATGAGCGAAAGTACCCTTTTATGCTGTTTCGGGTCTTTCGGCATCAAACTGCGCTCTGCTCCGACCAGCGACTCCAGATGATCCAGGATCATCGATGAGTCCATGATCATTTCACCATCATCGCAAATCAGCGTAGGTGCCTTGACCACCGGATTGATGGAGCGAAACTCATCAGTATCGCGAAACACCGAAATCTGCCGATGCTCATGCTGCAGCCCCATCAGTCGCAACGAGATTGCCACGCGCCGAACATAAGGCGATCCCATCATGCCAACAAGTTTCATAACTTTCTCCTAAAGTTTCATTCGTCCATTTCATCCAGCATCTCACCCGCCATTCGTCATAGGCGAACAAAGAGCGAAAACTTCACAAACAGGATTACCACCAGAAACTATGTATCAATTCTCGAAAACTCGACCCTGGCCCCGTAGAACAGAGAGGCTCGCGCTGAAACCGTCTCAACATCTCCTGTGGTAAGGAACCTGTTGCGGCCCGTCCTGACATTGGAGAACCGAGGATTTTCCTTGAGAAAACCAACCAGACTCCGCGCGCAGGCATTGGCCTGCGAGATTATGCGTAACGATTCCGGCAGTTCCGTTCGCCAGATATGCTCAACTATCGGATAATGCGTACATCCCAATATGCAGGCATCTGGAACTTCCGGGATGGTATCCAGGAGCGCCCTGACGTTCTTGCGGATCTCAGCCCGTAAAATATCCTCGGGGGCGTCCTGCTCGATAAGCAAGGCAAGTCCATGGCAGGCCTGCTGGTACACTTCTACAGCAGGGTTGCCCTTGAGGATTTCCATGACAAAGACATTTGACTGGATGGTGTGCTGAGTGGCAAAAACGGCGACTCGCCGCACAGGGCTGGCAGGCCGCTCACTCCGGCAAGCCCCAGTGACTTCCTCGGCAACAGGGACGACCACCCCGATCACCTTGCGACCAGGATACGCACTTGGAAGCCACGCTTGCTGCAATGGCCGAAGACTGGTTGCCACCGCTGTATTGCAGGCGATGACTACCAGTGAACAGCCATGCCTGAAGAGTCGAGTCACGGCGGCCTGTGTCAGGTCATGGATATCACCGGATGAATCATTTCCATAGGGCGCATTTCCATGATCCCCCAGATAGACAAACTCTTCATCCGGCAAGACGGACTCAAAGGCACGCATCACCGTCAACCCACCACTACCGAAATCAAATACGCCGATCAAGTCGAACCTCACTTAAATGTCCGCAGCAGCAAGCCCTCACCGCAATCTAGATCGTTGCTGCGATTGCGACAGCAACACCAATATATAAAAATCCCGTCACCACGCTCATTTGCCGCTTTGTTCGAAAGATCTTCGCCGCATGCCGAGCCATCAGCATGTACATGGAATAGATCGATGTGGAGATGACTATCGCCGTCGCAACCAATACCATGCATTGCGGGAGATATGGCAAAGCCTTATCTATAAAAGTCGGAAACAATATTATATTTGTCAATATCCCCTTGGGATTCGTGAAAGAGACAATCACGGCGCCGGTAAACATTTGCAGAGGCGTCCGTTTGCTTGATGTGGCCACCATTACCTGGGAGTGCGAGCGCAACGACTTCAACGCCAGGTAGAGCAGATATGCCACTCCAATCCATTTCAACCAGAATAAAATGTCAGGATTATTGCTTACGATTATGCCAAGCCCCGAGAGGACAATAACGGCATGTCCCCCACTCGCCAATCCGAAACCGATAGCACCGGGGAACGATTCCTTGAAACCGTGATCCAGTGCCTGTGCCATGGAGAAGGCAACATTCGGCCCCGGCAGGATCGCCGCTGAAAGAAATACGACGCAAAACAATAACCAAAGTTGCAAGTCCATGCCGCACTATCCCCGCATAGGTTCCGAACGGCGAAAAGCCGCCAGCCAACTGAAATGATGCGTCGGGTTCGAAACCTGGCCACTCGATGATTTAGTTAAGCGATCCAACCCATTTGGGAAGAAACGCCTTGATCCAGGTCGCCACTGCCGAGTCGTATCGATGCCAGCCCGCAAGATGTTCGGATGCGGGCCTCGTACCGGGCGCCTTGAGTCGTTCGGTACCACGCATTGCCCAACGATCAATCGTTTCGTAGGTCACTTCGGGGTGAAATTGCAGAGCGTAGGCGTTACCGGCATACCGGTAGGCCTGAACGGGAAAGGTCGAACCTTCGGCGAGCAGCGCGGCCCCCTTCGGCAAGTCGAAGCCTTCGCTGTGCCATTGATAGACATAGTCGGGAAACGGTGCACAGGCGCTCGCAGTTATCTCGTGGGCGGCGGCAAGGGGTGTTATCGGATAGTAGCCGGCCTCCGTTACTCCATCCTCGAGTCGGTAGACACGTGCCCCCAAATGCCGAGTCAGCATCTGCGCGCCGAGACAAAGACCCAGCAGCGGTTTTCCTTCCTCAAGCGGCTTGGCCAACCAGTTGATTTCTTCGCGGATATATTCGTCGCTGTCGTTGGCGCTCATCGGACCGCCGAAAATGACCACGCCTTCATGTTCCCGCATACTCTGCGGAAGAGGATCACCAAATCGCGGCCTGCGGATATCGAGCTCGAAACCCAGTTGACGCAGCAGGCAGCCCACCCGGCCAGGCGTAGATTGCTCCTGATGCAGGATAATCAGGATCTTCCCTATTTGATCCATTGCACAACTCCATATTCCCGGTCGATCAACTCAATCTTGGCTTGACTCAAATCGCAGCGGCGAATGGAGGACTACCCACCCATAGTTCCGCAAAGTTCCGCGCAGCCGCGCCAGATCCCAGAATACGATCAAGTTCAGCTGTCTGAAGTCGCCTGTGGAAATCGGAGTTGTCATCGAAACGATGGAGCAACATGGCCATCCAATGGGAAAACTGCACATCCCGCCACACCTCCTTCAAGGCGATATCGGAGTAGGACAGCAGCAGGTCATCCTTGTCCCTGGCGTAAAACTGCTCGAAAGCGCGAGCAAGGATATTGGCATCGGAGACAGCGAGGTTAAGGCCCTTGGCAGCGGAAGGTGGCACGATGTGAGCAGCATCTCCCGCCAGGAACAACCTGCCCTTTTGCATTTTTTCGGCAACAAAACTCCTGAGCTGCACAATGTTCCTTTCGATTATCTCCCCGCCATTGACCTTCTCGGGCCTCCCTTCGATGCGTGACCGCAGGACATCCCAGATCCGCTCAGCAGGCCACTGGTCGACGTCTTCGGCCGGGGAGCACTGCAGATAGATCCTTGAAATATTTGGCGTACGCATGGTGAACAAGGCGAGGCCCGTTTCATGGCTGGAAAAGATCACATCCCGTGAAATGGGTGACATCTCGGCAAGAACCGCCAGCCAGACAAAAGGATAGGTGTGCGAATGACAGGTCAGCCCATCAGCGATATGTGGACGGCAAATACCATGAAAACCGTCGCAACCCACGACGAAGTCACACTCCAATGTCTGTTGTGTACCGCCCTGCCGAAAAGAAACCGAGGGCGCATTTCCATCGGTATCGTGAACCTGGACATCCGCAGCATCAAACAGCAGGGGGTAGTCCGTTTTCAAGCGTGCCGCAATCAGGTCCTTGATGATTTCCTGTTGACCATAAATGGTTACCGTGTGCCCGGTGAGCGCCTGGAAATCCAGTTCACGCGTCGCCCCCTCGTAATGGAACTGCAGCGCGGAATGTATCATGCCCTCGGCATGAAGCCTCGCCCCGACACCACTCTCGGTCAGAACCCGTACCGTGGCGGGGGTGATCTGTCCGGCGCGGCTACGGCCTTCAACATAGTTTCTCGAGCGACTCTCAACAATCACATTGCTTATATTCATAAGAGAAAGAAGCTGCCCCAGCATCAATCCGGCCGGACCTGCTCCAATGATTGCAACCTTTGTCCGCATGGGTTTGTCCCTCTGAGTTATAAGGTTTGAAGAGAATTTGGCGATAGCTACTGGTCACGTGGTCATGTTCAGTACCTCATCAGCCTTCGCCAGATATTTTGTGCAGCCGGCCGTGAAACGGCCGCTGGTTGTTCTACCCGCTTCCCGGGTCGAAGATCATCGTCTTTTCGAAATCAAACCACTCATGTATTGATTCAGGTCGCGCAGGTCCTTGATGCTCCAGGCGTGTGGAGGTATGCGCACGCGATTCTCCTGCAAGGTTTTTGGAATCAAGTCCCCACTTGGGCGAAGGATTACCGAGGAGACGATAACGCCTGGGTACTCATTCAGTCGTTTCCGGAAGGCAGGGGTTGTCAGGTCAGGTGTAGGTGGATTGCTTTTATTGGCCAGTGGCCCTGTGCCCTTGATATCCGGCCCGTGGCATACGGCACATCGCTGCAGATACAGGTTTTTCCCATTGAGATTTTCCGCAAGGGATGGCGAACTTTGAGCCAGGGACAAGATCCCGAGCAAAGCGATGAATGATATTTTCATTTCCCTACAGCCTTTTTATCAGTCAGATCCAAATCAGCAATAAAACCCGGAGCCCCACTTCACTAGCAACTCCCTCGACAAGCCTTTAAGCGAAATGGCTCACCAACCCTATATTCGATAGATATGATCGATCATGTAAAAACAATATTACCGATTGATTGCAAAAACACTCGACAGGCGGACTTTTTGGCAGACAGATATTCATGTTTCCAGAAAAAATGCACGACACACCACTACGCACATGATCACGAGGATATGTCGCAGGTGAATTTCCTATATCGATCTATATTCAGTCAGTGAAGAACTGTCAGCCATTATCAGCACGGCATTCAGCCAGGTCTGATAACGCACGAAGTGTTTGGTGAGAAGAGGAAAGTGAAGGAGGAGACGTATTTACAGCCATAGTATCAAACATGCCAATCCCTTGAGCATTTATAATTTTATTGGTTGCAATGAGCACTATCCTTACTCATGAAACATACTTTTACAGTTGTTTCTAGATATGTCAACACTAAAAATTAAATTGACAAGACGCCTTCCTGGACAGCAATGACCCCATCAGGCCCTATCAACCCGGGATTCAGTGCCCGTCCCTCGCAGATGGGCAAGCAGGCTTCGCATCGGCGCCGTCAATTGCCCCCATTCCCGATAGCACAGGCAGAGCCGTCGCCGGGCCCAATCATCGGTCAAGGCAAGCATCCGAAGGGGATACCGCCGTTTGTAACGTCTGGCGATATCCTGGGGCACAATCGCGACACCTACACCATGGGCAACCATTTCGCACAAGCCTTCGAAGGTCTTCATGCGAACCCTGAGATGGAGAGGCCTACACGCCGCCTGCGCATGGTCGTTGAGGTGATCCTGCAGAGCATTGCCAGGGGACAGGCCGACGAAAGGCAGATCCAATACCTGCTGGAACGTCACGCTGTCGCCCGACAGGACAGGCTGCCCGGCTCCCACGATCAGGACCAGATGATCCTTCGCCACGGCCTGCAAGTGCAGGTCCCCCGCGTCAACGGCATCCGAGACGACACCGGCCTCGACCAACCCGGCGGCCACCGCAGTGACGATGTCGACGCTGGTGCGCTCCCTGAGTTCGAGACGTAACCTGGGACGCTCGGCCAGCCAGGGCGCCAGACGGTTCGGCAGGAACTCCGTGAGCGCGGCGGTGTTGGCATAGAGGTGAAGCGTTCCTCGGACGCCGATGGCAAAGTCCTGCAGTTCCCCCTTCAGCATCTCCTGCTGCCGAAGCATCAGGCGGGCGTGATGCGCGAGCACTTCGCCTGCCTCGGTGGTCACCACCCCGCGCGGGCGGCGGCTCAACAAGGCCACGCCGGCGGCGCTTTCGATACTGCGCAATCGTTCACTGGCCGAGGCCAGGGCAAGATTCGCCCGGGCTGCGCCGGCGGTAATGCTGCCGGCGTCCGCCACACACAGAAACAACTGCAGGTCCGCCAGGTCGAAACGCATGGACAACCTCGATCCTGCCTTCGGTTCGTCCGAAGGCTTTGCTGATATTTCCGCATTGTGCAGCGTTGCGCCAGAGGCTTCAATTCAGCCCTGTTCCCGCTTCGAACCGGACCGCTCATGCACGATCACACGCTGTACATTCTTCTGTTGGCCGGCACCTTTCTGGCTGCCGGCCTGGTCAAAGGCGTTACCGGCATGGGGCTGCCAACGGTGGCCAT